>NZ_JANFAK020000003.1 GCF_024721315.2 Streptomyces sp. Isolate_45
CTGGAAGCGGGCCGCCGCATCCAGGCGCCTCTCGCCGCCCACCTGTTGGGGCTCCTCGGCGCCGACGTCATCCGCATCGAACCGCCCGGCGGGGACCCGCTGCGCGGCATGCCGCCCACCTGTTCGGGAGTCTCCGCACGCTGGCTCGCCCTGAACCGGGGCAAGAGCGCCGTGGAGATCGACATCAAGGCCGCCGCCGGCCGCCGCCGACTGCGGGAACTGGCCTCCGGGGCCGACGTCTTCCTCCACAACTGGGCACCCGGCAGGGCCTCCGCGCTCGGCCTGGACGCCGACGACCTCGCCCCGGTCAATCCCGCGCTCGTGTTCGCCTACACCGGAGGCTGGGCAGGGCGGCTCGACGACGCCCCCATGGGCACCGACTTCATGGTCCAGGCCCGCACCGGGGTCGGCGAGGCCGTCCGCCCCGAGGACGAACCGGCGGCCCCCTCGCTGATGACCCTGCTCGACGTACTCGGCGGGCTCCTCGGCACCGAAGCCGTCCTCGCCGGCCTCCTGCTGAGGGAACGCACCGGCCACGGCGTCCGGGTGGACTCCTCCCTCCTCGGGGCCGCCGACCTCCTGACCGCCCCGGCCCTGCGGCGTGCCGCCCACGGCGGGAACGCCCGCATGCCCGCCGGATTCCGCCGCCCGCTGCGCACGGCCGACGGCTGGATCGCGCCCGCCGACGACAGCGCCGCGGCCGCGGCCCGGATCGCCGACGACCTGCGCGGCCGCTCCACGGCCGACGCCATCACCCGCCTCCACGAGGACGCACTGTCCGCGACGGCCGTCACCACCGACCTGTCCGCCCTCCACCACGACCCCCGCCTCACCGGCCCCATCGGCCGCGACACGCACGGCGCCCCCACAGTCCCCGACCCCTGGAGCTTCGCGTGACCGCCACCGGACCCGCCCTGCACGATCTGCTGCCCGCCGAACTGCGCCGCTCCTGGGTCGTCGACGGCACCTGCCCCGACCTCGACCTCTACAGCCTCTTCCGGGCCCGTCAGATCGCCGACCTGCACCACACCGCCGTCCTCGACGCCAAGGGCGCCCTCTGCTACACCGCGCTCGATCGGAAGGTGCGATGTCTCGCCGCCGGCCTGAGAGCCCTCGGCATCCGCCCCGGCGAGGTGGTCGGCGTGCAACTCCCCAACGACCGCGGCGCGGTCATCGCCGACCTGGCACTGGCCGCCCTCGGCGCGATCGCCCTGCCCTTCCCCGTGGGCCGGGGCACGCTGGAGGCCGAGTGCCTGCTGCGCCGGGCCGGGGCCGTGGCCGTCATCGCCGTGACCGACCACCGCGGCACACGGCACGCCGCCGACCTGCTCACCCTGTCGGGCGCCCTGCCGGCCCTGCGCCACGTCATCGCCGCGGGCCCCGGCACCGCGCCGGAGGGGGCGGTCCCGCTCCGGGGGCTCATGCGGTCCGACCCCGGCGGGTTCGTTCCCGCCCGGCCCGACCCCGACAGCGCCGCCCGGATCCTCGTCTCGTCCGGTTCGGAGGCCGAACCGAAGATGGTCGCCTACTCGCACAACGCCCTGGCCGGCGGCCGAGGAAACTTCCTGGCCTCCCTCATCCCGGACCGCGCCGTGCCGCCGCGATGCCTGTTCCTCGTACCGCTCGCGTCGGCGTTCGGCTCCAACGGCACCTCCGTGACCCTGGCCAGGCACGGCGGCACCCTCGTCCTGCTCGACCACTTCACCCCGGAAGCCGCGATCGAGGCGGTGCGCGCCCACGAACCGACGCACGTCCTCGGTGTCCCCACCATGGTCCGCATGATGCTCGAACGCCTCGACGCGACGGGCGGGCAACTGCCCGCGCCGACCGCCCTGGTCCTCGGCGGGGCACCCCTCGACGAGACCACGGCCGCCGCCGCCGCCAAGGCCTTCGGCTGCCCGGTCGTGAACCTCTACGGGTCGGCGGACGGGGTCAACTGCCATACGGGGCTGGCGCACACGGTGCCACCCACCGACGGCGGGGGAGTCATCGTCGGCCACCCCGACCCCCGCGTCGCCGAGATCCGCATCGCCGATCCCGACACCCACGCCCCGCTGCCCGAAGGCGAGTTGGGGGAGATCATCTCGCGCGGCCCGATGACCCCGCTGTGCTACGTCGCGGCCCCCGAACTCGACGCCCGCTACCGCACCCCCGACGGCTGGGTCCGCACCGGCGACCTCGGCTTCCTCGACCCCGAAGGGGCCCTGCACGTCGTCGGCCGGCTCAAGGACATCGTCATCCGCGGTGGCGCCAACATCAGCCCCGCCGAGGTGGAACGCGAACTCACCGCCCACCCCGACGTCAGCGACGTGGTCTGCGTCGGCGTTCCCGACCCGCTGATGGGGGAGCGGCTCGCGGCCTGCGTGGTGGCCCGCGGAGCCCGCCGTCCCACGCTCGCCTCGCTCGCCGAGCACCTGACCGCACGCGGCCTGGGACGGTCCAAGCACCCCGAGCGGCTCCTGGTCGTCGAGGCACTGCCGCTGACGGCGGCCGGCAAACCCGACCGGACCGCGCTGTGCCAACTCCTCGCCGCGCAAACAGGAATGGACGACGACAGCGACACGGTCCCGCTCGCGCACGCGGGATGACACGACGGGGCCCGGCGACCAACCGGCCGCCGGGCCCCCTCGAACTCCCGCTCTCCCGAACCGGTTTCAGGAGCCCGACATGGCCTTCTTCAACTCGGCCGCGGCGTTCCGGTACACCGGCAGGAGGTCGAGGTCCTCCCCCGGATAGTTCACGATCCTCACCTGCTTCGCTCCCGAGTCGGGAAGGACGGTGCCGGTGGACATGTGCGCGTTGTCCAGGACGAGCGCGGGCTTCTTCGCGGACAGCTCGGAGAGCTGGGCCGGGGTCACCGCCTCCGGCCCGTAGGTGCCCACCGTCGTGGCCCCCGCCAGCTTCGCCGACCAGCCGGTGAAGACCTGCGTCACGACCGAGGGGCTCCGGCCGCCGGGCCAGGCCGCCCGGACCTCCTCGTTCAACCGCGCGTACGAGGTGTCGAACCCGGACTTCCAGCGCGAGGCCGCTTCCTCCGTACCGAAGAGCCGGCTCAGCTCCGCCACCTCGGCACGCACCGCGTCCGGGTCGTTGTCGAGGTTGACCTCGACCAGCTTGGCCTTCGAACCGGCCGCCTCCTTGATCTTCGCCGCGTACGGCTCGAAGGGCGCGTACAGCACGAAGTCGGCCCGGGCCACGGCGGCGAGGTCGGAGGGCTTGGGATCGTAGTCCGGGGCGTGGTGCACGGACTGAGGCACGATCACCTTGATGTCCTCGGCGCCGGCCGCCTTGGCGAACGCGCCCTCCCACGTGGTCGTGACGACCACGACCGGCTTCCCGCCGCGGGACGGCGCGGCCTCCCCCGAGGAGGCGCCGCTCCCGCAGCCGGCGCTCAACAGGAGGGCCCCGCTCAGTGCGAGGAGGGAAGGGACTCGGGCGAGGGGGTGGGGCGCCATGAGCTGATTCTCCGTTCGGGGATGAGGTGCACGGCGAGGACGACAGCCCCCGCCGTCAGGACGAGGACCGGGCCCGGGGGCCAGTCCAGCCACAGGGCCAGGACGAACCCGGTCAGGTTCACCACGACGCCGATGCCGACCGCCCACAGGGTGATCGACTTCAGCGAGCCGCCCAGCCGCCGGGCGGCCAGGGCCGGGAGCAGCGTCAGGGCGTCGACGAGCAGGGCGCCGGTGAGTTTGATCGCCCCCGCCACGGCCACGGCCACCAGGACCAGGAGCGCCGCGGTCAGGGCCCGTACGGGGACCCCCGAGCATTCGGCGAGCTCGCGGTCGTACAGCAGCAGCCCGATCTCGCGCCGCCGCCACCAGAACAGGCCGGGCACCAGCACCGCCAGTACGCCCAGGACGACGAGGTCGGTGGGCCCCACCGACAGGATCGACCCCCACAACAGGGCGAACGCACCGGACGCGTTGACCCCCGACACCGCCAGCAGGAGCAGCGCCGCGGCGATGGCCAGGCTCATCAGCAGCCCCATGGCCCCCGACAGGCCGTCCGCCGTCCGGGCCAGCGGGGCGACCCCCGCACCGGCGAGCGCGCAGGCGGCGAGCGCGCACAGCATCGGATCCAGGCCGGTCAACAGGCCGACCGCGATGCCGAGCAGCGCCACGTGCATCATCGCGAACCGCACGGGCATGATGTCGAGGCCCACGATGACCACACCGATCACAGGCAGCCCGACCGCGGCCAGCAGCAGCGCCAGGCCCGCCCGCTGAACGGCCAGCAGCCCGAGCAGTTCACCGAGGTCGGCGCCGGCGAGGGTCACCGCACCTCCCGCAGCCGCCCCGCGGCCATCTCCAGCACCCGGTCGCACCGTCCGGCCATCTCCCGGTCGTGCGTCACCACGATCAGCGTCACGGGCAGCGACGTGAGGACGTCGGCCGCCCGGGACTGGCCGTCGAAGTCGAGGGCGGCGGTCGGCTCGTCGGCCAGGACCACCTGGGCCCCGGCGGCCACGCAGCCGATCGCCCGGGCGAGGTACATGCGCTGCAACTGGCCGCCGGAGAGGGTGTGCAGGGGCCGGGCGGTCAGCGCGCCCACCCCGAGCCGGTCGGCGGCCTCCGCCGCCTCGACCCCGGCGGCGCCGGCGGCGAGGAGCTCCGACCCGAGGAGGGGGAACCGGCCGGCCGCCGGCTTCTGCGGGATCCAGGCGCAGGCCCGCCGCCGCCAGGCCCACTCCGCCGCCGAACCGGTGCCCCGGCCGCCGACCAGGATCGAGCCCGTCACCTGCCGGTGCAGCCCGAGCACGGCCCGCAGCAGGGTGGTCTTGCCGGAACCGTTGGTCCCGGTCAGTGCCACCCGCTCGCCCGCCGCGATCTCCAGGTCCACGTCGGCGACGGCCTCGACCCGGCCGTGCCGGCAGGCCACCTCCCGCATGCGTACGTCCAACCCGCCCATCGCACGTCCCTCGATCCTCCGTAGCAGGGAGTGGGTCGGGCCGGGTGTCCGCCCTCCCACACCCCAGGAGTCGGACGCCGGGCCCGCCGGGTTCCCGCCACCGGCCCGGTGCTCGCGAACATCCGGCCGGCACCCTCCGGCCCCCGCCTCGCGTACCTCCCGCCGATACCCGCAGGCCCCGCCCCCGCGCCCGCGCCCCGGTCACAGCACTAGGCTCTGCGGATGTGACCCCCTACTCCTTGGCGTTCTACATGGACGTCGTCACCACCGGCACCGTCCTCGGGCTGCGCCCCACCGACCCTCCCGACCGGGTCACCGAGGTCCTTGGGCCGGGATTCGCCGAGAACGACCACGGCGGCGTCGGCATGTTCCGCGACTACGGCCTCGCCGAGTTCCACTGGCACCGGGACGGAGCGGACCGGCCCTGGTCCGGGCACCACTTCACCCTCCAGGTGCACCGCCTCGCCGCTCGCGACCGCACCCTCGTCAACGCCGCCATCCGCGCCCGCCACGGACGCTTCGCGCCCCGGCTGCGGTTCGCGAAGCTCCAGCGGCTGCTGGAGCGGCGCGGCGTCCCGCTGGTGGAGGTCCCGGAGAGCGCGGGGAACGCCCCGTACTACCGGACGTTCCGGCAGCCCGCCTCCCGGGTGGCCGTGTCCGTCATCGGCGCCCACGGCGAATACAACACGCCGGACGACCTGCGCGTCGGTGACGTGTACTCGATCCAGGCCCCCATGACGGACGAGGAAGCGGAATACCGCATCGCGCGCGCCGCCCGGCAGCAGGACGTCCCGCCCGTGCGGTAGGGCCTGTCGTCGAACTCCCGTCCGCCGCGAGGCCGCCCTCCGGGCGACGACGGGAGTTCGACGACAGGCCCCAGGCCCCCCAGCGCCGCCCGGCACACCCCCGCCCGGGCTACCCCCAGCCCATCTCGGAGTACGCCTCGCCGCGTCCGATCGCCTCGATCGCGGCCCGCGCGTACGGCACGATCGGCTCGGGAAGGTCGGCGGGGTGCTGCCAGGACCACTCCAGGCACTTGTCCGGCTCCCGGATCTCCGGAACGCCCGACCAGGCGTGCGCCCGGAACACCAGCTGGATGCGGGGCGGTCCACCTGCCGCACCCGGGTGCAGCAGGTGGACGGTGTGCACGAGCTCGACGTCCTCGGCCGCGATCGTCAGCCCGGCCTCCTCCTCGGCCTCCCGGATCAGGGCGCCCAGGGCGCCCTCGTCCTCGCAGTGGCCGGCCAGGAAGTGGTAGCTGCCGCCCGCGTACGCGACGTCGGGGTGGCGCAACCCGAGCAGGATCCGGCCGTCCGCGCGCCGGAGGTAGAGGTGTACGCCGACGATGTTCGGCCGGGCACCGCCGTACTCGGCCCGGCGGCCCGGGACGAAGCGGTGCGGGGGAGCCGCGGCGGCGCTCGCGCGCGCGTCGGCGGGTGGGTCGGTCATCCGGTTCTCCTCGGGGTGGGCGGCCTGACCGTGCGTTCCCGACGATGCCGTGGAGCCGGCCGCCCCGCGGGCCGTTCGCGGCGCGCGGCACCCGAAAGGGGACACCGCGGTACTCCCGGCCCTGTGGCTCCACGGGATGCGGCGGTATCCTCCTCGTCATCCCTACCCGAGACCGGAGCACCGTGATGTTGGCGCACGAGTACGGCTACCAGGTGTTGCCCGGAACGGCCTTGGAGACCCCCGGGGTCGAAGAGGTGCTGCGGCGCCGCGAACGGGGTTCCACGCGGGCGGTGTCGGCGCTCGCGGCGGAGGTCGTGCTGCTGGTCGCCGCCGTCCTGCTCGTCGGCCCGACGTCCACGGCGGCCGCGGTGATCGCCGCCGGGTTCGTCCCCGTCCTCGCGGTGACGGCCGGCCTGTGGTTCCTCTGGCGCAGGGCCCGTCGCAAGGAGCGGCTCGCCATGAGCACCTACGGCTGGCAGGTGTGGCCCTGCCGTTCGCAGGAGGTTCGCGTCGTCTCCGGCGACGGACAGCGCGCGCAGGGCCGCCGGTGGGGCACGGACGGCCGCGTCGTGCTGCTGGAACCCGACGGCCGGAGCCACTGCTCGTTCCCGCAGCCCTGGGATGGCTGGGACGGCCCGAGCGTTCCGCGGCAACAGGCCCACGACCGGATGTGGTTCGCCGGGGACCCCCGGTTCGGCGGCATGCTCGCGGCGCCCGGGGGCCTCCCGTTCCGCTACGTCGTCCGCACCACCCCGGGCAGGCGCGGCGGCTCCACCGCCGAGGACGAGGCGGCCCGCCGCAGCGGTCTCATGCCGCGGAACTGGACGCCCCGCTCCTGACACCGCAACAGGTCCCGTTGTCCTGCGTACGCGTACTCGGGACGACGGGAGCGCGGGGCTGTGACCGTCGAGCCTCGCCATCCACTACGCGAGGGTGCCCTGACCCCGCCGGAGCACGGGCCGCGCCGCCGCCCGACGGCTCAGGAGATGGCGTACCACTGACTGGCCCAGCCCGTGTTGATGGTGCTGGTGGACTGGTCGGCGAGGTTCACGGAGGCCGGCAGCGTGGTCTGCCCGGTCAGCAGGGTGCTGTAGCGCAGCTGCGGCGGCGTGAGGCCGGCGTTGACGGAGATGCCCGCCCCGGTCGCCTTCAGGGTGAGGGCGTTGGTGGCCCAGCTGCCGTTGAGCAGCAGGGCGATGAAGTAGGTGCCGGGGGCGGCGGTGAACGGCTTGGCGAGGGGCAGCGGCTTGGCGATCGCGTCCGTCATCAGCTGGGGCGAGACGTCCGCCGTCGACGCGAGCAGGGCGCCCCGGGCGTCGTACACGCCGAGGTAGCAGTTGGACAGCTGCGCGTTCGGGTCCACCCCGGCGAGGCCCAGCCAGATGTTCGACCAGGTGATCTGCTCGCGCAGGACGATCTTCACCAGGGTGACCCGGCCGCCCACACCGGCCGCCGACTGGGCCGTCACGTGCCCCGCGTCGTTGGGGTCGCCGGTCCAGGCCAGCAGGTTCTGGTCCCGGGGGAGGGGCCCGTCGAACCCGGCGGCGCCGCCGCGCGCGGGCGGCGGCACGGGCGAGGGGGCCGCGGAACTCTTCGCCGCGCCCGCTCCGTCGCCCTGCGCCGTGCAGCCGGTCAGGACGAGCAGCGCCGACAGGACGGCGGCCAGGCCGGCCGTGGCGGTGGTGGTACGGGTGCGCATGGTCCCCCCATGAGGTGCGTGTGTGTCGGGGGGACATGGTCACACGACCTCGCGAGGGCCGGGCCACCGGATCCGTGCGGTGCGCGGGCGTCGCTCCATGGGTTATCGTTGATCTTGTGCTCGCCGCCGTGAACAGCGGTTGTCGGGTCCGGCGTTGGTGGTCCAAGGAAAGACACCCCACTTCCCGTGGGGGAATGCAGGTGCAAGGCCTGCCCAGCGCTCGAACCAAGGCCCCGGCCTCCTCATGGAGGTCGGGGCCTTCGCGCGTCCGGCTCAGGCCTCCCGCGTCCACCGCTGGGAGGCCGGCCCGGAGCACGACTTCGTGACGAGACCGCTCTGCATCCCGAGGTCCAGACAGCCGCCCCCGAGCTCGCTCCGCAGAGTGCCGCCCCCGCCGGAGCGCCACAGTCGGCCGATGTCCTGCGCGCAGTCGCCCACGAAGACGGCCTGGCCGAGCCCGTTGGAGTACAGGCACCCGCCGCTCTGCTGGTTGACGAGCTTGAACGTGCCGTCCGGCCTGCCCTGGACGGTCCACCGCGCGGTCGGGTCCGAGCAACTGCCGTGGTCCGAGGACCCGAACACCTGGGTGACGCACCGACCGTTGTTGCCGTTGCGGTACTGGCCGGTCCCGGACTGCGGGGGCTTCGGGGCGGGGGGTGGTGTCGACGCACCGCCGCCGGCAGGGGGCGTACCCCCGCCGCCACCACCGCCGGCGCCGTTCGCGTTGCCTCCGCCCGCGCCACCGGTCGGGGTACCGGAGCCGCCGACGTTGCCGGGGCCGGAACCGGGGCCGGCTGCGGCGCTGCCGGGGAGGGCGACCGGGGGACCGGCCGTCCCGCCCTGCCCGTTGACCTGCCCGTCGCCCCCGGGCTGTGCCGGGGACGGCGACCGGCCGGGGGAGAGCGGGCCGGATGGGCTCGCGCTTACCGCCGCGGCCGGTGGGGGCGTCGTACCCGCCGGGGTCGTGACCGCGGGGAGCGGGGTGTTCCGGGCCTTGGCCTGCGGGGGGATGGTGTACGGCAGGAGCTGGAGGGCGAGCGTCGTACCGCCCGCGACGACCACGACGGGGACGACGGCGAGCAGGACGCGGGTGCGGCGGCGCTTCTCACGCGGCTGGGGGCGTCCGGTGAGGGCCACGGCCGCCGGGGCGGCCCCGGGGCCCTTGTCCGCTCCGGCCGGCTGCGGGTCCGGCTGCCGGCCCGTGAGCGGCAGCGTGGGCACGTCGGGCTGCTGTACCTCGGCCGCGAAGGCGGCCCGCTCGGTCAGTTGCGCGGTGATGGCGTCCGGCCACAGTGGCGGGGTGAACGGCCCCTGCCGGGAGGCGCGTTCGAGGAGTTCGGCGGCGGTGGGCCGTCCTTCGGGATCCTTGTCGAGGCAGGCCGCGACGAGCTCGGCGAGGTCCGGCTCCAGTTCCCGCAGCGGTTCCAGGTCCGGTTCCTCGTGGACGATGCGGTAGAGCACGCCGTGCCCCGACTCGTCGCCGAAGGGAGGCCGGCCCGAAGCGGCGTACGCGAGCACCGAACCCAGCGCGAACACGTCGGTCGCGCCGCTCACCCGCCGCTTGCCCGACGCCTGCTCCGGCGCCATGTAGGCGGGAGTGCCCACCACCATGCCGGTCCGGGTCAACTGGCTCTGTTCGGCGGCCCGGGCGACTCCGAAGTCGATGAGGGTGAGCCCGTCGAGGGTCAGCATGGCGTTGGACGGCTTCAGGTCCCGGTGGACCATCCCCAGCGCGTGCACGGCCTCCAGCCCCGCGGCGGCCTCGCGCAGGAGCAACCACAGCGCCCGCGCGGGCAGCGGCCCGCCGTTCAGCTCGACGGCCTCCTTGAGCGTGAGGCCGGGCACGTACGCGGTGGCGAACCACGGCGGTCGCGCGGCGCGGTCGCTCGCGAGCAACGGAGCCGTGGCCCCGGCGGGCAGTCGGGCCAGGTTGTCCAGCTCGTGTCCGAAGCGGCGCAGGAAGTCCTCGTCCTCGCCGACCACGGAGGGCAGTAACTGTTTCACGGCCACGTACCGGCCCTCGTGCACCCCGAGGTACACCCGCCCCATACCGCCCGCCCCGAGCCGGCCCGCCAGCGGTATCGGGCCGATCCGACGCGGATCCTCGGCCTCCAGCGGCTTGGCCCCGCTGCCCCTCAGCTCCAACACGTCAGCCCCATCGGATCGGATTCGGTTCGGTTTCCGAGAAAACTACCCGATGGGTTGCGGGCGGCAACGAAGGCCTCCCGTAAGGCGATTGCGCCTCAGACGGTGCGGTGCATGCCGACGGACGCGGGCGTGGTGAGGCGGAACCCGTACTGCTCGTACAGGTAGCGGGCGTCACCGTCGGCGATCAGCGAGACGTACGCGCCGACCGGGGCCCGCTGTTCCAGTTCCCGGACCAGCTCCTCCATGATCCGTTTGCCCAGGCCCCGGCCCTGGTGCTCCGGCAGGACGCACATGTCGACGATCTGGAAGAAGCAGCCCCCGTCACCGACGACCCGGCCCATCCCCACGGGTTCGTCATCGTGAAGCACGGTCACCCCGTGCCAGGTTCCGGGCAGCCCGGCACGGGCCATCTCGGGCGTCTTGGGACTCAGCCCCGATCCGGACCGCAGCCTGAGGTAGACCTCCACCGAGGGGGTTTCGGCACGCAGCGAGTAAGAGTCAGTATTACTGGTCACCCGCTACATGCTACGGACGGCGCCCGACGATCACCAAGCGCACGCGGCCGGGCGGGGGAGGGCCCGGCGGTGGGCCGGTGATCGCCGGCGGCCGACGGTCAGGCGCCCACGTAGGCCGCGAGGTGCTGGCCGGTGAGGGTGGAGCGGTCGGCGACCAGGTCGGTGGGGGTGCCCTCGAAAACGATCCGGCCGCCGTCGTGACCGGCACCCGGCCCCAGGTCGATGATCCAGTCGGCGTGCGCCATCACGGCCTGGTGGTGCTCGACGACGATGACGGACTTCCCCGACTCGACGAGCCGGTCGAGCAGTCCGAGGAGCTGCTCGACGTCGGCGAGGTGCAGGCCGGCGGTGGGCTCGTCGAGGATGTAGACGCCCCCCTTCTCCGCCATGTGGGTGGCCAGCTTGAGCCGCTGCCGCTCGCCGCCCGACAGGGTCGTCAGCGGCTGCCCGAGGCTGAGGTAGCCGAGGCCGACGTCCGCCAGCCGCTCCAGGATCTTGTGCGCGGCAGGTGTGCGCGCCTCGCCCGAGCCGAAGAACTCCTCGGCCTCCGTCACCGACATCGCGAGCACCTCGCTGATGTCGCGGCCGCCGAGGCGGTACTCCAGCACCGACGCGTCGAACCGCTTGCCCTCGCACTCCTCGCAGGTGGTCGCCACGCCGGCCATCATCGCCAGGTCGGTGAAGATGACGCCGGCCCCGTTGCAGTTCGGGCAGGCGCCCTCGGAATTCGCGCTGAACAACGCCGGCTTCACGCCGTTGACCTTCGCGAACGCCTTGCGGATCGGATCGAGCAGTCCCGTGTACGTCGCCGGATTGCTGCGCCGCGAGCCGCGGATCGCACCCTGGTCGATGGACACCACGCCCTCGCCCACGGCACCCGGATGCTTGGGCAACGAACCGTGCACGAGCGAGCTCTTGCCGGAACCGGCCACCCCGGTGACGACGACGAGCACGCCGAGCGGGATGTCCACGTCGACGTCGCGCAGGTTGTGCGTCGCCGCGCCCCGTACCTCCAGGACGCCGGTCGGCTTGCGCACGCTGTCCTTGAGGGCGGCCCGGTCGTCGAAGTGGCGACCCGTGATGGTGCCGCCGGTCCGCAATCCCTCGACGGTGCCCTCGAAGCAGACCGTGCCACCGCCCGCACCGGCGCCCGGGCCGAGGTCGACGACGTGATCGGCGATCGCGATCGTCTCCGGCTTGTGCTCGACGACCAGCACCGTGTTGCCCTTGTCGCGCAGCCGCAGCAGCAGGGCGTTCATCCGCTGGATGTCGTGGGGGTGCAGGCCCGTGGTGGGCTCGTCGAAGACGTACGTGGTGTCGGTGAGGGAGGAGCCGAGGTGGCGGATCATCTTGACGCGCTGCGCCTCGCCCCCCGACAGGGTGCCCGACGCCCGGTCGAGCGAGAGGTAGCCGAGCCCGATCTCCACGAACGAGTCGAGGGTCTGCCGGAGCGTCGTGAGCAGCGGCGCCACCGAGGGCTCGTCGAGGCCGGCGACCCAGACCGCCAGGTCGCTGATCTGCATCGCGCAGGCCTCGGCGATGTTGATCTTCTTGATCTTCGAGGACCGGGCGCCCTCGCTGAGCCGGGTGCCCCCGCACTCGGGACAGGAGGTGAAGGTGACCGCCCGGTCCACGAACGCCCGGATGTGCGGCTGCATCGCCTCCCGGTCCTTGGACAGGAACGACTTCTGGATCTTCGGGATGAGTCCCTCGTAGGTGAGGTTCACGCCCTCGACCTTCACCTTGGTCGGCTCCCGGTGGAGGAAGTCCTGCATTTCCTTCTTCGTGTACTTGCGGATCGGCTTGTCCGGGTCGAGGAAGCCCGATTCGGCGTACAGCCGGACGGTCCACCAACTGTCCGACTTCCAGCCGGGGATGGTGAACGCGCCCTCCGCGATCGACTTGGTGTCGTCGTACAGCTGGGTGAGGTCGATGTCGGACACCGCGCCCCGGCCCTCGCAGCGCGGGCACATGCCGCCGGTCCGGCTGAAGGTCTGCTTCACGGTCCTGGTACCGGCGCCGCGCTCGACCGTGACGGCACCGCTCGCGCGGACCGAGGGCACGTTGAAGGAGTACGCGTTCGGCGAGCCGATGTGGGGCCGGCCGAGCCGGCTGAAGAGGATGCGCAGCATCGCGTTCGCGTCGGTGGCGGTGCCCACGGTGGAACGCGGGTCGGCCCCCATCCGCTGCTGGTCGACGATGATCGCCGTCGTCAGGCCTTCGAGCACGTCGACCTCGGGTCGCGCCAGGGTCGGCATGAACCCCTGTACGAAGGCGCTGTACGTCTCGTTGATCAGCCGCTGGGACTCCGCGGCGATCGTGCCGAACACGAGCGAGCTCTTGCCCGAACCGGAGATGCCGGTGAACACGGTCAACCGGCGCTTCGGGAGCTCGACGCTGACGTCCTTGAGGTTGTTCACGCGCGCGCCGTGGACGCGGATCAGGTCGTGGCCGTCGGCAACGTGCGACGCGGACGCCGGGGCGTCCGACCTCTTGGCCTTGCTCATCGTGTCTCCCAGGTGGTGCGTACGGGGCCTGCGGCGCGGATCCCGTCGGCCTCGGGCGCCGCGCCGGCGTTCATCACCGTCACGTTAGCCCGGGTGCGCGGAGCGGGGCTTCTCCATTCGTGATCGGTCGCGGCCCACTTCCGACGACGCGTGACGGCGTCCCGCGGGCCGTGCGAGGGTGGGGTCATGACCATCGACGTTCGTCCGGCTTCGGTCTTCGCGGACGTCCGGACGCTGCTCGGCCCGAAGTCGGCCACCGCCAACGTGTGCTGGTGCCTGAGCTACCGGATCCCGTCCAAGCTCAACAACGAGCTGCGCGGCCCGGCGCGCGGCGACCACGTCGCCGCGCTCTGCCGTGCGCGGACCCCTCCCGGGGTGCTCGCCTACGAGGACGACGATCCGGTCGGGTGGGCCGCCGTGGCACCCCGCTCGGACACCTCCTTCGCCCGCAGCCGCAGGATTCCGCAGGTGGACGACCTGCCCGTGTGGTCCCTGTGGTGCGTCCGGGTCCGCCCGGGACATCGCGGGAAGGGGATCTCGCACGCCCTCATCGCCGGTGCCGTCGACTTCGCCCGAGCTCAGGGGGCGCCGGTGATCGAGGCCTATCCCCTCGACAACGGGGAGGCCCGGGTCGACCTGACGATGGCGTACGCCGGGATCCGGAAGAACTTCGAACGCGCGGGGTTCTCGCACGCCGCGGACACCACCTCGGTACTGGCCGGCCACCCCAGGGTGCTGATGCGCCTCGCCCTCCACTGACCGATGTGCCCGAGTTGTGCCTACCCTGGGAGTGGCGGCCGATGAGTGTGAGCGGCCTCCCGGCTGCCGGGCCCGGCCCGGGGCACACACCCCTCCCCGTTTTCTGTGTCCCGTGGGCCGGGTTTCCCGTGCGCGGCCCACGGGGGCACGGTCGACCGCGCGGAAGCGGGCACGACCGCGGGGCCCCGACTCGATGAGTCGGGGCCCCGCGCGAAAGCCTGTCGGCCGGAAGCCTGTCGGGCAGAAGCCCGTCGGCCGGAAAGCCCATATGCCGGAAAGCCCGTAGGCCGGGATGCGGGCCGGGACTACAGGGGGCGGCCGAACGGACCGCCGATGCCGTAGTAGATCCCGATCTCCTCGCGGTACTGCGGGTCCGCCAGGTGTTTGTCCCGGTGGAACTCGGGGGCGTCCTTGACCTGCGCCCGCGTCCGGTCCACGTAGATCTTCTCCTCGTCCGCGTTGATGCTGATCACCGTGCTCGCGGGGAGCAGTACTTCCTTGCCGAAGATCCAGACGCCGGTGTCGACCACCAGGTAGGCGTCCCCGGCCTCGTCGTTGTGCTTGTCGACCTTGCCGATGCTTCCGTCCGTGGCCTCGACCTTGTAGCCGGACAGATCGGCGCCCGTGAGGTGGCCCGACGTCGAACGGTAATTCCACATGTTCTCGGTCACGCGAAAACAACTCCTCCGGATTGCAGGCGCGGCCCGATTCCCACCGCGCCTATTTATCGGTGGTCCTCCGGAACGATTTCCATCCGTTCCGGTTCCTCGCTTGCCCAGGGGGTCGGGAGGTAACCCTCCTGTGCCCTCCTCCCGGGAGCGCATGCGCACGCGTTCCCGAAAGGAGGACGCGGGGAGGTCAGTCGACCTGGAGTTCGCCCATCCGGCTCCAGCCGTCGGCGCCCTCGATGGTGGTGCTGACGATGTCCGGCGTGCGGGTGACCAGCGGGCGCATGGTCTCCAGCGCTGCACGGAAGTGCTCCGACGTGACGTGGGCCTCCGCCGCGTCGTCCCGGAAGGCCTCCACCAGGACGTAGGTGTCGGGTTCCTCCAGGCTGCGGGACCACTCGAACCACAGGTTCCCGGGCTCGGCGCGGGTGGCGCGGGTGAAGTCGGAGACCAACTCGGGCCACTGGTCGACGTATGCGGGTTTGACGGAGAATTTCACCACAATGAAGATCATTTGGTCATTGTAGGCGGGGACGTGAGTGCGTCCACCTCCGCCGCGAACAGCAGGGCCGGGTCCAGCCCCATGCCGGTGAAGTGCCCCGCCAGTTCCAGGGAGAGCGCGCCGTGCAGGCGGCTCCAGAAGGCGAGGGCCGTGCGGAGGGCCTCCGGCCGGGCGTCCGGGTGGCTGTCGGCCCACTCCCGGTGGTCGGCCAGGTGCGCGTCGAGGTCGCGGGCCCCGGCGCCGGTCGCGGAATCCGCCCCGATGGCCGTGGCGCAGGCGTCCAGCAGGACGGACATCATCTCCGACGCGATCGCGGTGACGTCGTCCGGGGCGTGGTAGCCCGGGATCGGGGTTCCGTAGATGAGGAAGTAGCGATGAGGGTCCTCCAGGGCCCAGCGCCGCAGCGCCGCCGCGAGCCCGGCCAGGCGCTCCCGGCCGGTTCCGTCGTCGGTCACGGCGGCGAAGGTGTCGGCGAGGCCGCGGTACGCGTCCGTGACGAGCTCCGTGATCAGTTCGTCGCGGCCGGCGAAGTAGCGGTAGAGCGCGGGTCCGCTCATGCCCATCTGCTTGGCGATGGCGTTGAGCGACAGGGCGGAGGCGCCGGAGCCGGCGATCTGCTGCCAGGCCTTCTCCTTGACCTCGGTGCGGACCTGCCGGCGGTATCGCTCGCGCGGGGTCGTGGTGCTTCCGGTCATGGCCGTCGCCTCTCCATCCAGTCGATCGTTAGAACGTATCACCAACGGCATTGCCTATCGCGTCGGATCGGCTCGATCGCTTGACAGCGTCACCGGCGAGGTTCATTCTCGTTATAGCTTCTAACAAACACGAGAAGTCCTAACTCCCTGGAGGTCGCCATGAACACCGTCGAGCGCGTCGAGGTCCTGCTGCCGGGCAAGGTCGAGCCGGAGGGGCTGGAGCTGCACCGCGGACCCGTGCCGGAGCCCGGTGCGGGACAGCTGCTGCTCGCCATGGAGGCGACCGGCGTGTCCTTCGCCGAGCAGCAGATGCGCCGCGGCCGCTACTACGACCAGCCCGACTTCCCCTTCGTCCCCGGCTACGACCTGGTGGGCACCGTGCGGGCCGCCGGGCCGGGCGTGGCGCCGGACCTGCTCGGCAGGAGGGTGGCCGTCATGACGAAGACCGGGGGCTGGGCCAGCCACGTCGTGGTGGACGCCGCCGACGCGGTGGAGGTGCCCCCGGGTGTCACCGCGGCGGAGGCGGAGACCGCGGTCGTCAACGGCATCACGGCCTGGCAGATGCTCCACCGCAAGGCCGGGGTCCGCGCCGGGGGCACCGTCCTCGTCCACGGCGCCAACGGCGGCGTCGGGTCGATCCTGGTGCAGCTGGCACTCGCCGCGGGAATCCGGGTGATCGGCACCGCGTCCACGCGTCACCACGACGCACTGCGGGCCCTGGGCGTCGAACCCGTCGACTACCGCTCGGGCAACGTCGCCGTCCGCGTCCGCGCACTCGCTCCGGCAGGGGTGGACGCGGTCTTCGACCACGTCGGCGGCGACGGGATCGTCGACTCCTGGCGGCTCCTGGCCCCCGGCGGCACCCTCGTCTCGTACGGCAGCGCCGCCACCAGGGACGACGAGGGCTCCGGCTCCTGGCCCGTCCTGCGGCTGCTGGGTCGGGTGTGGTGGTGGAACGCGCTGCCCAACGGCCGCAGCGCCTACTTCTTCAACGTGTGGGCCGGCCGGGCCTACGCGAAGGACCGGTTCCGGACCCGTCTGCGCTCCGACCTCACCCAGGTGTTCGCCGCCCTCCAGCGCGGTGAGATCACCGCGAAGGTGGCCGCGGAGATCCCGCTCGCCCGCGCCGCCGAGGCGATGCGGCTGGCCGAATCCGGCACCGTCGCGGGCAAGGTCGTCCTCGTGCCCTGAGGTGCGCGATATCGCATCCTCAACGCCCCTTACTCCTAGGGGACTTACCGAGTTTGTGAACCCGCCGGCCGGAAAGGAACAAAACCGTACCGCCGCACACCGGCGCGTACCGAGCACTCCGTCAGGAGGAACACTTGTCCGACTCGGCCATCAGTTTGGGCGTCGGATCGGCAGCTCAGGCCGCTGCCTCGCTCATCAACACCCACCGTCAGCTGGCCGCGAGCCAGAAGGCCAGGGCCGAACAGCACGACTTCGACAGGGCCCAGGCCAGTACCCGCTTCGGCCGCGACCTCCAGTTGGAGGCGATCCGCCATCAGCGTCAGTTCGAACTGCGCCACCTCGACTCCGAACTCCGCAAGCGGGAATCGTTGGAGGCGCTCGGCCACAGGACCCTCTTCGACACCTACCCCGTGACCGAAGGCCCCGGCCACCTGCGCGACAGCCTGCGGCTGCTCGCCCCGGACCTGTCCGACCTCCCGCCCGTCCTCCTGCTCCCGCAGTTCCACGGCTCCGCCGCGGCCCACTGGTCGGGGCTGCGGACCACGCTCATCGCGTCCCTGCGCCGCGCCCTCGGCGCCGACGGCCTGGTGGAGTTCCAGGAGATCGACGGCGCCATATCCTGGCCCCACGCCGGGCTCTACTGGAACGACCTCTACGGACTGCCCGCCCTCGTCGTCCAGGTGTCCCTCTTCCGCGACACCCTGGACCTCGCCCTCGGCGGCTGCCACCTGCGCGCCGGCAGCGGCGACCCGCCCGCCGAACCGATGCGCACCGTCCACCGCCACCGCCGCGGGCCGCGGGCGCGGTGGACCGAGAAGGAGGTCGCGCGCCTCAACGCCGTCGCCCCTCCCGCCCTCGCTCTGGACGTCCCCGGTGACGAGGAGGGCCACAGTCTGCTGGAGATAGAACTGGCCGCGCGCTCCGTCACCGCGGTGGTCACCGCCGCCGTCGACGCGTACTGGCTCGCCGTGGCCGTCCGCTACCGCCAGCGCTTCGACGACGCCGTGGCCCTGCTCGGCCCCGACGCCCTCGCCGACTGGCCCGCAGACCTGGGCGTTCCCATCGCCCAAGTGGCAGACCCCGCACACCACTTGCTCACCGTCGCTCGCCGCGAGGCGGCGCGCGGCCGGACCGCCGAGGCCGGGGCCGCGTTGCAGCAGTCCCTCGCCGCCCTCACCCACCCCGACTACGCCCTCACCGGGCCGCCGTACCCGTCCGACGACGAGGTCGCCGAGCACCTGCTCGAAACGGACCCGCGGTACACCGAGGCCCTCCGGGAAACCGTCGCCGCGCTCGACGGCACCGAGGACGGCCCGTCCACGCTGGTCGCCGCGGAAGTACGGGAGGTGCTCGATGCCCGATGACACCCTCGACCTGGCGGAACTCCCGGCCGCCCTCGAAAGCCACCACGCCCTGCTGCCGGAACCCGAAGCGGCCGTGGCCGAGGCCGTCACCGCCCTGCGCAACGCGTGCGAACGCTCCCACCTGGCCGTCCTGGGACCCGAGGGGGCCGGGAAGTCCACCCTCGTCAACGCTCTGGTGGGGGCCGAGGTGGCCCCGGTGTCGGAGGGCGTGCCCGGCACCGTCGCGCCCGTGCACGTGACGTACGGGTCCGGGCCGCGCTACCGCGTCCTGCGTCGTGCCGGAGGGCAGGGCCCGGGGCGCCCGGGTATCGAGGAGGAGATTTCCGACCTGGCCGACTTCGAGCACTGGATGCTCCAGGAACACAACCCCCACAACGAATCGGAAGTACTGCGCGGCGAGATCGAACTGCCCGCTCCCCTGCTGCGCGACGGGCTGCGCCTGGTGGACATGCCCGGCATCGCGGGGGTCTCCGACCAGGTGGCGGCGCAGACCGCGAACGACCTGGACGGGCACGCGTTCAGCGTCGTCCTGGTGTCCATGGGGCGGGTCAGCCTCAAGGGGCTCGTGGACATCGTCCGCGACCTGAGCACGGGTAGCCGGCCCGCGAGGGTCGCCGCCGTCGTGTTCAACGAGTTCGACCGCCGCCCCCTCACCCCCGAACGCCTGCGGGAGCGGCTCACCATGCGACGGCGCAGCGTGACGGAACTGCTCCTGCCGCTCGATGAGGACGGCTCTCTCGGCCTCGCGCAGGCCTCCGTGCACTGCCTCTGCCTGGCCGACCCGGAGCAGATCCTCCTGGAACGCCTGCGAGCCCGGCTCCTGGAGCGGATCCGTCGTGACGTGGGGGACACCGTCGCCGTCACCGCCCAGTACGCCTTCCCCGTGCTGGACGCGGCCCTGGCCCGCCGCGAGACCCGTGTGCTCGACGTACTGGCGGGCCGCATCGGGCGTGACGAAATCCGCCGGCACCAGGACGAGGTGCTCGGGGGAGTCGACCGGGGCCGGGGCGAACAGGGCGACCGTCGCCGCGGCGAACCGGCCGAGCCCGACGCGCTGGACCGCATCGAGCTCGCCACGCGCGTGGCGGAATGGCGCAGCGTGGAGCAGGCCTTCCTGACCGAAGTCCAGCGGATCACGGTGTTCCTGGACGCGGTGAAAGCCCGGATCTTCCAGCCGAGCACGATCTCCAAATCCGTCGCCGATGGCGTCACCGTGGAGATCCAGGAAATGCTCGACACGTCGAGTCGGCGCCTTGCGGTCGCCTCGGAGCCCGGGCTGGTTCGGCTCGCCGCGGAACTGGAGGCGTACGTAGGCGAACGCGAGGCGCGCTTCGACCACCAGGTGCCCACCGGACTCCACCGCAGGGCCGGCCGCGTCGCCTCGACCACACCGTTGGAGGCAGGCAGGTACCAGTACCGGAGTGCCGGTGACGGATGGAGGCAGTTCGTGTCCCAGGACAACTCCGAGATCGTCAAGATGGCCGCCACGATCGTCTTTCCGGTCGTCCACTATGCGGCGGGCGGGCACCGGGGGCACACCCTCAACCGGATCAACTCCCTGCGCCGGAACGTCTCGTCCGCGCTCGCGGGCACCCCGCAAACCCCGGCTGAGCGCTGGGCCGACCAGCGCACGGCCTTGGTCGCGGAGGCCCGGGCCTGCGTCCTGGAGCGGATCGAGAGCCTCGGCGACATGGCGGCGGGACGGCAGGCGCCCATGACCTCCGCCCTGAGGGGACACCTCAACCGGTTGGACGGGGCCCGCAAGGACCTCGCGGACCGTGGACGGACGGTGAGGCCGAAGTCGGGCGCCCGGTGAACCTGGGGTCGGGACCGACCGGGACGCGCGCGCCGCACGCGCGTTCCGGCCGGTCCCCGCTCCCGGCCTACTCCCAGGAGCCGCCGACGCCGTACTCGGTGGTCTGCGTCTGCGTAGGGCCGTCGGTGGTCCGGGTCTCCTCGGTGTACACCTCCCCGCGTGCCGAGAAGTGGGAGTCGTCCCCCGTCGGATTGACCGGGGTGCAGGCCCCGCCGGTCGTCGGCCCGTCGTCCCAGGCGTCCGGGTAGTCCACGCTCACCTCGCCACCGTAGGAGTCCCGGACCGTGTGAGACCCCTCTCCCGTGGTTTCCTGGGTCGTGCGGCGGACTTCGAGATCGAACGATCCTCCGCTCCCCGATCCGCCTCCCTCTCCCCGCACGCCCTCGCCCGCCGGCGCCGACTCCTGGCTCATCTCTTCCGAACCCGGCACGTGTGCCCCCTTCCCAGGACGGCGGTGCCCTCGCGACCCCGCCCGGAACACCCCCTTCCCGGACGAAAGGGCCGCTACACCGACGAAGGTTGAAGGGCGGGTCGGCCCCGTTCCGTCCGTACGTCGGCCCGCCCGTCCGGTCCGGCCGGTCATGTGCGCGGTGTTTGCCCCGGGTTGTTCCTGATCCGACCCTGCGGGCTTCCTTAAGGGAACGTGAAGTACCCCTTCCTGGCGCTCCTTTCGCTGATCACCGGCCTAGTCTCGATCGCACCACCCCCCTCCCCTCTCTCTGTGAGGTGCTACAGGCATGAGTCGCAGCCGAACTCCCGCAACGCCGTCCCGGATCGACGCACGACGGAAGAAGACGGTGCGCACCCGCATCGTCCTGTCCGTCACCGCGGCGTCGGCGGCCGCGGCGGTCGCGGTCGGCGTCGCCGTGGCCGACTCCGACGGCGGCTCGCGAGCGGACCGTGCCGACGGAGCCACCGGTCGGCAGGCCGCGACGACGGCCCCCGGTGACCTCCCCGGCGGCGGGGCGTCGGCGACCCCCACGTCCACCCCGGCCTCTCCCTCCCCCTCGTTGAGCGCCGAGGCCGCCGCCGCGACGGGGTCGTTGCCCGCGGCGCCGCCCACGGCGGACGCCACCGGATCCACCGGCTCCGCCGCCCCCACGAAGCCCGCGGCGGCGGACGACGACGCCCCGGCCCAGCCGAAGGCTCCCGAGACCCGCAAGCCGACGCGTACGGCCGCCCCGACCGGTGGCGGCGGTACCTCGGGCGGTTCCGGCGGTACCTCCGGCGGCTCCGGCGGATCCGGTGGCAGCACCTCGGGCGACTCCGAGTCCGCGGTCCTCGCCCTGGTCAACAAGGAGCGGGCCACGGCCGGCTGCGGCCCGCTGACCGCGAACGCCAAGCTGAACTCCGCCGCCCGGGCGTACAGCGACACCATGGCGCGCAGCGGCGTCATGTCCCACACCGGACCCGACGGGTCCACCATGACGAGCCGAGTGGAGGCCGCCGGCTACGCCTGGTCCCGCCTGGGCGAGAACATAGCCCGCGGTCAGGCCGACGCCGACGCGGTCATGAAGGCGTGGATGAACAGCTCCGGCCACCGGGCCAACATCCTCAACTGCGCTTTCCGGGAGATCGGCATAGGCGTCCACAAGGGCGACGGCGGCCCGTGGTGGACGCAGAACTTCGGCGCACCGAGGTAGGAACCGCATCAGGAAGCGTCCCGGCGACCGTCAAGCCCCCAGGTACGGTCGCCGAGCGGCAGGCGTCCTCCGACCCGTTCGCGGGCCGGAGGACGTCTGCGTTCGTGCCCCCCCGTACGGTTCCGCCCGCCCGGCGGTCCGGGCGCGGGCGACGGAGAAGGGCGCGGCCGGCGGGGAAGGGGGGAGTCGGTGACGGGCGGCCCGGTCCGTCGGCCACTATGGGGCCGTGCCCCGAATTCCGCGCTACCTGTTCATATGGCTGTCGTGCACGGCCACCAGCGTGACCGCCGTGCTCGCCACGGTCCAGTTCGTGGTCGGCTCGACCCGGCACACGCCCCCGGTCGCCCGCTCCGCCCCCACGGTCGTCGAGTCACCGCCGGCCTGGGAAGCGGTGACGGCACCGTCGAGCGGCCCGCCGTCCCCCTCCGCTTCCGTCACACCGTCCGGGAGCGGCTCGCCCTCCGCGTCGGAACGGCCGTCGCCCTCGACGTCCCCCGCCTCCACGCCGAAGGCCCCGCCGGCCACCACCCGGGCTCCCGCGCCCAAGCCCGTCGTCGACTGCCAGGAGGGCGGGCCGGGGCTGCACACCATCCCCTCCCAGGGCGGCAAGGCCACGGTCCGCTACGGCGCCCGCGGCGTGTGCCTGATCTCGGCGGTTCCCGGCAGGGGCTTCAAGGCCACCACGTCGCAGACCTCCGACGACACCCTCACGGTCACGTTCAGCGGCGGGGACCACCGGTCGGTCATCACGGCGACCATCGAACCGGTGGCGAAGGCGAGCGTCCGCGAGACGTCGTTCTGACCCACCGCCCCACCGCCCCACCGCCCCACCGCCCCACCGGCCCACGGCCCCACCGGCCCACCGCCCCGCCCGGCTCCGCGCCGCACGGGAGCCGGCCGCCGTGCCCGATCCGCACCATCCGCCGCTCCCGTCACCTTTCACCCCTGTGGCGGCTTACGCACGCCGATCAACGGGTTCCGTCGAAGCGGAAGGTGAGCTCTTCCTTAGGGCAACCTCAAGATCGGACCGGGACGGCCCACGAGGGGGCGCCGGGCCCTAGGCTCGCGTCAGCCGAGCGGCCTCGGCATCCCGGGCGTGACGTCCCGGAGATCCGTCGGGCCGTCGGCTTCACCGAGTCGGGAGGCGTCGCCGTCCCTCCCGCCGTCCGAACCGCGCCTTGGGGTGTCTTCGCCATGAGTCCTCGCCCGCTCCGACCCGCCCGCGCCCGCCGGGACGCACAGCCGGGATCCCCCGCCCGTCCGGTGGCGCGCCTGCCACTGGTGGCCGCAGCCGTTCTCGCGGCGGGACTGACCGCCGCCTGCGGCACGTCCTCCCCGCCCGTCGGCGCCGCCGCCGCGTCCGTCGCCGGACCGTCGTCGGAGGCCTCGTCCTCCGACGCCGCGTCGGCCACCGCGTCGGCGTCGGCGTCCGCGGCCGGGCAGGCGTCCCCGAGCACGTCGCCCCCGGCCCCGCCCTCCACGTCCGCGAGCACCCCGACCGGCTCCTCGCCGACCCCGTCCAGGACCAGGACGGCAACCCCCACCCGTACTCCCTCCCAGCCGCCCCGGACATCGGCCGCGCCCGCGCCCGCCCGGATACCCGGGCCCGGCTACGACAGCTCGGTCGGGCAGGCGCAGGTCGACGCGGCGCTGCGCGCGGCCAAGGCCGACGGGAGGATGGTCCTCCTCGACTTCGGCGCCAACTGGTGCGGCAACTGCAAGGCGGCCGACAAGGTGTTCGCGCAGCCGCAGACGGCGGCCCTCCTCGGCGAGTCGTACCACCTGGTCAAGGTCGACATCGGCGGCAGCAGCTCCGCCGCCTCCGCGCTCCTGCGCAAGTACAGCCCCGGCGGCGGCAGTTACAAGATGCCCGTCCTGGTCGTCCTCTCACCGTCCGGCACGGTGCGCACCGACACGCACGCCACGGGCAATCCGTCCCTGACCGCGGAGGGGCTCAACTCCTTCCTGCGCCTGTGGGCGTCATGAGACCGCCGCGCACGAACCCGCCCCGCCGGGTGTGGCACGCCCGGCGGGCACGCCCGGCGGCGGCCCTCCTCGCCCTGACCGCGCTCACCGCCTGCGGCGGACAGCCCCCGGCGGCGGACGCCCCCGCGCCCGTGACCCGCTTCACGGAGAACGGCGTCACCGTCGCCCTCTCGGTGTCCGCCTGGCAGGCCTCGAAGGGCACCCTGACCGCCGTTTTCACCCCGGAGGACGGCTTCCACCTCTACAGCACGGAGCTGCCGGCGACCGGCATCGAGGGTGTGGGCAGGCCCACCGCGATGAACGTCACCGGCGCCCTCACGGCGGAGGGCGAACCGAAGGCCGCCTCGAAGGTGAGCGACATCAACCTGCCCGGCGTCGACGCACCCGTCCCCGTCTACCCCGACGGCCCGGTCACCGTCACCCTGCCCGTCCGCGCCGGCGCCGACGGGGACGCGACCGTCCTGTTCGGTTACGCGAGCTGCAGCACCCGGGAGGGCTGCACCATCCCGGTCACCGACCACCCCGTGCGCCTGCGCGTCACCGGCGACGGTCCGCGGCTCGCCGCACCCTGAGGCGTGCCGTGGCGGCGGTCCGGGCGCCGCCCGCCGCCCGCCGCCGCCCGCCGACGCCCTGTCCACGACCTCCGCGGCCGAGCACCTAAGGTGTCCCCATGCCCAGCGTCCTCGTCGTGGAAGACGACCCCAGCATCCGCCAGTCACTCATCGAGGTCCTGGCGGAACACGGGTATGCCGTACGGAGCGTGGGCGACGGTTTCGGCGCCCTGCGGGAGATCACCCGGATACCCGTCGACGCGGTGGTACTCGACCTCGGACTGCCCGACCTGGACGGAGGGGACGCCCTCCGCATGATCCGCGGCATCTCATCCGTCCCCGTCCTCGTGGCCACCGCCCGCGACGACGAGACGGAGATCATCAAGCTCCTCAACGCGGGCGCGGACGACTACCTGGTCAAGCCCTTCTCCGGCGGCCAGCTCATCGCCCGCCTCTCCGCCGTCCTGCGCCGCACCACTCACGTCGCGCCGGCGCATCCGACCGGCGGCCCCGGACCGGCACCGGCCGCCGAACCGCTGCGGGCGACCACCGTCGGCGAACTCAGCGTCGATCCCGCCGCCCGCACCGCGCACCTGGCCGGCCTGGAGCTCCACCTCACCCGCAGGGAGTTCGACCTCCTGGCCTTCCTCGCCCACCACACCGGTCAGGTCGTCTCCAAACGCCGGTTGCTGAGCGAGGTCTGGCGCGAGCCGTACGTGGACGACCAGACCGTCGACGTCCACCTGTCGTCCCTGCGCCGCAAGCTCGGCGAACGGGCCTCGGCCCCGCGCTACCTGCTGACCGTCCGGGGCGTCGGCATCAAACTGGTGGCCCCCCGTTGAGACGCTCACTGGCCGGGGTCGCGCTCGCCGTGACGTCCATGGTCGCCCTCTCCTTCCTGATACCGCTGGCCGCACTCGTCATGTCGCTGGTCAAGGAGCAGAGCGTCACCGCCGCCGAACAGCGCGCCGCCGCCCTCGCCCCCGTCCTGACGCTGACCACCGACCCGTCCGCCCTGCGCGAGTCCGTCGCGGGCCTCGACGCGTCGGAACACCTGGTGATCCACCTGCCGGACGCGCCGCCCCTCGGGACCTCCCAAGCCCCCGCCGAGTTGCTGCGAAGGGCCCAACAGGGACGCGAGTCCATCTCCCAGGAGATCCCCACCGGCTGGACGTCGCTGCAGCCGGTGGTGCTGCCCGGCGACCGGGTCGCCGTCATCGAGAACTTCGTCCCCGAGGCGGACCTGACCCGCGGGGTCAAGGCCTCCTGGGCCGTCATGGTCCTCCTCGCCGTCGGCCTCGTCGCCGGATCCGTCATGGTCGCCGACCGGCTCGGCGCCAAGGTCGTACGGTCCTCGCGGCGGCTCGCGCAGGCCTCGCGCGCGTTGGGGGAGGGCGACCTCGACGCCCGAGTGGACCCGATGGGCCCCCGGGAACTGCGCGAGGCCGGGGTCGCCTTCAACGCGATGGCCCACCGGATGACCGAACTGCTCGCCGTCGAACGGGAACTGGTCGCCGACCTGTCGCACCGGCTGCGGACCCCGCTGACGGCCCTGCACCTGGCCTCGGAACGCATGGCCGGTACGCCGGAGTCGGCCAGGGTCGAGGCCGCCGTCGCCGAACTGGAGACGGAACTCGAAGCCATCATCACGGCCGCCCGCACGCCGCTGGCCGTGGGCCCGATGGGCCAGGGCCTGCTCGGCACGGACAGCCACACGTCCCACGGCGACGCCCCGCGCTGCGAGGCCGCCGACGTGGTCCGGCGCCGGACGTCCTTCTGGGCGATCCTGGCCGAGCAGCAGAACCGACCCTGCGCCCTCGAACTCACCCAGGAACCCACGGCCGTCGGCCTGTCCGACGACGACCTCGCCGCCGTGGTCGACGCGCTCATCGGCAACGTCTTTCGGCACACCGCGTCCGGGACCCCGTTCGGCGTCCGCGTCGCACGGACCGCGCAGGCCGTGGAACTCGTCGTGGAGGACTCCGGGCCGGGCATCCCGGAACCGGACCGGGCACTCTCCCGCGGCGGCAGCAGCGGTTCCTCGGGGCTCGGCCTCGACATCGCCCGGCGGGCCGCGGACGTCACCGGCGGCTCCCTGCGCATCGCCCGCGGTCCGCGCGGGGGAGCGCACATCACCGTGACCTTCGCCCTCGCCCCGCCCCTCCCCTCAGAACGCGGCCCCCGCACCTCGAGGAGACGCCCGGGCTGGCTCCGCCGGCGCTGACCGTACGGGGCCCCGGCGGGCCTGCCGGCACCCCGGGGAGCAGGCCGCGGCTCAGACCTGGCCGAGGTCCGAGCTGACCCAGCGCTGCGGGCGCATGTGGACGACGATCTGCTCGCCGTGGTCCTTCCACGCGAAATCGACGTAGCCCTCGACCTTCTCCGCCGGCAGGTACCGGGCGGCGAGCTCCGTCAGCCGCTCGCGGGTCGCCGGTTCGGTCGACAGGACCGGCCCCTCCACCGCCACGTAGCGGATCGACGGCTCGACCCGGTCGACCATCAGGCTGAACCGGCCCGCGGCCGCGATCAACGCGGCCTTGCGGGAGTCCCGACCCGTCATGATCCAGATGTCGCCGCCGGGGGAGTACTGGTACCAGATCGGGACCGTCAGCGGGGCCCGGTCCCCTTCGGAACCGGCGTCCACGGCGAACGCGGCGATGTGGGCTTCGGCGAGGAACTCCTCGCGTTCGGCGGTTGAAAGCGGCACGGAACGCTCCTTCGGGAGGGAAGAAACCTGTGCCGGGGCAACCCCACCCCGCCCCCGCGCATTCCCGCGGGGCGAGCGGACCGCCCCGGGGCGGGCGGCTACCAGGATGCCGGCCGGAGGGGCCGCGGGCCCTCACCACAGCACCGCCGGCGTGCCGTTCGTCGGTTCGCCGGGCCGCCGCGGCCGCGGGGAACCGGCCCCCAGGAGAGGCGGGGCCGGTCCGTGCGGGTCAGGCGGGCAGCTCGTCCACGGTGGCGACGACCGTGCCGAACAGGTCGGTGATGCCGGTCAGCGCGGCGGCCTGGAGCGCGACCGCGGGCAGGACCGTTCCGTCGGGGGCGACGAGGGACCGCGTGGCGGTGGTCTCGGCGACGACGGTCGGCCGGTAGCCGAGGTTGAACGCGCCCTGGGCGGTGTGGTTGACGCACATGTGCGTCATGAAGCCGGCGATGACGAGGTCCCTGCCGCTGCCCGGCGCGGCGCCCAGGTCGGTGAGGGTCCGCTCCAGTTCGGTCAGGTGGAAGGCGTTGGGGAACTGCTTGACCACCACCGGCTCCCCGGTCGCCGGCGCGACCTCGTCGCTGATGGCGCCGATGTGGGCACGGATGTCGTACGGGGTGCCCTCGCCGCCGTCGTTGAGGACGTGGACGACCGGCGTACCGGCGGCGCGGGCACGCTCCAGCAGACGGCCGCCGGCCGCCAGGGCCTCCTCGACGCCTTCGAGGGCCATCACACCGGTCCGATAGGTGTTCTGGAAGTCCACCATGATCAGGACGGAATCGGAGAGCTGGGGCGGCCGGTTGTCCAGGCCGATGACGTCGCGCAGGGTGGTGGAGGGCGTGAGCGTGTTCATGGAGTGCCTTTCAGGGGTTTCGGGTTTCGGGGTTCGGGACGCGGGCATAGCGAAGCGGCGCACCCGGCCCGGGTACGGGGTGCGGGGTGGGTGGGGAGGCGTGGAACGGGGTGACCCGGCGCGCGGGTCAGGCCCCCGCCCCGGTACGGAACCGGCGGCGGTAGGCGGCCGGCGTTGTGGCGAGCTGACGTCGGAAGGCCCGGTGCAGGGTTTCCGCCGATCCGAGTCCGGCCGCGGCGGCGACGTGTTCGACCGGACCGTCGGTGGTCTCCAGCAGCCGCCGGGCCACCTCGACCCGGGCGGCCTCGACGTACGCGGCCGGACTCGCGCCGGTCTCCTGTTTGAAGACGCGGGCCAGGTGCCGCTCACTGAGGCACATGCGGGCCGCCAGCACCTCCGCGGACAGGTCCTCGTCGAGGTGGTCGGCGATCCACAGCCGTAGTTCGTCGATGTCCCGGCGGGCGGACGCGGGCCGGCTGAGCGGAACGGAGAACTGGCTCTGGCCGCCCTGCCGTTTGAGGTACATCACCAATTGCCGGGCCACCGCCAACGCCACGTCCTCGCCGAGGTCCTCGGCGACCAGCGCGAGCGAGAGGTCCAGGCAGGCGCTGATCCCGGCGCCCGTCCACAGCCGGCCGCGGTCGGTACGGACGAAGATCGGATCCGGGTCGACGGTGACCGACGGGTGGTCGGCGGCGAGTTGGGCGGCGGTCGACCAGTGCGTCGTCGCCGTCCTCCCGTCCAGCAGCCCTGCCGCCGCCAGCAGGTGCGCGCCCACGCACACCGACGCCACTCGACGCGCGTACGGGGCGGTGTCCCTCACCCAGGCCACCACATCGGGGTCGATGCGGGCCCGCGGGCCGTCGTCGGCCATGTCCACCGCGCCGGGCACCAGCAGGGTGTCGACCTGTTCGCCCACCTCGTCGAAGGCCAGGTCGGCGAGCAGCCGCACACCGGCCGACGTCCGCACCTCGCCGGCGGTGGGTCCGGCGAGCCGGACCCGATAGCCGGCGCGGCCCGCGGTCTCCCGGTTGGCCAGCGCGAAGACCTCGGCCGGGCCGGTGACGTCGAGGAGGTCGACGTCGGGGAAGACCGCGATGACGACGCGGTGGGTGAGGGGCATGGACCCATCCTCGGGGCCGCCACCGATGACCGCAATGACGGCTTCCTGTCACATCCGGACATCGGGCGGTCCTGCCGCCCGGACATCCGGAAGACAGCGGTGCGCGGCCCCTCGCGGGACCGCGCACCGTTCTTCCACGGGGTGGCGTCAGTAGTCGCCGTGACCGTGACCGTGGCCGCCGTAGCCGCCCCAGTCGTCGTCATCGTCGTCCCAGCCGCTGTTGTACCAGCCGCCGTGGTCGGAGTCTCCACCGCAGCCGCCACCGGTGAGGTAGCTGACCGAGTGCGACGGGGTCGCTGCCGAAGCCGTGCCCGCGGTGCCGATCGCGGCGCCACCAGCCATCAGGAGGCCGGCAGCGGAAATCGCGAAGAGGCGCTTCGCTCTCTGTGCATGCATGGGAATACCCTTCCTTCCACCCTCCCACCGCGTCATCGGGACAGGAACGGGTGGCCGCGGCCGCACGTGAAGACGCTGCGGCGCGGATCGTGGCGTTGCCTCCGTACGTCCGCACGTCTGCCCCAGCGACGCGTCCAATGCGACGTACCTCCCCGAGACGGGCACGCGACAGAGCCTCGGTCCCCGTCCATGGACGTGCGGGAACTCCGGCCGCTGGGGGCGTGCCCCGTGGGGGCGGCTCTCACCCCAAACACGCTAGTACCGCTCGCTCCGCTCGGCACCTCGGGGAGAACGGCCGTCCGAGCGCTACTAGGCTGACGGCATGACTGTGCTCGTGTATGAAGACTTCGGTACCGGACGCCACCGCGAGGCCTCCCTGATCCGGCACGCCCTGGGCAGCACCCACCCGGAGGAGCTGGTCGCCGGCCTGGCGGGGGGCATCGGTTTCATGTACTTCGTCTTCGAATACGCGGGCCGCACCCCCATCGCCACCATCGTGGCCCAGGCCCACCCCGAACCCTGGGTCCAGGTGGCGCTCGGCCGCCTGGGAGTTCCGTACGACGCCACGCGCGCGATGAAGCCCCGCTGGGGCCGGGTCCGCGCCGCCCTCGACGAGGGGCAGCCCGCGTTCTGCGTCGTCGACCGGTCCTCCCTGCCCTGGCACGAGGCCGACCCGGACGCCGAGATGACCGGCGCCGACCCGTACACCGTCGTCATCGCCGGATACGACGGCGACGACCTGCTGATCGAGGACGGCGCCGACACCCCGCACCGCATCGACCGCGAGGAGTTCGGGGCCGCCTGGACGGCGCACCGCAAGGGCCGGCACCAGCTCATCGTTCCGACCGGACCGCCCGAGGGGGAGCCGGACGTCGAAGGGGCCATCGCCTCCACGGTCACCCACCTCACGGGGCCGGTCCTGGGCAACCAGTTCGACGTCAACTTCGGCTTCACCGGCATGGAGAAGTTCGCCGCGCAGCTGCGCGACCGGACCACGAAGACGGGCTGGGAACGCCGCTTCGGCAGCTCCCCGGAAGCCTTCCGCGAGGGCACCGGGCGGCTGTACTCCTGCCTGGAGGAGGAGTGGACGGCACCGGGCGCAACCCGCCCGCTCTACGCCGACTTCCTCGAACTCGTCGACCGCCCCGAACCGGCGGAACTCTTCCGGCAGTCCGCCCGGCACTGGTCCGACCTGGCGGGTCTCGCCCGCGCCGCCGACCCGGACGCGGGGGCCGAGGAACGCCGGGACCTCTTCGACGCCTGCGCCGAGCACGTGGACCGCAGCCTCGAACTCGAAGGACGGGCGGTCGAAGCGCTCCGCAAGTAGCGCCCCGAGCCTCCCCTCCCCGAGCGGCCCCGCCGCCGCGGCCGACCCACCCGGGTCAGCCGCGGCGCGCCCACTCCTCGGCCAGCAGCCGGTAGGAACGGACCCGGTCCTCGTGGCCGTGCGTGATCGTGGTGATCAGCAGCTCGTCGGCCCCGGTGGCCTCCTGGAGCCGTTCCAGGCCGTCCGCGACCGTCCGGGCCGAACCCACGAACCGCGTGTCCACCCGGTCCGCGACCAGGTCCCGGTCGGCGTCCGTCCACGGCAGCCGCCGCGCCTCCTCCGGTGTCGGATAGGGGATCGCACCCTCGGCGGTACGGATGCCGCGCACCCAGGGCCCGTAGCCGGCGGCCAGCTCCCGCGCCTGCGCGTCGTCGGGGGCCACCACCACGTCGGCGGACACGGTCAGGTACGGCCGGTCCAGCTCGTCCGACGGCTTGAAGGCGGCCCGGTAGCCCTCCGCGGCCTCCAGCACCGAGGCAGGACTGACGTGGTAGTTCGCCGCGAAGCGCAGCCCGTTGCGGCCGGCGGTCTCCGCACTGACCCCACCGCTGCTGCCCAGGATCCACACCTGCACCTCGGCCCCCTCGCCCGGCACGGCGTGCGCCTCCACACCCTCCGGGGAGCGGTACTCGCCGCGTAGCAGGGCCAGTACGTCGGCCACCTGCTCGGCGTAGTCCTGCGGCCGGGCGCCCGGCAGGTTCAACAGCCGCTGCTGGAGGGCCACCCGCGGGTGCCCGAGGAGGTGCGCGAAGGAGAAGCGGGGCGGGATCAGCAGGCCGTTCGGAGCCAGCCCCTCGAAGGGCGGCGCGGCGTCCGGGGCCGGCTGCGGTGGGCGGCCGGCCGAACGGCCCAGGCCCAGGTCGAGGCGGCCCGGGTGCAGGGCGTCGATCAGGCCGAACTCCTCGACCGTGGACAGGGCGGTGCGGTGGCCCAGTTGGACGGCCCCGGAACCGATCCGGATCTTCGTGGTCGCGGAGGCGGTCAGGGCGAGCACCACGGCGGGGGAGGTCCCCGCCACACCGGGGTTGAGGTGGTGCTCGGCGAACCAGTAGCGGGCGTAGCCGAACCGTTCCGTCTGTCGGGCCAGGTCGACGCTGCGGTGCAGGGCCTCGGCGGCGGTCGAACCGGATGTGATCGGGACGAGGTCGAGGACCCCCAGGGGTATGCCGGACATGGCCGTGCTCCTTACAGATCGGGGGAGGCGGGGACAGCGGAGGCGGAGGGGACCGGGCCGGGGGAATCCGCGACGGGGAGGGCCGGAACGGGCGGGCCCGGATCGAAGTGGAACGGATCGGGGATCGAGCGGCGCAGCACCGGCGCGACCCGAGCCTGGAACAGTTCCAGGGACGCCCGGTGCTCCGCGTCGGTGAGTCCGCCGGGCTCGGCCTGCAGGTGCAGCACCGTGTGACCGAACTCCTCGTGGTAACGGTGCACCTTCTCGATCACCTGCTGCGGGCTGCCGATCAGGGCCGAACTGCGCTCGACGAAGTCGTCCAGGGTCGGGAAGACCGGCTCCGCGCCCTGCGCCCGGTGGGCCGCCAGGTACCGGGCGAACGCCGGCCGGTAGGCGGCCACCGCCCGCTGTGAGGTGGGCGCCGTGTGGAAGCCCGCCGTGCCCGCGCCCACGACCGCGTGCGCCGGATCGTGTCCGTGGTGCACCCAGCGCTCCCGGTAGTGACGGATCAACTCGGCGTACGGGCCGATCGGGTGGGTGACGTTCGCCGAGAACAGCGGGTCGCCATGGCGCGCCGCGAGGTCGACCGACTCCCGGCTCGTGGCGCTGCCGTGCCACACCCGCAGCTTCCGCTGATATGGCCGGGGCAGCACCTCGGCCCCGGTCAGCGCGGGCCGGAACCTGGGCCGCGCGGTCACCTCGTCCTCCTGCCAGATCCGCCGGAACAGTTCGTAGCCCTCGGAGTTGCGGTCCCACTGGTCCTCGGGGCTCACGTCGAACAGCTCGCGCTGCGCCGAGCCGTTCCCCTTGCCGATCATCAGCTCCAGGCGGCCGTCGCTGAGGTGGTCGAGCGTCGCGTAGTCCTCGTACGCCCGTACCGGGTCCAGCAGGCTCAGCGTCGTCACCGCCGTGTACAGCCGGATCCGGCGGGTCAGCGCGGCGATGTGCGAGAGCACCACGGGAGGGGACGAGGAGAGGAACGGCCGCTCGTGGCGCTCGCCCACCCCGAACCCGTCGAAGCCGAGTTCCTCCGCCAGCAGCGCGGCGGAGACGACCTGGCGGAACCGCTCGCGCGTCGGGGTCGGGGCTCCCGTCACCGGGTCGGGGGAGTCCGTGATCAGGGTGATGGCCAGGAACTTCACGAGGCGCCGGCCGCCCGCCCGGCCGCCTCCCGCGCGGCGGGTACGGAGATTCCCAGATGGTCGCGCAGGGTGCTGCCCTCGTACTCGGAGCGGAAGACGCCGCGCTCCTGGAGCAGCGGCACGACCGTGTCGGCGAACACGTCCAGGCCACCGGGGGTGATGTGCGGGACCAGGATGAACCCGTCGGCGGCGTCCTGCTGCACCAGGGAGTCGATCTGCCCCGCCACCGTGGCGGGGGAGCCGACGAACGTCTGACGGGCCGTGGTCGCGATCACGAGCTCGCGGATCGACAGGTTCTTCGCCTCGGCGAGCTCCCGCCACTGCCGTGCGGTGGCGAGGGGATCACGGAACTGCCGTACGCTCGCCCGCCCCAGGGCGATGGTGTTCTCCCCGGTCTCCGGGTCGACGTCGGGCAGCGGGCCGTCGGGGTCGTAGCCGGACAGGTCCCGGTTCCACACGTGCTCCAGGTACTTGATCGCCGTCTGCCCGCTGACCTGGAGTCGGCGGACCTCGTGGGCGCTCTCGTGGGCCTCGGCGTCGGTGTCGCCGAGCACGAAGGTGGCGGCGGGAAGGATCTTCAACTGATCAGCGGTGCGGCCGTACTTGGCCAGCCGTCCCTTGACGTCGGCGTAGAACTCCCGGCCCTCGTCCAGGGTCCCGTACCGGCCGAAGATCGCGTCCGCCCCGGAGGCCGCGAACTCGCGCCCCTCCTCGGAGTCACCGGCCTGGAAGACGACGGGCCGGCCCTGCGGGCTGCGCGGCACGTTGAACCGGCCCTCGATGTCGAAGTGCTGCCCCCGGTGGGCGAAGGCCCCGGCGCGGGCGTCCCGCAGGAAGGTGCCCGTCGCGGGATCCGCCGCGATCTCCGAGCCGTCCCAGGAGTCGAACAGCTCGATCGCCGTCGACAGGAACTCCCGGGCCCGCGAGTACCGTTCCTCGCGCGGCAGGAAGCCGCCGCGCCGGAAGTTCTCCCCGGTGAAGGCGTCCCAGGAGGTGACCACGTTCCACGCGGCGCGCCCCTCGGAGAGGTGGTCGAGGGAAGCGAACTGGCGGGCCACCTCGTACGGCTCGTTGAAGGTCGAGTTGATCGTCCCGGTCAGTCCGAGCCGGTCGGTGACGGCCGCGAGGGCCGCCAGCACGGTGAACGTGTCCGGGCGTCCCACTACGTCCAAGTCGTATATCTCGCCGCCCTGTTCACGCAGACGCAGTCCCTCGGCGAGGAAGAGGAAGTCGAACTTGGCGCGCTCGGCGGTGCGGGCGAAGTGGACGAACGAGTCGAAGTCGATGTGGCTGCCCGCCGCCGGGTCGCTCCAGACGGTGGTGTTGTTGACACCGGGGAAGTGGGCCGCGAGGTGGATCTGCTTGAGCGGCTTGGTGCTCATGGTTCGTCCTTCCGGATGGTTCGCGTCAGGCGGCGGGGCCGGGCGTCGCGTAGCGGTTGGCCGGGTGCCGGTCCAGGCCGAGCAGCCCGCGCAGGGTGTCCGCCCCGTACGCGGTGCGGAACAGGCCGCGCCGTTGGAGCTCGGGCACCAGCCCCCGGGTGATGGCGGGCAGGTCGTGCGCGATGACGGCCGGGTGCAGCCGGAAGCCCGACAGGCCCGCTGTCCGCCGCTCCTCCAACAGGTCGGCCAGCCCGCCGGGGCTCCCGGTGAACACCTCGGCGTGCCCCTCGTCCGGGCCGCCCGCGAGCGCGTCGAGGCGTTCCCGGCGGCCGGTCGCCGCCGGCCCGTCCTCGTCCAGGAACACGATCAGCTCACCGAACAGGTGCGGGGACCGCGCACCGAGCCCGGCCGCGTCCTGGGCCCGCCGCACCGCCTCCACGGCGGCCACGGCCTCCCCGAGGCCGCGGGCGGCCAGGTATCCGACGTCCGCGGACCGGGCCACCAGGCGGTACGCGGCCCCGACGTCGCCCGGCGCCACGACCGCGCTCACCACGGGTTGCCCCTGCGGCGGGCGCGGGGTGATCGAGGGGCCCCGGACACGGAAGTGCCGGCCCTCGAAGTCGACGTGGTGCAGCTTGGCGCGGTCCACGAACCGACCGGTGGCCACGTCACGGATCTCCGCGTCGTCCTCCCAGCTGTCCCACAGCCGCCGGACCACCTCGACGTGGTCGGCCGCCTCCTCGTACAGCTCCGCCGCGGACGGCACAGCCGCACGACGGCCGAAGTGCCGCTCCTCGTGGGGCAGTCCGGACACCTGGACGTGCACGCCCGCCCGGCCCCGGCTGACGTGGTCGAGGGTGGCGACGGCCTTGGAGATGTGGAACGGCTCGGTGTGGGTGGTGGTGACGCTCGGCACCAGGCCCAGGTGTCGGGTCAGGGGGGCGACCCGGGCCGCGATCAGCACGGCGTCGAGCCGGCCGCGGACGCGGTCCGTACGCCCGTCGGGGCCGTCGGGCGCGGACGACTGGAGGGCGAGCCCGTCCTCGAAGGTGACGAAGTCCAGCAGTCCGGCCTCGGCCTCGGCGACGATTCCGGCCCAGTGCCGGGCAGTGAAGAGGGCTTCCGGCCGGGCCCCCGGCTCGCGCCAGGCGGCAGGATGCCGGCCCGCGCCGTCGAGCGCCACGGCGAGGTGCAGGGGCCCGGAAGTGGTGGGATCGGTACGTGACGGGAATTCGGACACGTCGGCATGCGCCTTCCTGATGGGCGGGCGGGAATGGACGGAGCGGGATCGCGAATTCGGCCCGTCGGCAACTTCTCCGAAACGCTACGACCGATGGGGGGAGCATGCAATTACCGCCGTATGAAAAGAACTTGGCGGCGGTGTAACACCTCCCGAAAACTTCCTGCGCCCCGCCCGCCCAGCCCGCCCCGCGCTCAGGAGTTCGTCGTGGGCAGTCCGGGCGGGTTGACCTCCGAGGTGGGCACCGCCTCGTTCGACAGGTTCCACGTGCCGAGGAGCTGCCCGTACTGGCCGTTCTTGATCAGGTGGTTGATGGCCTCCGACACCGGACCGGCCAGCCCGCTGTCCTTCTTCGCCGTCGCGGCGATCAGCCCCTGGAGCGAGTCGCCCGCTCCGGAGAACGAACCCGCGTTGCGCGTCGGGGCGTTGGTGCCCGCAGTCTGGGTGATGTGGTACGAGATCGACGGGTTCGGCCCGAAGTTGAGGTCGATCTTCTTGCCGCTCAGCGCCAGATTGACGCTGTTGGAGTCAGGAAAGTACTTGACCGTCAGGTCCTTGCCCTCGGAGCGGAGCTTGTTCTGCCACTCCAGCAGGATCTTCTCCTGGTTGGTGCCCGAGCTGACCGCCACCGTCCTGCCCGCGAGGTTGCGGTAGTCGCCGGCGAAGTTCCAGGTGTTCTCCTTCAACGCCTCGAAGGCGAGGTTGTCCTGCCGGTAGGAGGCGAACTCGTACTTCTTCTTGCGTTCCTCGGTGACCGTGACGTTCGTGAAGGCCACGTCGACCTTGCCGCTGTCGATGCCGACGAAGAGGTTCTCCCACGTGGAGTTCTTCACCACCGGCTTCAGCCCCAGCGTCGAGGCGACGAGGCGGCCGAGATCCGGCTCCGCGCCCGTGAGGGTCTTCTGATCGGTGCCGACGTAGGCGAGCGGCGGGTAGCCGGCAGGGAGGGCCCCGACCCCGATGATCAGCTCGCCGCGTTCGCGCACGGCCTTAGGCAGCCGCGCGCGCAGTGCCTCGACGACCGGTGCGGACAGTTCGGCCGGCTGGGCCGCACCGTTGGAGACGGCGCCCACGGTGACCTTGCCCGGCGTCGCGCCGGTGGCCTCCGCGTCACCGCCGCACGCGGTGAGTCCACCGGCGAGGGCGGCGGTGACGACCGCCGTGCCGAGACCGCGGACGAGTCCGGTGCGCATGATGGAGGGGCGTCGCATGGTGATCCTTTTCGAGTGTTCGGTGAGCCGAAGGAGGGACGGACGGGACGGGAAGGGCGGTACGGGAGTGGCGGTACGGGTGGGGCAGGAACTCAGAGCACCTTGCTGAGGAACTCCCGGGTCCGCGGGTGTGCGGGACGGTCCAGGACCCGTGCGGGCGGGCCCTGTTCGACGATGCGGCCCTCGTGGAGGAAGACGACCTCGTCGGCCACCTCCCGGGCGAAGCCGATCTCGTGCGTCACGATCACGAGGGTGGTGCCACCGGTGGCCAGGTCCTTGATGACGGACAGCACCTCGCCCACCAGCTCGGGGTCGAGCGCGGAGGTGGGTTCGTCGAAGAGGATGACGCCCGGCCGCAGGGCCAGGGCCCGGGCGATGGCGACCCGCTGCTGCTGGCCGCCGGACAACTGCCGCGGGTAGGCGCCGGTCCGGTCGCCGAGGCCGACGCGCTCCAGCAACTCGCGTGCCTGGGCCCGGGCCTGGGGCCGGCGCAACCTGCCCGTCGCGACCGGCGCGGCGGCGACGTTGTCCAGCACGGTCAGGTGCGGGAAGAGGTTGAAGTTCTGGAAGACGAAACCGATCCGGCTGCGCTGGGCCAGGATCGCCCGCTTCCGCAGCTCCTTGAGCCGGTCGCCGTGCCGCTCCACCCCGATCAGCTCGCCACCGACGCTGACGTGCCCGGACTCGGGCTTCTCCAGGTGGTTCAGGACCCGCAGCAGGGTGGACTTGCCGGAACCCGAACGGCCCAGCACCACGGTGACGGTGCCCGGGGCGATGGTCAGGTCCACCCCGTCCAGGACCCGTCGGCCACCGAACGACTTGTGCACGCCGCGCACCTCGATCGCCGGGGGCCGTCCGGTGGGGGCGATGCCGGCAGTGCTCATCGGGCCGTCTCCTCGCGCAGGCGGGTCCGCAGGTCCGACAGGCCCGCGCGGGCCCGTTGGAGGGGGGTGGGCGGGACGGTGCGCAGTGCCCCGCGGGCGTAGTGCCGCTCCACGTAGAACTGCACGACGGAGACCAGGCTGGTCAGGATCACGTACCAGACCGTCGCCACGAGCAGGAGCGGCACGACGTCCCCCGGATAGGTGCTGGACAGGCTCTGCACCGTGCCGAACAGGTCGAGCAGCGACACGTAGAACACCAGCGAGGTGGCCTTGAGCAGCCCGATCAGCTGGTTGACGTACGAGGGCACGATCGAGCGGAGCGCCTGCGGGAACACGATCCGGGCGAACTGGTAGCGCCCGGGCAGGCCCAGGGCCGCCGCGGCCTCGTGCTGGCCCTGGTCGACGGAGAGCACACCGGCCCGGACGATCTCGGCCGCGTAGGCGGCCTCGCACAGGCTGAGGCCGATCACCGCGACGACGAGGTCGGTGGCGAGCCGCGACTCGTCGAAGGTGAGGAAGGCGGGCCCGAAGGGCACCCCGAGGCTCAGGGTGGGGTAGAGGGCGCTGAGGTTGTAGAGGAAGAGCAGGACGACGATCAGCGGCACGGAGCGGAACAGCCAGATGTACGTCCAACTCACGGACCGCAGCACCGGATTGTCCGAGAGCCGACCGAGGGCGAGCAGGACGCCGCCGGCCAGACCGAGTACGGCGCTGTACGCGGTCACCTGCAAGGTGATGAGCAGCCCGTCCAGGACGGCGGGGCGCAGGAACCAGTAGGCGAACCGGTCCCATTGGTAGAAGGGGTTGGCGACCAGTCCGTGCGCCGCCTGGGCGACCAGCACCAGGACGACGACGGCCGTGACCCACCGTCCCGGCCGACGGAGCGGGAGGACCCGCTCGGTCGGGCCGGGTGGCCCGGAGGGGCCGGACGGCGGCGCGGGGAGGAGCAGTGATTCGGTCAAGGACACTCCAGCAGCTTCGACGGGCGAGAAATCGAAAAGCAGCCGTCATGCCGGACGGGAGAGGCCGCTGATGTCGTTATCTGCGGCGTAAGTTAGGCGCCCCCGAGAAAGGGTGTCAATGGCTCTTGATATCGAGGCGCCGTTGAACGTGCGGCAATTTCATCCGCCGTACACATAGAGCGTGTTCGTGAAATAAAACCGCGCCCGGAGACGTGCCGCCGGCCCGTCGGGCAGTGGCCGCCGGCCGGAGCGGACGACCCGCCGGCGCGCATCAGCGGGCCCCGCGGGGGCACACGCGGGGGCATGAGGAAACGGAAGCGGATCTCGTTGGAGGAAATCGGTGCGCGGCTCGGGCCGGCGCTGCCCGCGTTCCAAGGAGCGGTGCTCGCCTCGGTCCTGCGCAACCGCAGGCCCGTCCCGAAGACCGGGCCGGCCGTACGGAGGCCGGCATGATGCCCGCCTGGGTCCACGTGGCGGTGATGGCGGCGGCCCTGCTCGTCCTGGGCTTCAACCTGTCGAAGGGCCGCCGGTAGGTTCCGGTCGTCGCCCCGCCGAACACCGCGCCGACGGGTTCCCGTCCGCCGAAGACCCTCGACCGGCGGGCCCTACGGCCCGGTCGCCGGTCCGGGCGTGGCCGCCGTCAGCTTCCGCCGCGGAAGTCCCAGGCCTCGATGTCCCGGTAGTGGATCGGTCCGGGGCCGCGGCCGATGTTGCTGCCGACCAGGTGCAGGCGTGCGGCGGGCCAGTCGCGGCCGGTGAAGTCGGCGAGGCCGGCGGCGGCCCCCACCGCGCAGGAGGGCTCGTTGCGGCGGGCGCGGGCCAGCGTCAGATGCGGGCGCAGCGGTCGGTCCTCGAAGGGGATCCCGCACTCCTTGACCACCGCCCGGACGTCGCTCGCGAGCAGGTGCAGGTTTTCGAGGTCCCCGTCGATGCCGCTCCACAGCACTCGGTCGTCGAAGTGGCCGCCGCCGCGCAGGGCCAGCCGTACGGGGGCGCGCCGCGCGGCCAGCTCCGCGAGCGGCGGGCGGAGCAGGGGGACGGTCGCGACCGGGAGCTCCCCGAGGAACGCGAGCGTGACGTGCCAGTCCTCGATGCGGTTCCAGCGCATGCGCGGGTACGCCTCGTAGGCGGGGCGCAGTTCCCGCGCGAGCTCGTCCTTCGCGTCGTCGGGCGGGGCGAGCGCGATGAATATCCGAACGGTGGCGGGCTGGGTCTGTGCGTTCACATTGCACTTCGTACCGTGCGAGGGCCCGCCGCGTCACCTTCGGCCCCGCACGGGGCGTCGTGCGCGCCGCGCGTCGGCCGCGCGCACGCGCTCATCCGGCCTCCTTGCGGGCACGGAAGGCGGCCGCCTTCGTACGGTTCTGGCAGGCGGTGGAACAGAACTGGCGGGTGCCGTTGCGGGAGGTGTCGACGTACACGCGGTCGCAGCGATCGGCCCGGCACACGCCGAGCCGGCCGGCGAGACCGCCGCCCACGGCCAGCGCGAGCGCGGTGGCGCAACTGGCGCTGCTCCCGGCCGCGAACGAGTCACCGGCGCCGTGGAAGTGCATCTGCCAGGGCTCGTCCCCGCGCCGGTCCAGCCGGGGGCGGGCTCCGGTGTCGCGCAGGAGGGCGTTCACGGCCGCGGCCGCGTCGTCCAACCTGCCGTCGTCCACGGCCCGGAAGACCTCCCGCATGCGGGTCGCCGTGTCGACGAGGTACTCCGCCTGCGCGGCGTCGATGTCGCGCGGCAGTGACGCGGCGGTGTGCGAGATCGCCGTGTCGATCGCGCCGGGAAGTTCCTCCCCGCGGGGGGCGGTGTAGGGGCGGCCGTGCGCCTCCCCGTCGGTCAACGTGTTCACGAGCGATGCGGCCTGTTCCAGCAGTACCCCTACGTGACTGTCGAACATCACTTGACCAGTCACTCCCTTCGTGGCTAGCGTAGGTGACTGACAATACTTGATTCGACAGTTACGCGAGGGGTGGCGTCCATGCCGCGGACCGTATGGCTGCTGGTGGGGGCCCGGGCGATCAACCGGCTCGGAGCCTTCTCCCTGCCCTTCCTGACCGTCCTCATCAGCACCGACTTCGGCGCGAGCGCCACGACCGCCGGCGTGCTCTCGGCCGCCTTCGGCCTCGCGACGATCCCCTCCCGGCTCGCCGGAGGCCGCCTCGCGGTCCGCCTCGGGCGTCGGCGCACCATGGTGCTCGGGCTCACCGGATGCGCCCTCGCACAGCTGGGCATCGCCGCCGCCGGCTCGCTCGCCGCGGTGGCGCTCTTCGCGGTGCTGCTGGGCCTGGCCTTCGAACTGTACGAACCGCCCAGCCAGGGGATGATCGCCGACGCGGTCGGCCCCGCCGACCGGGTGCGCGCGTACGGCCTCCTCAACACCGCGCTCGCCATCGGCGGCACGGGAGCGGGCCTGATCGCGGCGGGCCTCGGTCGGTGGGACCTGCGCTGGCTGTTCGTCGTCGACGCGCTGACCTGCCTCGTCTGCGCCCTGGTCCTCCAGCTGGTCCTCCCCGCCGACCACCTCCGGCCGAAGGCGCCGACCACCGGGCCCGCGGGCGCGGGCGGGCAGGGGGGCGCGGCGAGTCCCTGGCGGGACCGCGCGCTGTGCGCCATGTTCGGTGCCGGGACCGTCTTCGCCCTCGTCACCATGCAAATCATGATCGCGCTGCCGCTCAGTCTGGACCGTCGGGGCCTGGAACCCGCCGACGCCGGACTGCTGTTCACCACCTCGGCCGTGACCGTCGTGGCCGCGCAGCCCGCGCTGCGCCTGCGCCGCCTCGCCGAACTCCCCGATTCCGCCGCCCTGGCCCTGGGCTACGTCCTCATGGCGGCCGGACTGGCCGGGTACGCCGTCGCGCACACCCTGCCCGCGTTCACCGCGTCCACGGTGCTCTGGAGCCTGGGCGACGTGCTGCTCCTGGGCCGGGCGCTGAGCGTGGTCGCGGAACTGGCCCCGCCCGGCGCCACCGACCGCTACCTCGCCGCGTACGGCATCAGCTGGGGCATCGCCACGGTGCTGGCCCCGGTGACCTCGACCCAGGCGCTCGAACACGCCGGCGTGGCCGTGCTGTGGGCCGCCACCGCGGGCCTCTGCCTCGCCCTCGCGGCCGCCCAACTGCTCGTCGTCGACACCCTCATCGGACGAACGCGGCGGTCACGGGCGCCCGGCCCCGATCACTCCCCGGAGGCGACCGGGCAGGTCAGTCGGACGTGAACAGCTCCTGTCGTACGCCGTCCAGGACGAACCCGTTGTCGAAGCGCACGCGGACCGTGACGAGCGGGCCGCGCTCCTGATGGGCGGTCCACTCCGGCTCCAGGGCGGCGATCTGCTCCTCCAGACGCCGCTTGCTCTCCGTGGGCATGTCGCGGCCGAAGGAGTCGAGGAGGGACGTGAGGCGCTGGTACTCGCGCACGCCCTTGCTCCCGTCCCGGTCCTCGACCACGCGCTCGACGGTGCCCTCGGTGCCCGCCGCGAGCAACAAGGACCCGTGGAAGGCGCCCGGCGGCGTCGGGGAGCCGTCCGTCGGCGCGAGCGAATCGATCAGCGTCGCGTCGTCCGCCAGTCGTACCCGCCCGCCTTCTGTCAGGGTCATCGCTTCTTCATCCCTCGGATCGGTACGGGCCACCCGCCCGGGCCCCGGTTGTCAGTATCCCCGCAGGTCGGCTCCCGGTCGCGGCCGGGCCGGCGCCGCCTCCCGACGGGGCCGGGCGCGGCGGCGCGTCATGGCGACGCCCACCAGCACGACCGCCATGCCGACGACGATCCTCGGGTTCAGTTCCTCGCCCAGGACCACCGCTCCCAGGACCACGGACACCACGGGCAGCAGGTAGCCCACGGTCGCCGCGTTGGTCGCGCCCTCGTCCGCGATGATCCTGTACGTCAGGTAGAAGGTGAGACCGGTGGCGAACAGTCCCAGTACGACGACGGCGACCAGGGCCCGTGGTTCGGCCCGCACCGGCGTGAGGCCCCCGAAGGGCAGGGTCAAGGTGGTGAGCGCCGTCGCGGCGATCAGCTGGGACGCGGCCAGCGGCAGCGTGGGGATGCCGCGCCCCACCAGGTGTCGCCCCATGTGGACGAACGCGACCGCGTAGCTCGCGGCGGCCCCCACGATCGCGAGCGCGCCCCAGCCCACGAGACCGGACCGCTCCCACGGCGCGAAGATCAGCGCCGTCCCCGCGAATCCGGCCAGCAGGCCGACCACGCGCACGGCGTGCAGGGGCCGTTCGCCGCCGAGGGCCACGCCGAGCAGCAGCGACCACAGGGGAGTCGTCGCGTTCAGCACCCCGGCCGCCCCGGAGTCGATCGTCTGCTGGCCGATGCCGAACAGGACGAAGGGCAGGGCGTTGCAGAAGAACGCGGCCACCACGAGGCGGCCCCAGACGGCCGGTTCCCGGGGCAGGCGCTGCCCCCTCGCGCGGCACAGGATCCACAGCAGGCCCGCACCGAGCGCGCAGCGGATCAAGGTGACCTGGACCGGTGTGAAGGCGTCCAGGGACAGTTCGATCCACAGGAAGGTCGATCCCCACAACAGCGAGAGCACGGCCACCCGTACGGCACTGGTCATTCCTCTGTCTCCCTCCGCCGATCGTTTCTCCTCAGAACGGTGCCGCAGTCGATTCGACAGGACAAGCAAAGGATCATGCACCTACCGTTAACCTGTGCTACATGCTTGATGTGCGACGGATGCAGGTCCTCAGGGCGGTCATCACGAGTGGTTCGGTCACGGCTGCGGCCGGCCACCTCGGCTACACCCCCTCCGCGGTGAGCCAACAGGTGGCCGCTCTGGAGAAACAGGCCGGGACCGCCCTGCTGGAACGGGTCGGCCGCGGCGTGCGGCCCACGGCGGCCGGCCGGCTGCTCGCCGAACACGCGGAGATCATCGGTCAGGACATCGCGGCGGCGGAGGCCGCCCTCGCCGACCTGCGCGCGGGGCACACCGGCCGGGTGGGGGTCCGCTACTTCGCCTCCGCGGGCGCCGCGCTGGTGGCACCCGCCCTGATCGGCCTGCGCCGTGCCCATCCCCGGGTTCGGATCGACCTCAGGCTGGCCGATCCGGCCGCCCCGCTCCACGAGGTGGAGCAGGGCCGGGCGGACCTCGCGCTCGCCGTCGGGCCGGACCCCCGCCCGTACGAGGGCGTGCGCCTGGTCCACCTGCACGACGACCCGTACGACGTGATCCTCCCCGCGCACCACCCCCTCGCCGACCGGGAGGAGGTCGACCTGATCGACCTCGCCGGGGAACCGTGGGTCGGCAGCGAACCGCCCGGCCCCTGCCTGGACGCCGTGCTCACCGCGTGCTCCGCGGCCGGCTTCAGCCCCGGCTTCGCCGTCGAGAGCGAGGACTACGCCACCGCGCAGGGCTTCGTCGCCGCCGGCCTGGGCGTCGCCCTGATGCCGCGGATGGCGCTGGGGAGCGCCCATCCGGGAGTACTCGTACGCCCGGTGCGCAACCCGCGGCCCCTGCGCAGGATCCACGTGGCCGTCCGGGAGGTCTCGCTCGCCCGACCCGCCGTACGCGACCTCCTCGACGCCCTCCGCGACGCGGTGGGCTGACCCCGGACCGCCGGGTCGGGGCCATGGGTCTGGACGGGGGAACGGCCGGAGCCGGGCGGGCCCCGCGCGGTGTCGTGGCGGGGAGCCGCGCCGGGTGCGGTGAGGATCGGGCATGGGCTTCGTACTGCCGGTCCTCTTCGCGCTGTTCGCGGCGCTCAGCAACGCCCTCGCCACCGTCCTCCAGCGGCGGGCCGCGCTCACCGTGCCGCAGAGCGACGGCTTCCGGTTCGGCCTCGTCCTGGACCTGCTGAAGCGGCCGCTGTGGATCGGCGGGATCCTGGCGGTGATCGCCGCCGGTGTCGGACAGGCCGTGGCGCTCGCGACGGGCGCGCTGGCCCTCGTGCAGCCCCTGTTCGTCCTGGAACTGCCGCTCGCCCTGCTGATCGGCTCGCTGGTGGCGCGGAACCGGATGCCCGGGGTGGTGTGGCTCGCCGTCGCGGGCGTGGTGGCCGGGCTGGGGATCGTGCTGGTGGCTGCCTCGCCGGCGGGCAACCGGACGCACGTCCCGGTCGACCGCTGGCTCCTGGCCCTGGCCGCCTGCGCGGCGGCCGTGGCCGCACTGGCCGTGACCGGACTGCGCAGGCCGCCCGGCCGGATGCGGGCCGGCTGCCTCGGCGCGGCCACCGCCGTCTGCTACGCGCTCACCGCAGCCCTCATGAAGTCCTCCATGCACGTCCTCGACGAGGGCGGCCTCCGCGCCTTCCTGACCGCCTGGGAGACGTACGCCTTCGCAGCCTGCGGCGTCTGCGCCCTGCTGCTCCTCGAACACGCCATGCAGGGCGGCCCACTGGTCGCCTCGCAGCCCGCGCTGACCCTCGGCGACGCCGGCGTGAGCGTCGCCCTCGGGGTACTGCTCTACGAGGAACACCTGCGGGGCCATTGGTGGCTGCTGCCCCAGCTGCTGGGCCTCGTTCTGATCTGCGTCGGCGTGTTCGTGCTGGCCAGGGCCGGCGCGGAGGTCGAGGCGGACGGCCCCTGAGCCGCGGCCCCTGTCGCGAGGTTCCGGGAGCTGGTAGCTTGAACGTGTTCAATAATATTCCGGCGGGAAACGGCGGACGACCGCCCCGCCGGACCGGCCGAGCGAGGAACCCGCCCATGAGCACAGGCCGCTGGCTCATCGTCAGCCTGCTGCGCCACGTCCTCACCACCGTGGTGGGCTGGACGGCGGCCTCCCTCGTGCTGCCCGTCCTCGGGGACGGCCCCTTCATGCAGCAGCTGTGGGATGGGATGCGGGTGGGGCTGGTGATGGTGCCGCTGATCGCCCTCGGGACCCTCTTCGTCCTCACCCTGCTGCACGAACGGCGCCTGGAACCGCCCGACGGCGGCGCGGCGCGGATCCGCGGCGGCTGGACACTGCTCCTCCCGCTCGCCCCCCTGTTCCCGGCGGCCCTCTTGGCCCCCCTCCAGTACGCGATCCTGCTGTGCGCGCAGGCCGTCTACGTCGTGTGGGTGTTGCCCCGCGAGGACTCCCGGGCCACGGCGCGGGACGGGGTGCCCGGACTTCCCGTCGCGGACGGCGGCCCGTGCTGAGCGGGAGCGGGCCCCGCCCGCGCGAAGGCACGCCGGAGCCGGTCACCCCCGACGCCCCGGCCGCCGTACCCAGGCCCCTGTTCACCCAGCAGTGGCTCGACCTCACGTTCATCCACTGGGCCGTCGCGCCGGACGTGGTCGCCGGACTCATGCCGCGGGGCGCGGTCCCCGACACCCGGGACGGGCTCACCTACGTCGGGCTCGTCGCCTTCCGCATGCACAGGGTGGGGCTGCTGGGACTGCCCGGGGTGCCGTACCTCGGGTCCTTCCCCGAGACCAACGTTCGGCTGTACTCCCGCGACGCGCAGGGGCGGCGCGGCGTCGTGTTCCGCTCCATGGACGCGTCCCGGCTGATCCCCGTCGTGGCGGGGCGGTTGGGGTTCCGGCTGCCCTACCTGTGGTCGCGGATGGCCCTTCGGGCCGAGGGCGACACCGTCCATTACACGAGCTCCCGGCGCCTGCCCGGCCCGCGCGGGGCGTCCAGCCGGATCACCGTGCGCACCGGTGCCCGCATCGAGGAACCCACCGAACTGGAACACTTCCTCACCGCCCGGTGGGGCATGCACAACGCGTTCCCGGGCGGCGCCGGATACCTGTCCAACGAGCATCCCCGCTGGCCCCTGTACCGCGCCGAGCTGATCACCTGCGAGGAGAACCTCGTCGCCGCGGCCGGCATCCCGACTCCCGAGGGCGCCCCGGTCAGCGTGCTCTACTCACCCGGCGTCCCGGTCCGCCTCGGCCGACCCTCCCGCACGCCCGCCGGGACCTGACCTCACCTCCCCCAGATCTTCCGGTACGCCTCGCGGTAGCCCGGCGGATCCCAGGACGTGGCACCGCGACTGTTGGCGGCCGTGGAGATGTGGACGGGGGCGACGTAACCGCTGGGGGGCCGACCTGCGAAGGCCCGGTTGAACTCGTCGACGATCTGCCAGCCCTGCTGGGACAACGGCTCGGGCACGGTGGCGGCCTGGAACTGCTCGCTGTCGATCCGCTGGAACGCCGACGGGTCGCCGTCCCCCGCGCCGATGTTGAACGGCGGCCCGGACCCCGGCTTGCCGGCGGCGCGGAAGGCCGGGGCCGCGTCGTCGAAGTAGAGGTCGTTGATCGCGACGGAGTGGGTCCACCGGTCCCCGAAGCGCGACAGGAGGGAGGACACCTCCTGCGGCGTGCGGGTACTCGCGTCGGGGATCGGAATGTTCTCGTACGACAGGACCTCCACACCGGCGCAGGTGGCGAGCTCCTTCTGGATCAGCTCCGACTTGTTCCTGGCGAACGGGATGGAGTCGTCGGTGAAGAGGACGACCCCGGCGTTCCCCCGCGCCCCGGCGATGACCCAGTCCGCGCTGATCCTCGCGACGTCCTCCACCTTCGTGGTGACGTTCGTCAGCAGACCGGCCTCCTCGCTCGGCCCGGGCGTGCCCACGGCGTGCCAGCCCACGAGCGGGATGCCCGCCGCCCGGGCCCGCGCCACCTGCTGGGAGGTCAGCTCGGGGTCGAAGCCGCCGATGACGATGCCCGACGGTTTGAGGGTGACGGCCTGGCTGAGCGCCGCCTGGATGCCCGCCGGCGTGCCCTCCCCGTCGATCACCCGGACCTTCCAGCCAATGGTCCGCGCGGCGTCCTGGAGCCCCTTCGCGACGCCCGCGACGCCGGGGTTGGTCATGGTCTGCGCGACGTAGACGAGGGTCTTGCCCGCAACCGCGGCGGGCCCACTGGTGGGGCCGTTCCAGGAGGCGTCGCCGTTCTCGGCCTGCCGAACGGCGGCCTGCGCCCGCGCGAGGCTCGCGGGACAGCCGTCCTGCGGTGAGGCGGTGCCGGTGCCGGCCCGCGGGCCGCCGCCCCCGCAGCCGGCCACGAGGGCGACGGCCGCCGTCAGCAGGGCTGCGGTCCTGGCGCTGGACTTGCGGTTCGGGTGCACGGAGCTCCTGACGAGGGTGTGCGTTCGAAGGGACAGGGGATCAGGGCCGGCGGCCGTCGGCGGACGACGCGAAGTCCGGCTCGGCGGGCGGGCGGCCGGGCACCGGGGCACGGGGACGCAGGCGCCGGCGGGCGGACCAGCCGGCGAGGCCGACGGCGATGAGCAGGGTGGCCCCGTTGAACAACGGAGTGGCCCAGAACTGGGCGCCGAGCTGGCCGATGCCGGCGAGACCGATGGCGAGGACCGCGACGGCGACGACGGTGCCGAGGGCGTTGGCCCGCCCGGGCCTGATCGTGGTGGATCCGAGCAGGGCGCCGACGAACGCGGGCAGCAGGTAGTCCAGCCCGACACTGGGGTTGCCGGTCTGCTGCTGCGCCGCCAGCAGGACGCCGGCGAAGCCGACGACCAGACCCGACCCGGCGAACGCGTAGACGCAGTAGCGGTGCGTCGGGATGCCGATGATGTCCGCGGCACGCGGGTTGGACCCGATGACGTACAGGTACCGGCCGGCCGGCAGCCGGTCCAACACCACCCAGAGGGCGGCCGCGACGGCCAGCACGTAAAAGGCGGGCAACGGCAGTCCGAGGAACCGGGAGTCGTAGAGGCCCGTGAAGGCGGCGGGCAGCCCGCCGGGGCCGGGGACGATCCGCGCCCCGTCCGTGATCCAGCCGGTGACCGCGTACATCATGCTGCCGGTGCCCAGGGTCGCGATGAAGGAGTCGATCCGCCCGAACTCGACGATGACACCGTTGAGGGCACCGACCACCCCGCCCCCGCACACCACCGCCAGGCAGGCGAGGGGCCAGGGCCAGCCCTCGGTGACGACGAGGTCCATCACCATGACGTGGGCCAGCCCGAGGCCGTAGCCGATGGACAGGTCGAACTTGCCCGTCGCGATGGGGATGGTGGCGCCGAGGGCCAGGACGGCGGGGATCGCCTGGTTGGACAGGATCGAGGAGATGTTGTCCCGGGTGGGGAAGGTGCCCGGCAGGGTGACGGAGAAGACCACGAAGAGCACGACGGCCAGGCCCAGGAGGCCGTAGCTGCCGATGAAGTGCCCGCGCAGCCGCGCCGGCAGGGCTCGGGGAGGGAGGAAGGGGGTCATCGGGTCGTCGCAGCTCCGGTGATGGGGGGCATGGAGGAGGCGGTCCGGGTGAGTTCGGCGACGGTGAGGGCCGCACCCGTCAACTCGGCCGCCACGCTCCCGCGGACGAACACCAGGGCGCGGTGGCACACGCCCGCCACCTCCTCGAAGTCGGTGGAGATGAGCAGGACCGCCAGACCGTCGGCCAGCGCGTCGTCGAGGAGCCGGTACAGCGTGGACTTGGCGCCCACGTCCACGCCGGCCGTCGGCTCCTCCAGGACGAGCAGGCGCAGGTCGCCCCGGAGCCGGCGGCCGACCATGACCTTCTGCTGGTTGCCGCCGGACAGGGTGGCGATCGGCACCTCGCTGTCGCGGGGTCGTACCGAGAACCGGTCGATGAGGGCGGTGGCCTCGGCGCGCTCGCGCCGCGGGCCCAGCCACCGCAACGCCCGCACGCCCGCGGACCGGGGGTTGGCGAGGAAGTTCTCCCGGACGGTCAGTTCGGCGGCGCAGCCCTCCTCCTGACGGTTGCCCGTCACGAAGCCGACGCCGCAGTCGAGCGCGGCGGACACCGTGGACGGCCGATACGGCTTCCCGTCGAGCAGGGCCCGCCCGCCGAGGACCGGCCGTACGCCGGCCAGGGCGCGGCCCAGGTCCGTGTGGCCGGCTCCGGTCAGGCCCACCATGCCGAGGATCTCACCGGCCCGCAGGTCCAGGTCGATGTCCTTGGCGTACTCGGTCGTCAGGCCGTCGAGGCGCAGGAGGGGCGGCCCGGCGGCCGGTTCGGTCGCGGGCCGGTGCGGGGCGGACGCGTGGCCCACGATGGCGTGCACCAACCGGGCGGGGCTGTGCCCGGCCAGGGGGCCCCGGTCGACGAGGAGCCCGTCCCGCAGGACGGCGAAGGTGTCAGCGACCTCGTACACCTCGTCGAGCCGGTGGCTGACGTAGAGGATGCCGTGGCCCCGGTCGCGCAGGGCGTGCAGGACGTCGAACAGCCGGGCGCAGTCCGCGGCGGGGAGGGTGGCGGTCGGCTCGTCGAGGACCAGGAGCTCGGCACGCGAGGCCAGGGCGCGGGCGATGGCGACCAGCGAGCGTTCGGCGGGGGCGAGGTCGGCGATCCGGGCGTCGGCGTCCAGGTGCCCGGCGACGGTGCGCAGCGCCTCCGCGCAGCGCTCGCGCGCGCGTCGCCACGAGATCAATCCGTACCGGCGCGGATAGCCGGTGCCCAGGGCGATGTTCTCCGCCACCGTCATCCAGTCGACGAGCCCGAGGTCCTGGTGGATGAAGGACATGTTCCGGGTCGCGGCGTGCGAGCCGAGGGGGTGGCCGGCCACCGTCACCTCGCCCTCGTCGGCATGGTGGACCCCCGCGAGCACCTTGATCAGGGTGGACTTCCCCGCGCCGTTGGGCCCCAGCAGGGCGAGGGCGCTGCCCCGGTGGACGTCGAGGTCGACCGATTCCAGCGCGCGGGTGCCGCCGAACCGCTTGCCGAGGCCGCGCACACGCACGAGGGGCTGCCCGCCGGAGCGGGTATGCGGCCCCGTCGAGGTGTCGGGAGCGTCATGCACAGACTTCTCCGGGGGTCGGCCTCCGAGTTCTTCCCGACTGCATGCGGGATTCTACGGGGATCATCCGCAGCATTCGCGGCATAACGCCCCGTTCCGCTACCTCAATGGGCGAACCGGGGGCGGGCGCCCCGACCGCGGTCCGGGACCGTGCATACCGCGCCGGGGGCGCGCCGGGCACCCGGTCACGCCGCGTCCAGCGTGCACTCCGCCCAGATGACCTTGCCCCCGGTGGTGTAGCGGGTGCCCCAGGCCTGGGCGAGTTGGGCGACGAGGAACAGGCCGCGGCCACCCTCGTCGGTGGTGGCGGCGTGACGCATCCGGGGGGCGGTGCTGCTGGCGTCGTGGACCTCGCAGATCAGCGTCCGGTCGCGGATCAGACGGACCCGGATGGGTGCGGTGCCGTAGCGGACCGCGTTCGTGACGAGCTCGCTGAGCAGCAGCTCCGTGGCGAACGCGCACTCGTCCACGCCCCACTCGCTCATCCGGGCCACTGCGTCGGCCCGGACGCGGGAGACGAGCGCCGGATCGGCGGACAGGTCCCAGGTGGCGATCCGGTCGGCGGGCAGGGCGTTGGTGCGGGCGACGAGCAGGGCGATGTCGTCCTCGGGGTGCTCGGGCGCCACGGCGTCGAGGACGGCCTGGCAGGTGTCCTCGGGGCTGCGGTCCGGGTGGGCGAGCACGCGCCGGAGTTCGTCCAGGGCCGCGTCGATGTCGCGGTGCCGGTCCTCGATCAGACCGTCGGTGTACAGGACCAGCTGGCTGTGCTCGGGGAGGTGGATCTCGACGGATTCGAACGGCAGGCCGCCGAGGCCGAGCGGGGGACCGGCCGGCAGGTCGACCAGCGTCACGGTGCCGTCGGGGCCGACCAGCGCGGGCGGCGGATGTCCGGCGCGGGCCATCGTGCACAACTGCGAGGTCGGATCGTAGATCGCGTACAGGAAGGTGGCGCCGACGATGTTGGTGCTGCCGGGATCGTGATGGTCACCGCCCTCCTCGCGGTCCAGGCGGACCATGAGGTTGTCCAGGTGGGTGAGCAGCTCGTCGGGAGCGAGTTCCAGTTCGGCGAAGTTGCGCGCGGCGGTGCGCAGCCTGCCCATGGTCGCGGCGGCGTGCAGTCCGTGGCCGACGACGTCGCCGACGAGGAGCGCCACGCGGGTGCCGGAGAGCGGGATGACGTCGAACCAGTCGCCGCCCACCCCGGACTCCGCGGGCAGGTAGCGGTGGGCGACCTCGACGGCGTTCTGCTCCGGGAGGCCGCGGGGGAGCAGGCTGTGCTGCAGGGACAGGGCCAGGGTGTGCTCGCGGGTGTAGCGGCGGGCGTTGTCGATGCAGAGGGCGGCCCGGGCCGCGAGCTCCTGTGCCAAGGAGCGGTCGTCGTCCCCGAAGGGGGCCGGGTCCCGCGAACGGTAGAACGCGGCGATGCCGAGGAGGACGCCGCGGGCCAGCAACGGCACGGTGATGAGGGAGTGGATGTTGCGGGCCAGGAGCCGATCGGCGTGCTCGGGATCCTGGGCGATCCACCCGAACGCGGCCCTCAGATCGGGTTCCAGCACCGGCTGGCCGGTCGCCAGGGACCGCATGTGCGGGGTGGTGGCGCGAAGGACGACCTGCGTGCCCACCGGGTAGAAGGGGCAGTCCTCGTGGATGCCGTGGACCACCGTGCGGTGCATCTCGGTGGTCGGTCGGGGGGACTCCTCGCCGCGCAGGACCGCCTCGGGCAGGTCGATGGTCACGAAGTCGGCCAGGCGCGGCACCGCCGTCTCGGCGAGTTCCCACGCGGTGCGGGTGACGTCCAGGGTGGTGCCGATGCGGTTGCTGGCCTCGGCCAGCAGTTCCAGGCGCCGGCGCGCCGCGACGGCGTACTTGCCCACCTCCGGCTCGCCCACCAGGACGAGCCCCCGGACCCGGCCGTTGGCGGGGTCGCCGCTGCGCGGGGTGACGGGCGCGTCCGTCCTGCCGGGTGTGGTGCCCGTGGCGGTGTCCGCGCCCGACCCGGCCGGACTCCGGGGGAAGGCGCCGGCCGTCGGGGCGGTGGGGGCCGGGGCGTGCCGGTCCGTGTCCTCGGGGAGGAGCGCTTCGACGACCAGTCCCTCGACGCCGGACGAGCTCGTCACCGGCCGGCTCACGAGCGTGACCGTCCGGCCGCGGGACAGGGCCACGTCGGAGGCGGCCAGCCGGGCCGAGGACATCAGCTCGGTGGCCTTCTCCTTCAGGATCAGCTGGTCGGCCTGGTCCAGGTCGCTCTGGAGCAGGTCGTCCATGGTGACCGGGTGCCCGTCCAGGGCGCCGACACCGGTCCGCACGTGGTCGCCGGCGTCGAGGTAGGCCCGCAGGAGGCCGCGCTCCCGGGCCGAGCTCTGCTCCATCAGGCGCCGCTCGACGGCCTCGGCCGCCCTGCGGACCAGCGGGACCAGTGCCGGATCGGCGTCGGTGTACGGGTAGCCGAGGCACAGGACGCCCTCGATGCGCCCGCTGAGCCGGTCGCGTACGGGGATCGCGGTGCATGCCGCGGATTGGGACCGCTCGGCGAAGTGCTCGGCGCCGTAGACCTGGACGAGCCTGCGCTCCGCGAGCGTGAGGCCGATGCCGTTGGTGCCCGCCACCCGCTCGGCGAACACGAAACCGGGCAGGACCTGGATCGGTGCGAGGTGCCGGAGCATGGCCGTGTCCCCGAAACGACGTTCCAGCACCGTGCCGTGCGCGTCGGCGAGGCAGATGTTCACCCGGCTCCCCGTGAAGATCGACTCCAGTCGGTCGAGCACCGGTCCGGCCGCGCGCACGAGGGGCCCCTCCAGGTCGAAGTCCTCGGTGAAGGGCAGCTCGGACTGGTCCGGAGACAGCCCCAGCAGTCGGCATCGTTGCCACGAGCTGAGGATCGGACTGCGCACGCTCTCCCCGACCGCCTCGCCGCGGAGGAACTGGTCACGGGAGTGCACGGGGCCGATGCGGTCCTCGACGACCCCCATTTGCACCACTCCCCTCACCGGAGCCCGCTCGTTCACCCGATTTGAGTATATTCCTCACGATGTGGGCGGGGAGGGGTGGTGTCGGCGGTGTCCTGGGGGCCGGCGGTGGTCGTCGGTACGGGCCGCCGGGCCGGGTGTCAGAGGACGGCGACCGGATTGACCGGTGAACCGGTCCCGCCGGGTACGTTCAGCGGCGCCACGACCAGCATGAACGCGTGACGGCCCGCTCCGGCGCACGCCGTGGCCAGGGCTTCGAGGTCCAGGTTGTCCAGCAGGGGCACGCCCATCGCCGTGATGGCGAGCGTGTGGACGGGGGAGTGCAGGCCCTCGACCGGCGACGGCCGTACGTCGTTGTCCCCGTCCGAGCCGATCAGCGCGACGCCCCGCTCGGCCAGCAACGGCACGGCGTCCACGTGCCAGCCGGCGCTCGCCGCACCCGTGTCCCAGGGGCCGGTGTCCCGGCGGCGGCGGAACCGTCCGGTGCGCAGCAGTACGGCGTCGCCCTCCCCGACGGCGACGTCCAGTGCCTCCTCGGCGGCGAGCACGTCCCGCCGGCGCACCGCGCGCCCCGGCTCCAGCCAGTCGGCGCCGAGCACGGCGGGCAGGTCGAGCAGCACGCCCCGCGCGACCAGCGGTCCGAGCGCCGCCACGGATCCGAAGCGGGCACCGCCGGCCCCGATGGCCTGCCGCGCCACCCGGCCGTCGTACAACTGCCCGCGATAGGCGATGTGTGACAGCGCGTCGAGGTGACTCACCGCCTTGGCGTGGTAATCGGCGCCCAGGAAGTCCTTGTAGGCCGCGGGTTCCGGCTCCTCCACGTCGCCGAGGTCGGACATGTAGTGCAGCGCGGGCTTCGCGTTGTCCGGCCCGGCCAGGGTGTCCCAGGCGCGCCCCAACGGCACCACCGTCCCGGTCCGGACCAGGGCCGCCGCCCTCCCCACGTGGGCCGCCGTCACCCGGTTCCAGGCGCCCCGGTCGGCAGCCGCCCAGCGGCCCCACGTACGGACCGAGTCGAACAGGGCGTCGAACTCCCCGCGGGAGACGGTGGTGGTCCCGCCGCCCGTACCGGATGGCGGCGGTACGGGGTAACCGCCGGGGTCGCTGTTCATCGGGGCTCGGTGCTCCAGGGCTCGTACGGACGGGGCCGGCCGCCGCGGCGGCGCGGGCCGGGGCCCACCGCGAACCGTGCGGTCCGGGGAGGTGCCCCGGCCGGCCGGGGAAGCGGCCGGCCGGGACACCCGGCGGGGCTCAGGCCAGGTCGAACCGGTCGAGGGTCATCACCTTGTCCCACGCGGCCACGAAGTCGCGTACGAACGTCTCCCGCGCGTCCTCGCACGCGTAGACCTCCGCGAGGGCCCGCAGCTGGGAGTGCGAACCGAAGACGAGGTCGACGGCGGTCGCGGTCCACTTGACCTCGCCCGTCGTGTGGTCCCGGCCCTCGAACACGTTCTCCGCCGACTCCGACGCCTTCCACTCCGTGCCCATGTCGAGCAGGTTCACGAAGAAGTCGTTGGTCAACGCCCCGGGCCGGTCCGTCAGCACACCGTGCGCGGCTCCCTTGAAGCCGGTGTTCAGCGCCCGCATGCCGCCGATCAGCACCGTCATCTCGGGCGCCGTGAGGGTCAGCATGTTGGCCCGGTCCAGCAGGAGGGTCTCCGGGGACAGTTTCTCCCCCTGCGGGAGGTGGTTGCGGAACCCGTCCGCACGGGGTTCGAGCACGGCGAACGACTCCACGTCGGTCTGCTCCTGCGAGGCGTCCGTGCGCCCGGGCGCGAACGGGACCGTCACGGTGTGCCCTGCGTTCTTCGCGGCCTGTTCGACGGCCGCGCAGCCGCCCAGGACGATCAGGTCGGCGAGCGAAACCTTCCTTCCGCCGGCCGAGCCGTTGAAGTCCTGCTGGATCCCTTCGAGGGTCCGCACGGTCTCGGTCACCTCGGGCAGGGCGTTCAGTTCCCAGTCGCGTTGCGGCGCGAGTCGGATCCGGGCCCCGTTCGCACCGCCGCGCTTGTCGGTGCCGCGGAAGCTCGCCGCCGACGCCCAAGCCGTGGTGACCAGTTGGGGCAGGGACAGCCCCGATTCGAGGATCCGGCCCTTCAGGGCGGCGACGTCCGCGTCCCCGATCGGCTCGTGGTCGGCCGCGGGTACGGGGTCCTGCCACAGCTGCGGTTCGGGGATCCACGGGCCGAGGTAGCGCGAGATCGGTCCCATGTCGCGGTGCAGCAGCTTGTACCAGGCCTTCGCGAAGGCCACCGCCAGCTTGTCCGGGTTCTCGTGGAAGCTCTTCGCGATCGGCGCGTAGACGGGATCGACCTTCAGCGCCAGGTCCGTCGTCAGCATCATCGGGGCGTGCCTCTTCGACGGATCGTGCGCGTCGGGCACGGTGTCCCGGGCGGCAGGATCCTTCGGGGTCCACTGCTGCGCGCCGGCGGGGCTCCTCGTCAGCTCCCAGTCGTAGCGGAACAGGTTGTCCAGGTAACCGTTGTCCCACTTCGTCGGCTCGGAGGTCCAGGCGCCCTCCAGCCCGCTGGTGAGCGCGTCGACGCCCTTTCCGCTGCCGCACGTGTTCCGCCAGCCGAAGCCCTGCTGCTCGATGGGCCCGGCTTCGGGCTCCGGGCCGATGCAATCGGGATCGACGGCGCCGTGGCACTTGCCGAACGTGTGGCCGCCGACGATGAGGGCCAGCGTTTCCTCGTCGTTCATCGCCATGCGGGCGAAAGTCTCGCGAATGTCCCGGGCGGCGGCCAGCGGGTCCGGGTTTCCGTTCGGCCCTTCCGGATTGACGTAGATCAAACCCATCTGCACGGCGCCGAAAGGACCCGTGAGTTCCCTGTCACCGCTGTAGCGCTCGTCCCCGAGCCACGTGTCCTCGGACCCCCAGAAGATTTCCTCGGGTTCCCAGATGTCCTCCCGGCCGAAACCGAACCCGAAGGTCTTGAACCCCATCGATTCCATCGCGCAGTTTCCGGCGAACACCAGCAGGTCGGCCCAGGAGATCCGGCGGCCGTACTTCTGCTTGACCGGCCAGAGCAGACGGCGCGCCTTGTCGAGGCTCGCATTGTCCGGCCAACTGTTGAGAGGGGCGAAGCGCTGGGCACCGGAGCCGCCGCCGCCCCGGCCGTCGGCGATGCGGTACGTTCCGGCGGCGTGCCAGCTCATGCGGATGAAGAGCGGCCCGTAGTGCCCGTAGTCGGCGGGCCACCAGTCCTGGGAGGCCGTCATCACGTCGAAGACGTCCCGCTTGAGCGCTTCGACGTCGAGGTCCGCGAATTCCTTCGCGTAGTCGTAGTCGTCGGCCATGGGATTGGACAGGGGCGAGTGCTGGTGGAGGACCTGGAGGTCCAGTTGGTTCGGCCACCAGTCCCGGTTCGTCCTGGGTCGCGTCGCGGTGGCGGTCGGGGAGGGGATTGCTGGGTTCTCGCTTTCGCTGCCGGACACGTCCGCCCTCTTTCCTGTCTCGGTTCTTCCTACTGCCGGCTCTCACTACGCCGGAAAGGGTGCCTGGGTCGGCGTCCGTATGGTTGCGCACCGTGGACCGCACCGTCACGAGAACACGCAGAGCACGCTCGCATTACCGGAACGCGAACTCCGCGCGCCAAAGGGATTCGGTGACGGGCGCTTATCAGGGGGACAACGGGGCAGGTGCCCCCACGCATGGGCGAACGGCACGTTGTTCCACCGTCGCGAGCCCCGAACGCAACCCGACCGGATCGGAGATCACCATGGCCGACAAGGGCGCAATGGACAAGGCGAAGGGCAAGGCCAAGGAGGCCGCGGGCAAGGTCACCGGAAACGACCGGATGGCAGCCGAGGGCAAGGCCGACCAGGCCAAGGGCAAGGCCAAGGAAGCCATGGGGGACGCGAAGGAAGCGATGAAGGGCAAGCGCGACAAGATGTGACCGGCGAGATGTGACACTCGCTGACGCACAGCCACGCGCGGGCCCCCGGTAACGCCGCCGGGGGCCCGCGGAACCGCAGGTACCGACACCGGAGACATGGGCAGGCGGAAGGACATGAAGGCATCGAAGGTCGCCTACAAGCCGGTCGGCCTGGCCCTCGGAGCAGGGGCCGGAATCGTGGCCGGGGCGCTGTTCAAGCAGGTGTGGAAGTTGGCGGGGCACGATGACGACGCCCCGGACGCGATGGACGAAGGGCGGCATTGGCGGGAGATCCTGCTCGCCGCGGCGATCCAAGGGGCGATCTTCGCCCTCGTCAAAGCAGCCGTCGAACGCTCGGGAGCCGTCGCCGTACGACGGGTTTCGGGGACCTGGCCGGGCTGAGAAACCGACGCCGGCAGGGCCGGCGCGGTGAGCAACCCAAGGATTCCTTCCCCACCGGGTGAGCTTTGTTATGTGTGACGGCGCGCTCACCGGGCATTTCCATGGTGAACATGGCGCATCGGCCATGCAAGGGGGAAGGGGTTGCCATGTTGCTCACCCACCTGTTCGACGGCGAGGTCCTGTTCGTCCGGCTCCCCGACGACCTCGCCGTCGACACACGCGGAACCGCCGTCTCGGAGTTCGAGTTCCTGCTCAGGTGCTACCGGCCCCGCAGCGTCCTGATGGAGCTCCCGTGCCCCGCGGGGGCCGCGGCCGTGAGCACCGTCCTGCGCGCCGAACGGCTGTGCCGGGCGACCGGGGCCTCGTTCGGTACGACGACCTCCTCCGCGGCCCCGGCCCTCGCCGCGGAGGACGACACGGCGGCGGCGGCCTGAGCCCGGCCGCCGACCCGCAGGTTTCGCGCACGGGAGACCGGTAAGGCGCTGCACATGGTGCGATTCGGATACACGATGATGACCGAGCAGGCCGGCCCCCGGGAACTGGTGGAGCACGTCGCCGCGGCCGAGCGGGCGGGATTCGACTTCTCCGTCACCTCGGACCACTACTTCCCCTGGCTCGCCTCCCAAGGGCACGCCCCGTACGCGTGGAGCGTCCTGGGGGCGGCCGCGCAGGCCACGACGACCATCCCGCTGATGACCTACGTGACCTGCCCGACGGTTCGCTACCACCCGGCGGTCGTCGCGCAGAAGGCGGCCACGATGCAACTGCTGTCCGATGGCCGGTTCCGACTCGGCCTGGGCTCCGGCGAGAACCTCAACGAGCACGTCGTCGGACCCGGCTGGCCCGCCGCGCACGTGCGGCTGGCGATGCTGGAAGAGGCCGTGGGGATCATCCGTGACCTCTTCGACGGCGGCTCCGTGAACCACCACGGGCAGTACTTCGACGTCGAGAACGCCAAACTGTGGGACCTCCCGGACGAACCGCCGCCCATCGGCATCGCGGTGTCCGGCAAGCGTTCCTGCGAACTGGCGGGCCGGTACGCCGACTTGGCGATCGCCATCGACCCGGAGCGGGAACTCCTGGAGTCCTTCGACCGGGCGGGAGGCGTGGGCAAGCCACGCGTCGGCCAGCTGGCGGTCTGCCACGACACCGACCGGGACGCGGCCGTCCGCCGCGCCCACGAACAGTTCCGCTGGTCGGCGGGCGGCTGGCAGGTCAACGCGGAGCTCCCCGGCCCCTCCGCCTTCGACCAGGCCACCCGGTACGTCCGACCCGAGGACATCGCGAAATCGATCCCCTGCGGAGACGATCCCGAGGCCTTCGTCGACGCCGTTCGCCCGTTCGTCGAAGCGGGCTTCACCGAGATCGCCCTGGTCCAGGTCGGCGGATCCCACCAGCACTCGTTCATCGACTGGGCGGAGAGCACCCTCCTCCCGGCCCTGCGCGGCATGGACGCATAGCCCGCACCTCCCGAGCGCCCGACGGCTCACGCGAAAGCGACCCGCATCCCGCCCTGGGAAAGGACGCCGAGCACCTCGGCGACCAGGTCGTACGGGTGGCCGTCCGGGGCCAGGACGTGGGACAGGTGCTCGTGCGCGGTCGCGGAACCGCGCCAGAGCAGGGTCGAGGGGCCAGCGGCGTGGCCGAAGCCTCCGCGCAGGCAGTCGGCGACGGCGTCCAGGCAGCCTCCGAAGTACCCGCCCGGCCCGTTCACGGCCTCGCCGAGGGCCAGGTAGAGGCCCGGTACGTCGGTGACGTGCCGGCCGTCGAGTTCGTACGCGCCACCGGACCGGTCGTGGTGCGCCGGCCGGCAGCCCCGCTCACGGACCAGGTCCAGCCAGGTGTCGCGCTGCCGGGTACCGAGGCCGACCCAGGCTCCGCGCGCCCGCGGCGGCCCGGCGCGCCACCGATCCCACACCGGCCGCGCGTGCGCGGGCACCACCGCGAACGGACTGCCGTCGAGGTCCAGTTCCATATCGATCAGATCCGCCCCGAGGGAGGAGGGACGCCGGCCGCCGACGGTGGGCCACATGGACCGCTCGGTCAGCCGGTCGCCCAGGTCGTCCCGGATCTCCAGCTCGGCCTCTCCTAGGGTCAGCGCCCGACGGGTGCCCTTCGCGAGTACCTGCCGCATGGCCTCGCCCGGGGCGAACCCGCGCAGCACGAGCAGGGGTTGCGCCTCCTCGACGCGCAGGACGCGGGCGAACTCGCGGCAGCCGCCGAGGAGGCGGTACTCGTCGTGCAGCCGCACGGGACCCCGGTACCCGAGGGGCGGACCCTCGTAGTCGTCCGTGCCGGTCAGGACGGGACCGTCCGTCCCCGGGTGCGGACCGAGGCCCTCCACGTCCTCCAACAGCCAGGGGCCGAGGGCCGTGTCCTGCGGTACGAGCCACACCCGACCGCCGCTCCGCCAGGGTTCCCCCGGGCTCTCCGGAGCCCAGCCGAACAGTTCGTACGTCTCCCGGACCGGCTCGCCGAACAAGCCCTCCACCTCGTAACAGGAGCCCCAGGAACGGTCGTTCTCCGTATCGGTCAGCCTGTACCGCATGCGCCCTCGACGGACACCGTTGTTCTCCCACATGCCGACGATCATGCCCTGGGGCCCGGGGAGAGTGCGGCGGACCGCCGAGCGGAGCCACCGGCCGGCCCGGTCGACGTCCGCCGGGCCGGGGACGCGGGTAGCCTGCCCCTGTCGGACCGTGCCGGACCAGCCGTTCAGGTACGCATTCACCAGCGGACGCATCGGACGTGGAGCCCCAAATGACCACACCGCGTGACTTGTTGATCGTCACCATGGGCACGGCAGCCGACCACCCGGCGGAGAAGGGCGATCTGTCGCTCGCGCTCGCGGGCGCCGAGGCGATCGACCTCCTGGGCACCCGGACCATCCGGCTGGACGGCGATCTGATCGTCCCCGACGACGACCGTCCGGCACCGACCGACCCGCTGATGGCGGAGGCGGCCTCCTCGATCGTCCAGGAGGAGCCCTACGAGTCGGTCACCGACTGGCTGTGGCGCCGGGGCCGCGGCCTGTCCGCCGTCTACGAGGCCGCGCTGGAACAGGAAGGGCTGCTCGCCCGGCAACGCCGCCGCGGGCTCTCCTTCCGCGTCGGCACCCCGGAACTCGTCGAATCACCCGCCCGCCGCAGGGCCGTGGACCGTTGGAGGTCGGAGGACCCCGTCCTCGCCAACCTCGCGGAAACGGTCGGGGTCCGCGGTGACCGGACCGGGGACATCCCGGACGTCGCCGACGAGGCCGTGGCCACCGTACTGGCCGCCATCAGCGACGCGGTGGTGGAACTGGCCTCCGTACGGCAACGCCGCGCCATCGACGAGGCCGCCTTCGACAACATCTGGCGGGGCGGGGTCTGACCCGTGCGGCGGCGCACGCACCACCGCCCCGACAAGGACACCCCGCCGCCCGGACGGCGGCTCGGGCCCCGTCCATGACGGACGGGACACATCGCGTCCGGTGGTCACATGGCGGCGCGCAGCATGCCCGCCGTCCTGGCCATGGCGGCCTTCGTCGCCTCGTCGGAGGCGGTCCGTGCGGCTTCCTCCAACAGGAGCGTCGCCGCCTGGAGGAGCCCGACGTGGACGGGGACCGTTTCGAGTCCCGTGAGCGCGGCCATGGCCTGGTCGGTCGCGCTCTGCGGGATGAGGGTGCTGACGCCGCGGCCGACGCCGCGCTGGGACTGGGTTGGTGTGCTCACCCGCCGATTCTCGCCGGTCCGACCACCGAACCGGGCACGATCGCGCACGGTTTCACCGGCGTGGCCCCGGCGACGCCGGGCCGACCACGCCCTGTGGACCGGCACGACCGCTCACGCGATGACGGCGTCGACCTCGACCAGCCGGTCGGGATCGATGAAGCGGGACACCTCGACGACCGTCAGCGCGGGCCGCACGGCCGCGAACCGCTCACCGTGCGCCCGCGCGGCCTCCTCCCACCGGGTCACGTCGGTCAGCATCAGGCGGGTGCGGGTGACGTCCGACACCGCTGCCCCGGCCGCTTCCAGCGCACGCACGGCGATGTCCGGGCAACGTACCGTCCGGGCGTACACGTCACCCGGTCCGACGGTCGACCCGTCGTCGCCGATGGGGGCCGTACCGGCCACCGCCACGTGATGGCCCGCCCGGACCGCCCGCGAGAAACCGATCAGCGGTTCCAGCGGGGACGCGGAACCGACGGTCCGTCGAATGGATTCCATCCGGTCATCCTCGCGGACGGCCCCGGGCCTCAGCCCTGGGGCCGGACGTTGCCGTCCTCGTCGAGCGCGACGTGGATCCGCATCGGATCCTCGCTGTTGACGTCGGAGGGGCGCGGGCCCTCGGGCCCGTCGGGCCCCCAGCGCAGCAAGCGGCGGGTCCGGACGATCCGGTAGACGGAGCCCTCCAGTTCCAGCCGGTTCACGCGCCCCACCCGGAGGGAGTCCGCGGCCCGGGCGTACGTGGCCAACCGTGCGGCCCGCTCGACGTCCGGCGTCGCCGTACGGGCGTCGACGTGCGCGCCGGCGACGGGGGAGATGAGGCCGTGCATGCGCGGCCACATCCAGGTCAGGGCGAAGTCCAATGACTTGCGGGCCTCGTGGGCGGTGGCGTGCGGACCGCTGACCGGCCTCCAGCCGCTCTCGCGCCGCTCCGCGACCGTGAACGTCGCCGGCAGCAGCAGCACGTCCGGATGGGTGTCCAGCGCCCGCCGCGCGTCGGCCAGCACGTCGTCGGGAAACCGCGCACCCGCGTAACACAGACCGCGCAACGCCAACTGCTCCACCGCCCGGCTCGGGGGGACCGGCGCCTCCGGGTCGACGACCAGGCCTTCGTCGATCCCGGGGACCTTGGCCGTACGGTCCCAGTCCGGGACGGGGGGCTCCGGGTCGGTCGGCCGGGGCTGTTCGATGCCGCCAGGGCCGGCACCGGCGTACTCCTCGGCGCGCACGATCCGGTACCGGGTCCCGGCGACGGAAAGGTCGTCGACCCGCTCGGTCTCCAGCCGGGAGACCGCCGCCAGGAGTTCCCGCCGCTCCGCCCGGTCCTGCGCGTGGTCCTTCGCCCGGAACCACAGCCAGGAGTTCAGTCCGTCACGTGCCTGCTGCGGACAGCCGGACGTCACCTCGATCACCACCCGCCACCGCGGCGCGTCCCCGGCCCGTTGCTCGGCGACCCCGAAGAGGGGACCGCGCACCGCCGGATTGCCCACGCCCGCCACGGCGTCGATCGCGTCGGCCTCCACCACGGCCTCCACCGGTTCCACCGGCACCCGCACCACGATCGGCCGTGATCCGCCCGGCACCACATTCCCAGGGTCCATCCGCCCATCCTGGCGCCGCCGACCGTTGCCGCGCTCCGGATCCACCGATTCCCGTGCCCCGATCCGCCGTGACGAGGTACAGTCCGAACGCCCTCACGGAACTACCGAACGCCCGCTCGCCGGGGGGCGTCGACTGCTTGCCCCGCGCCCACGACCCGTCCTGGCGGGGCGCGAGCACGTACGGCGGCCGCCGACGGTCAGGCCTCTTCCGGCAGGCGCCCCTCACCCGCCATGAAGCGCCATACCAAGGCGTGGCCGAGGACGATCAGGGCGATGAGCATGATGGCCTCGGCCTGGATGGGGCGCAGGCCCGTGTGGCGGCCGAGTTCGGGAAAGGCCCCCACGACGGCGATCAGCGCGTAGAGGACGGCGGCCCCCGCCTGCTGCCACACGAGGAAACGGTTGCCCCGCCCGAGGGACAGCAGGCGGAGCGTGCAACCGCAGCCGATGACGGCCAGCACGATGAAGGCGCCGCGCCAGATCTGCGGCTGATCGGTACCGCCGACCTGGGCGAACAGCCCCATCAGGGCGGGGAGCAGGAACGAGAGGTAGATCCCGCCGACGACGCGCCGCAGGGCGGGGTCGCGCATCCAGTCGTGGTGGCTCTGCACGACGTTCCACCACAGGCCGACGAGGGTGAAACAGGTGGCGGAGAACAGGGCGTAGAAGGTGCTGACATCCATGGGTGCCGAGGGTGACAGCCGGAGCGGCGCCGGCGGGCCCTACACGCCCGGAGGACGCCGCCGGCCCGCCGGTACGGGCTAGCGCCCGTCGTGAAACCCGGCAGTGCACGCCCGCCACACAGACGGCCCCGGTCGGTCCCGGTCTGTCCCGGGTCGGCCCCGGCGAGGGCCGCCGACGTGTCGTCCGGGGCGGCGAAGAAGGTGACCATGACGCTCGTCCGGGCCGCCTGCCCTACCTCCCGGGCGACCCTCCGGCGGCCTCCGCCTGCAACGTCCGCAGCAGGTCGAAGGCGGGGCGGTCCACCGGACGGGCGGTGTTGGCGAGGGCGATGACGCCGCACCGGGTCTCCGGGTCGAAGCCCACGAAGGAGCAGAAGCCGCCGGTTCCTCCGTTGTGCCAGACCTGCAGGTGGGAACCTTGCCCCGGGTGCAGACGGTGGGCCGTCCAACCGAGGTGCACCCAGCCGAAGGGGCTCGTACGGTGCTGGTCGGCCCGGCTCGTGCGGATCGCCTCGGCGAGTTCCGGGGGACCGCCGTCGAGCTGGGCCCGCACGTAGGCCACCATGTCGCCGGCGGTCGACCACAGGCCCCCCGCCCCCGCCAGGTCGGCGAGGTGCCAGGGCCGCACGGGGCGCCCGCGCCGGCCGTGACCCCGTGCCGAACGGTCCGCCCTGGTGTCGTCCACCGTCACGAGGGTGTCGGCCATGCCCAGGGGGGCGCAGACCTCCCGGGTCACGAGGCTCTCGTAGTCCGTACCCGCCCGGCGGGCGAGGGCCAGGCCCAGGAGTCCGGCTCCGAGGTTCGAGTAGTGGAACTTCTGGCCCGGGGTGGCCCGCAGTCGGGTCCGGGCGAGCCCGGCCAGGAGCACGTCGGCGGTGCAGTCGGCGTACGGATCCGGCTTCGAGGGGTGGAGCAGGGCCTGGAGCATCATTCCGCGGGGCAGGCGGGGCAGGCCGGACGTGTGGTTCGCGAGGTGACGCAGCGAGATCTGCCGACCCCCGCGCGAAGGCACGGCCACCCCGCTCGGCAGGAGGTCGCGCAGCGGCTCGTCCAGGTCCACCGACCCGAGGACCGCCATGCGCGCCAGGACCAGGGCCGTGAGTGACTTCGTCACCGATCCGATCTCGAACAGGGTGTCCGGCCCCGGGGCACGGCCGAGGTCCCCACCAGTGCTGCCGGCGCCCCTGATCTCCACGTGGTCCCCGGTCACGGCGGCCACCACCACGCCGACGCGCTGCCGCGCGAGCCGGTCGGCGGTCTGCTGGGCAAGGGTGCCGAGTTCTTGATCCATGCTCGAAATCATGACGGCGGCGATCCGTCGACCGATGAGCCTGGATGATGATTTACGGGACGACGCGCTCAGACCTGAGCAGTACGCGGATACGCCGCCGGAACGAAGCGCGGCGCCCGCCCCGCCGGCCTATTCGGTGGCGATGCCCGTGATGACGGGATCGCCCAGTCGGGCCCCCTCCCCGCCGAGCCCGGCGCGCCCCAGCGCCTCCGTCGCCAGATCGCGCGCCTTGCGCTCGGCGGACTTCGTGTCCGCCGCCTCCACCTCCAGGTGCAGGGCGAAGCCGGGCGATTCCGGATAGAGGGAGAGGAGGTGCAGGTCATCCTCCACGCCGATGTCCGTGGTGCGCGGGTCGGCCGGACGGAGTGCTCGGAGCAGCTCGGCGCGCGCGTCCGGCGTGAGCTCGGTCAGTAGGGTCCCGGGAACGGTGACGACGTAGACGGTCATGCCGGTCCGGATGCCCGCCGGAGCCGAAAAAATGCCCCTCCCGCCCGGCCTGCCCACGGACGGCGCCCCGAATCGACCCGACTGGCCGCCGCCGCGGGCCCGCGGCGATGGAACCGTACGCGGTACTTCGCCGAGGCGCCGGAGCTGCCCGCACCCCCTCACGCCCACGCCCCGGCCCGGGCCCATTCCCGTGTGGCGAGTGGCCGTTCTCACGCCCCGGACGGCCGGCACGGGCCGTTCGGCCCATGGGCGCCGCCCTACCCGCCGCCTAGCCTGGACGGGCAACGCGAGTCCAGGGGGGCCGAGTGCAAGGGAAGAGCACATCCATGGGCACCACCACCTCCGGAAGCCGCCGTCGTCGTACCGGCATCACCGTGACGGCAGCCGTTCTCGGCCTCCTGGCCGCAGCCGGCGCTCCGGCCCTCGCTGCCGGTGGAGGCACCCCGGGACAGGCGCCCGAAGCGCCGGGTTCCGGTTCCGGTTCCGGTTCCGTACAGGCACAGCCGAAGGTCCCCGGGGCGGCGCCCGCGAAGACGCCGGAGGGGATATCCCGGCTCGCCCAGGGAAGCGGTCGTGACATCGCGATCACGATCGACGACGGCCCGGACCCGCGCTGGACCCCGCAGGTGCTGGAAGTGCTGAAGGAGAACCACGTCCGGGCCACGTTCTGCATGATCGGCACGCAGGCCCGGGCGCACCCGGACCTGGTCCGTCAGGTCGCGGCCGCCGGGCACCGGCTCTGCGACCACTCCGTCGACCACGACGTGACGATGGACCACAAGCCCGTCGACTACCAGAGCCGCCAGATCCTCGACGGCAAGAAGATGATCGAGGAGGCGGCCCCCGGAGTCTCCGTCGACTACTACCGGGCGCCGGGCGGGGCCTTCACCCCCGAGAGCCGCGCCATCGCCGCCGCGAACGGCATGCGGCCCCTCGGGTGGACCGTGGACCCCAAGGACTGGAGCAAGCCCGGCCTCGACGCCATCGTCTCGGCGGTGGAGAAGGACCTGCCGACCCGGCCCACCGTGCTCTTCCACGACGGGGGCGGAGACCGCAGCGAGACCGTCGCGGCGCTGCGCCAGTACCTCCCCTGGCTCTCCGGCCAGGGCTACCAGTTCACGTTCCCGGTCCGTACCGCGTCCTGAGCCCGATGCGCCTGGCCGGCCGGCCGGTGACAACGGGTCGGCGCGGGCGGTGACAGCCGGTGTTGAACGGGTCGGCCACCGGGCCGTGACCGCCGGTGACGCCGCGACTCAGGACACGCGGCACACGTGGAACCTGCCGGAACGCATGGTGCCGAAGTCCGCGGGGAGCCGGGGAACCCCCTGACCGGGACGAACGGTCAGGTGCTGCCCCGTGTAACCGACGCCGCTGTACACGGTGACGCAGCGCCCCCACAGCCGGCCGCCGTCGCGCCACGTCCCGCCGCCGTTCCACACCGACGAACCGTCGTTGAACCCGACGTAGGCGGTGGTCTCGGGATATCGCGGCATGTCGTGCGCCACGAGGCTCACCACACCCGCGTAGCCGGGGTCCGTCCAGCCGCACACCCAGCCAGGACTGCAATGGTCCGCCGGAGCCGCCGGGCCGGCGGGGGCGAGTACGAGGGCGAGGGCGAGGACGAGCCACGCGGCGCCACGAGCGCCCGGCGGCCCCGCCCGCCCCCGGCCGGGCCGGCAACGGTGCTCAGGGGCTCGGGAGAGGGCGTCGGCGTGCGCGTCCACGGTGATCACCGCCAATCTCCGGCCGACCGTCCGCCGGATCGTGCGACGGCTCGACGCCGGGCTTCCATCGCACCCCCGCACGGGGTTGATCGCACCCCGGCGGCCTCGCGCGACGCACCCCGCCCGGCCTCCTACGCCGGATGGGCCGTCCCGGCACCCGTGGGTGCCGGGACGGCCCATCCGATGGAGCGTCCTGTCGGAGTGCCGGGCCCTGGGCCCGGCGCGCCGGGTCAGTCCGTGCCGGACTCCATCGCGGCGCGGTCCAGGACCTCTTCGTCGGCGGAGACCTCGCCGCGGGAGGCGATCGCCTCGGCGCCGCCCTCCTGGAGGCTGCCGATGAGCCCGGTCGCGGCGGCCTGGGCGGCGCCGATCGCGGGGTTGTCGCTGCCGATGAGGCCGAGTACGGCGTACTGCTCCAGCTTGGCGCGCGAGTCGGCGATGTCGAGGTTGCGCATGGTGAGCTGGCCGATCCGGTCCACCGGACCGAACGCCGAGTCCTCGGTGCGCTCCATGGACAGCTTGTCCGGGTGGTAGCTGAACGCCGGGCCCGTGGTGTCGAGCAGCGAGTAGTCCTCGCCGCGCCGCAGCCGCAACGTGACCTCGCCGGTGACGGCCGCGCCGACCCAGCGCTGCAGCGACTCGCGGACCATCAGCGCCTGCGGGTCCAGCCAGCGGCCCTCGTACATCAGGCGGCCGAGCCGACGGCCCTCGTTGTAGTACTGGGCGAGGGTGTCCTCGTTGTGGATCGCGTTGACCAGCCGCTCGTACGCCGTGTGCAGCAGCGCCATGCCGGGCGCCTCGTAGATGCCGCGGCTCTTGGCCTCGATGATCCGGTTCTCGATCTGGTCCGACATGCCCATGCCGTGGCGACCGCCGATGGCGTTCGCTTCCATCACCAGGTCGACGGGCGAGCCGAAGGCCTTGCCGTTGATCGTCACCGGGCGGCCCTGGTTGAAGCCGATGGTCACGTCCTCGGTGGCGATCTCGACCGAGGGGTCCCAGAACCGCACGCCCATGATCGGCTGGACGGTCTCCACGCCGGTGTCCAGGTGCTCGAGGGTCTTGGCCTCGTGGGTGGCACCCCAGATGTTGGCGTCGGTGGAGTACGCCTTCTCGGCGCTGTCGCGGTAGGGGAGGTCGTGGGCCAGCAGCCACTCCGACATCTCCTTGCGGCCGCCGAGCTCCGTCACGAAGTCGGCGTCGAGCCACGGCTTGTAGATGCGCAGGTGCGGGTTGGCGAGCAGGCCGTAGCGGTAGAACCGCTCGATGTCGTTGCCCTTGAAGGTCGAGCCGTCGCCCCAGATCTGGACGTCGTCCTCGAGCATCGCCCGGACGAGGAGGGTGCCCGTGACGGCGCGGCCGAGCGGCGTGGTGTTGAAGTAGGCGCGCCCGCCCGAGCGGATGTGGAACGCCCCGCACGTCAGCGCGGCCAGGCCTTCTTCCACGAGCGCCGCCCGGCAGTCGACCAGGCGCGCGACCTCGGCGCCGTAGGTCTTCGCACGGCCGGGCACCGACGCGATGTCGGGCTCGTCGTACTGGCCGATGTCGGCGGTGTAGGTGCACGGGATGGCGCCCTTGTCGCGCATCCAAGCGACCGCGACGGAGGTGTCGAGGCCGCCGGAGAAGGCGATGCCGACGCGCTCGCCGGCGGGAAGGGAGGTGAGAACCTTAGACATAGGAAGAGTATGCGCAATAATGCATGGTCATGCAAAACTGAATCTCGGACCGCCCCCGATCGGGGTCGGATCCGGTACCGCCGGCCGTGGTCCCGCGCGCCGCCGACGGGCTCATGCGGTCAGCTCCGTCAGGCCGCCCGAGCCGGCGGTGAGGCCGTGCCGGAGGTCGTGCCGCACGAACCATTCCGTACCCAGGATCCGCTCCCGGGCCGCCTCCGGCACTCCGGACAGGAGCCCGGGCAGCGAGCGGGCCCGGGCCGCCTCGGAACGGTGTGCCCGGATCGCCGCCCACTTCCGCCCGACCCAGGGGCGGACGTCGACGGTCGCGCCGATCGTGTCGTCCGCGACGGTGTGCACCCGCTTGCCGACCCCCAGGAGCAGCTGGGCCAGCTCGCCCGAAGCCGAGCGCGGATGGGCGGAGAGGTAGAGGGCGCCGGGCTGCCACGGCGGACCGGCCTCGGGGCAGAACCCTTCGAGCCCGGCGGCGTGCACGGCCAGCAGGGTCACTCGGTGGGTGTGGACGTGGTCGGGGTGGCCCGAGGACCCTTGGGCGTCGTGGGTGACGACGATGTCGGGCCGGAAGGCGCGCACGTGGGCGACCACCCGCCCGATGGCCTCGTCGAGCGGCGCGTCGCACCAACGTGGTCGTCCGGGGGCCGATGACGGGACCCGGTGGTCGGCGTAGCCGAGCATGCGGGGCTCCCCGGCCCCGAGGACCCCCAACGCGTCGGCGAGTTCACCGGCGCGGTGGCTGTCGGGTGCCCAGGTGGCCGTCACGACGGCGGTCCGCGCGCCCGCGGCCGCGTGCCGGGCGAGGACACCGCCGGCGGACAGGGACTCGTCGTCGGGATGGGCGTACACCGCGAGGACGTCGGCACGGGACATGTCGGATCGGACCTTCCTTCGGGAGGGGCGGGACGGTACGGGTCTCGTGCTCGGGGTCATGAGGCCAAGCCGGCGAGGCTGGTGTCGTTCATGATGCGGTCAGTCGTGTCACGGAGGGTGCTGTCCGCTCCGATGACCGTTTCCGGGCCGCCGGGGAGGAGGTCGCGTTCGCGGTACCAGGTCCGCAGCTCTCGCTCGGTGACCTGGATCAGGTAGTCGTGATCGGCTTTCGTGGCATGTCGGGTCAGCGTCTCCTCGATCGGGATGTCGAGGTAGTAGCAGCGCGAGACCCCGCGGTGGTCGCCGAGCAGGCCCGCGAGCATGTCCGCGTACCGATCGGCGTACAGGATGCCTTCGACCACCACGTGGTAGCCGGCGTCCAGGGCGTAGCGGGCGACCGTGTCGATCAGTCCGATGTTGGCGCCGCCGGGCACATCACGCTCCCTCAGTACGACCCGCCGCAAGTTGTCCTGGCCGACGACGGCCAAGCCGCGGCCGAATCGGTCACGGACGCCTGCCGCGACCGAGGACTTGCCCGACGCCGAGTTGCCCCGAAGGACCACGAGCCGGGTCTCCTCACTTCCTACGGTCGTCCGGGGCACGCCACCCACCTCCGAGGATTTCGCGACGCAGTGTTCGAACGAGGCCGGTGGCCGCTCGCACGCACGCGACCACCTTCCGCCTCCGCGCCCGCGGCGGAGTACCGCCCGCAGGGGAGGGGCCGGTCAGGAGCCGGGTGCGTACGGGCCCGCCGGGTTGGTGGGGCACCGGGTCGCCGGGTTGCTGGAAGTGGACGGCGCCGGGATGGCCGCCGCGGTAGGCGTCCAGCCCGGCACGGCAGTACGCCACCATCGGCTCGGGCAGCGCGTCGAGGGCGTACCAGCCCATGGCGTCGCAGAGGCCGGGCTCCATGATGTCGGGCTCGCCGGTGAAGCGCCGGACCTCGAAGAAGAAGCCGACGCGGGCGCGGCCGTGGGGGCTCCGGTGGTGGACGGTGGTGGCGAGGGCCACGTCCGTCCGGTCGATGGCGACGCCGGTCTCCTCGGAGGCCTCGCGCATGACCCCGTCGACCACGTCCTCGTGCGGCCCGTCCAGATGCCCCGACGGCAGGTGCCACAACCCGGAGGCGTACACGGGGCCGGCCCGCCGGGACAGCAGCACTTCGGGGCCGGTCGCGCCGTCGCGGGCCAGGATCAGGTGCACGTCGACCGTCAGCGCGTAGCGCTCGCGGCCGCTCACGGGCCGTTCCCGGGGTCGGCCGGGAACAGGGTGAGGGTGCCGTGGAGGGTGCCCGTCACGTACTGGTCGAGGACGGCGCGGGCCAGGGGGAGGGCGTCGGCCGGAGGGCCGCCGGGGTCCGCCCACACCACTTCGTCGCGCCTGCCCGGTACGGCGTTGTCCGGGCTTCCCGACCAGTTTTGTGTGGTGAACACGACGCAGAGCCTGCCGGCGCCGTGCTCGCCGCGATAGTGGAGGAGCCCCGAGAACTCCACGTCCCGCTCCGCCACTTGGATGCCGAGGGCCTCGTGTGCCTCACGGCGGGCCGCCGCGGCGAGCCACTCCGCCGGCTCCGGTCGCCCGCCCACCAGGTCCGGCCGACCCCGGTGGGGTCCGTCGGGCCGCCGGATCAGGGCGATCCGCCCGTCGGGGCGGAGGGGGAGCAACGCCACCTGGGTCAGGGGCCGGTAGCCGGGTCCGGTGGAGGAGCCCGCGGCGGGATCCCGTGCGATTTCCCCACCTGTCGTGCGGCGGCCGAACGCTGTCTGCAAGGGTCCTCCCTGGTTGACGCGGAACCGAGCGGTGCTCGAACAACCCCGCACCGCGGGGCGCCGTAACGGGCCTTCGAGGGCGAAGATTTCGAACGGATTTACGGAACCGGTGTGCTGGGCAGTCCCCTCGGGTGGGACGGATCCCGAACTCACACGTTCGAGTGGACAGGGCCCCCGAAGCACTCGATCGGGGACTTGCGGGACTCCCCACGAACCCCGATCCCGCCCGTCGTGGGCTACGGGAGGCCGGTCGTCGGAGGGAGCGGTTTGCGCCATGTTCGTCATTCTCCGCACGCCGCCGAGTGCGCTCAGTAGCGTGACCTTCGAAATCGGTTCGACTTCGTGCACGCGAGTGTCGGACCCCGGTGGAGAACGGCACGTGAGGGAGCTGGACCGATGGCGAACGTGGAAGTGTCCTTGAAGGAGACGATGACCTCGATCGAGGGGGCGCTGGGAGCGGCGCTGGTGGACTACACCAGCGGCATGGCGCTCGGAACCCTCGGTGGTGGCAAGGACCTTGACCTGGTGGTTGCCGCCGCCGGCAACACTGATGTGATCCGCGCGAAGGTGCGCACCCTGGAGATGCTGGGGCTGCGCGACGAGATCGAGGACCTGCTGATCACGCTCGGCAGCCAGTACCACCTGATCCGGCTGCTCAGGGGGCGGGGTACGGACGGTCTCTTCTTGTACGTGGTGCTGGACAAGGGCAATTCCAACCTGGCCATGGCCCGCCACCAGTTGAAGCGCATCGAGTCGGCGCTGGAGGTGTAGCGCGGCCTTCTCGGGCCCACGCATGCCCACGAGTTGCAGAATTCTTCAACTCGGCACATCTGAAACCGGTCAACCTTGGACATGCGTGGGCCCGCGGAACGGGAAGATGGGTTCCGACAGCTGTCCGACTCCGAACCCCCGGAACGGCAAGCACCGTTCCACGCACACGGCGGGAGCATGCGTGGGAATGCAGGTACCCCTCTACCAGGCGAAGGCCGAGTTCTTCCGAATGCTGGGCCACCCCGTCCGCATCCGTGTGCTGGAACTGCTCCAGAACGGTCCCGTCCCCGTCCGGGACCTCCTCGCGGAGATCGACATCGAACCGTCCAACCTCTCGCAGCAGTTGGCCGTGCTGCGCCGGTCCGGCATCGTCGTCTCCATACGGGACGGCGCGACCGTGAGCTACGCGCTGGCGGGCGGGGACGTCGCCGAACTGCTGCGCGCCGCCCGCCGCATCCTGACCGAACTCCTGGCAGGGCAGCACGAACTCCTGCAGGAACTCCGCCAAGGGGAACCGAGGCCCACCCCAGCGGGTCCGCTGCGGACCACGGGCGTACACGCGGAATGAACATCTGCCGCACCCGATCCGGCCGACCTCCGCGGGGGCCGGGCCGGGCCGGGCGGGGCGGGGCGGAGCCGGTTACGGGAGCGCGCTGGTCACCCCATCGACGATCATCATCCACATGGGCTGGGCGCCCGTGCCGAACGCCGACGCCAGCGCGTAGCCGATCGAGGCGTCGACCGGCCGGACCTCGGCGCCCTCCCGCCACTCGGCGATGACCATCTCGTCGCCGTCGCAGGAGAAGTCACCCAGGTGCGTGCCGTCGCGGGTCAGCCTGCTACTGGGGACGGAGTCCGGGACCAGTCGGTAGACGGACCCGTCGTACGTCACGTCCACCCGGTACGAGCGCCTGCTCAGCCCGCCCTTCGCCGGCATCAGTCCGGCCTCCCGGCCGTCGATGCTCAGGGTGAGGAGGGCCGGGTCACGTGTGCCGATCGCGATCTGGGGATCCACCTCAGTGGTGGGGGAACGCTCCAGGACCGCGAGGGGTATCCCTTCGCCCCCGACCTCGATGCGGTCCTGGCCGTCCTGTCGGACGGTGACGCCGCCGAAGAGCGTGTCGTCGATGGGTGCGCGGTCCATGTCGTTCACAGTCATGTGTCGTTTCGGTAGGAGGGGGCGGATCGGTCGGCCGGGCGGCCCGCACCCGGACACGACTACATGCGTACGTGGCAGGGGACATGACGTCCGGCCGGCTCACCGTACTGGTCGCGCGATCTCGCCCGACCTCCGGGGGACGGAGCTGCCCGTCCCGTGCCCACCAGTGCTTTTCCGTGATCCGGGGAGAGCGTCGCGACGGACCCGCCCCTCCCCGGGGCCCCCGGGCCCCCGGGCCCCGCGCCGCCCCGAGGCCGTACGCGGTCGTCGCCTGGCGCCCGCGCCCGGCCCGCGTTTCACTGGAAGGTGCCGCACACGCGTGCCCGCGGAGGGCCCATCGCGTCGGTAGGGAGCCCTCCGGCCGCGGGCGCATGCCGGGAGGTCCCGTGAACACGCACACACCACCCCGCTTCGACCCGACACGGGTGCCCCACCTGCAGGGGTCGTTCGCGCCGGTGACCGAGGAGGTCGATGTCGCCGACCTGGAGGTGACGGGGGAACTGCCGGACGCCCTGGACGGTCTCTACCTGCGCAACGGGCCCAACCCGCGCTTCACACCGATCGGCTCCTTCCTCTACCCCATCGACGGGGACGGCATGCTGCACGGCATCCAGCTCTCCGCCGGCCGTGCGCGCTACCGGAACCGCTTCGTGCGCACCCCGGCGCTGCTCGCCGAGGAACGGGCCGGCCGTGCTCTGTGGGGCGGCCTCGAATCGATGATCACTCCGGACGTCGACCAGGTCGGCCCGGAACTCGCGGGCACCTTCCGGGACCTCCCCGACATCAACGTCGTCAGACACGGCGGACGCCTACTGGCGCTCGCCGAGTCGGCCTGCCCCTTCCGCGTGGGGACCGACCTGGAGACCCTCGGCAAGGAGGACTTCGGCGGGGCCCTGCCCGCAGGCATCACCGCCCACCCCAAGATCGACCCGGTCACGGGCGAGATGGTCGTCTTCTGCTACGGCCTGGAGCCGCCCTACCTGACCTGGTCGGTCATCGACCGCGACGGCGCGGTGACTAGCGGTCCCACCCTGGTCGACGGGGTGGACGAGCCCATGATGGTCCACGACATGGCCCTCACCGCCCGCTACGCCGTCCTCGTCCTGGCCCCAGCCTTCTTCGACCTCGACGCCGCCATGGCCGGCGGTTCCTTCCTGGCCTGGCGGCCCGAGCGGGGCACCCGGGTGGCATTGATCCCGCGCGACGGCGGACCGCTGCGCTGGGCCACCGACGAGGCCTTCTGGCTGTGGCACACCGTGAACGCGTACGACGACGGGGACGCCACGGACGCCCCGGTGATCCTCGACTACGTGCAGTGGAGCCGGCTGACCGTCGGCGGGAGCCCGGAGGCCCCGGCGGACCCGGTGAGCGGCGGCCTCGTACGGGCCCGCATCGATCCGGTGGCGGGCCGCATGACCCGCACCATGCTCGACGACACCCGGGTGGAGTTCCCCCGGATCGACGACCGGCGCATCGGACACCGCCACCGGCAGGTCGCACTGGCGACCGGCACCGGCCGGACCGACCTGTTGCCCGGCGAGTACGACGCCGTGCGCTGGTACGACACAGAGACCGGCACCAGCCGTGTCTGGTCGGCCGGGAACCTGTCCGTCGGTGAGCCGGTCTTCGCCCCGGAGCCCGGACATGATGCGGACGGACCCGGTCCGGGCAGCCCCGGTTCGGACGGACGCGGCTACTGGCTGACCTTCGCCACCGACCGCACCGACGGGTCGAGTTGGTTCCTGGTCATCCCCGCCGAGGACCCCGCCGCCGGCCCGGTGGCCCGCGCACGCATCCCCGTACGCGTCCCGCTCGGACTGCACGGTTGCTGGCTTCCGACGGTGTGACCGCATCCCTGACGCCGCCGGGCCGCACACCGCCGAACGCGTAGCCGCGGCGCGCTCGTCGTCAGCCGCGGTGTCAGCCGATCCGTGAAGGCCGGGGCGGCGCGATGCGTATGCGGGCCCCGGCGGGCGCGTCGCCGATGTCGTCGAGTTGCGCGACGATCGTGCGGCGCAGCTCCTCGTAGTCCTCGAAGCGGTGGTCGTTGAACAGGGTGTGGCCCGTCCACATCAGGTTGGCGCACACCCGCGCCGGAACCCGGCCGGTCCGGGCACCCATGCCGACCAGCGCCACCGACGTGATGCTGCCGGGAACCCGCTGGTTCTGCCGGTGGACGGCCTGGAACGCCGCGGCGCAGGCCAGGGCCACGTTCAGCGTCTCACTCACGTTCTCCGCGGACGTTTCCATCGTCGGCGTCGATATCAGGAACCTCGGGTTCGTGGCACCGGAGGGAACCGTCACCGCGCTGCCCACGGGGAGGCTTCCCGCGAACCGGTCGCGGATCGCCCGCTGTACGCGCAGTTGGATTCCCGCTCCGAGGTGCCGCTTGATGGCCGCGTCGACGCCACCGTCCATCCGACCGCGGGAGTTGGTGGGGGTGACCCAGGCATCGGCTTCCTCGTCGAGGATCGAACCCTGGCGAATCTCGATCCCTGGAGTGTCGGCGAAGGCCGCCCGCCATGCCGCCACGACTTCGGTGTTGATGTCCGCGAGTACCACTCTCAGTGGCGACTGCACGAGATCCACGGCCATGATCCACTCCGATCGACAGGGGTTTTTTGCACTGCTCACGACGTTATCGCGCGCCACTGACAACGCGGCCGACGGAGCGGCGTCGTGACGTACCGTCATGATTGCGAGTGTCCGAACCCGGTGTTAGCCTGCCGCCAGATTCCCGCCGATGAGGCCCCGGAGCCCCCGCCGGCCCGATCCCGCCAGGCTCCGCCCAGCCCTGACCGGGTACACCGACGCCCCGCCCGGGAGCGCTCGGCCTCCATGCCGCAACCCGCTCCGGGGCCCGTGGCCGTGCCGGCACCCGCCGGATGCTCCGCCCGCAAGCCTCGGCAGCAGCCCCACCCCGCTCCCACCCCGCCCCACCCTCTTCGCTCATGTGGCCATGAGCCCCCTCGACGATTCGGAGTGCCTTCACGATGCGTGATGAAAACGCCCCGGCCGATGCCGCCGCCGATGCGGACGTCCCCACCGACGCCGGCGTTCCCGCCCACGCCGACACAGGCGACCCGCTCGCCCTCGCCGAACTGTTCAAGGGCGGCGGCGAACCGTGGCTTCCGCTGCTGAAACCGGTCATCGAGGCGCAGCCGGAAGCAGCCGGGCTCATCGGCCCGGGCCGCGGCCCGGAGGTCGTCCCCGTCCGCGAACTGACCTTCCAGGCCCTCAAGCCCCATCCGCCGCACAAGTGGAAGGTCGTCGTCTTCGGCCAGAACCCCTACCCGCGGCCCGAGAGCGCCACCGGCATAGCCATGTTCGACAACACCTTCCACGACTGGAAGGACAGCCAGTTCGGCAAGGTCGTGAGCATCCGCTGCATCATCAAGGCGGCAGCGATGTGGAAGCACGGCATCCCCAAGAAGACCCCGATCGCCGACGTACGCGCCCTCCTGGCGGAGCACGACGTGGTCCAACCTCCCGAGTGGTTCCAGGCGATGCTCACGCAGGGCGTGCTGCTGCTGAACGCCGCACTCACCGCGAGCAGCGACGGAGCCATGGGAGCCGGACGACACACGGCCTTCTGGCGGCCGGTCGTCGAGCGCGTCGTCGAAGAGATCCTCAAGGCGAAGCAGGATGCCGCCGAGGAGGACCGGGGTGTCGTCTTCGCGTGGTGGGGGGCGCACGCACGCACCCTGAAGAAGGTGGTCCTGCGGCTCCAGCAGAAGTACCCGGACGTCGAGGTCCGGCACATAGACCACCCCAACCCGGCCGCGCAGGGTGACGTCTTCTGCGAGGGCGACCACTTCCGCATGGTCAACGACGCCCTCGCGTCCCTGGGCGCCGACGAGGTCGACTGGCTTCCGAGCAAGGGGTGGAACCAGGCCGGTGCCGGTGCCGGCGGGACGAGCGACGACGGCACGGCCGATCGTATGGGCGCGTTCATCGCGTCCACCATGGAACAGCACCAGCTGTACTTGGACCGCCTTTCCGGCGTCAAGGACGAGGGCCTCGTCCTCCCGGCGATCACCGGAGTGTTCGACACCCCGCTGATGGACTTCACCGAAGCCGTCGCTCCGGTCGCCGCGTTGCTCTCCAACCTCGGCCGGCACGTCGACAGGTCGTACGAGTTCGGCAAGGTGCGGGCCGACGACGGCGTCGACGGCCTGTCCGCGGACGCGATCGCCGCCCTTCACCTCTACACGTGCGAGTCCGCGTTCTACCGCGAGATCAACGCCGTCCTACGTGCTCCGGACCGCACCAAGGTCGTCCCGTACCTGCCGTACCTGCGGCTGCTGTTCTCCGCGGTGTCCCATCTCCCGGCCCGTACGGAGTCCCTGTGGCGCGGGGTGTCGCTGGACCTGCGGGCGCAGTACCCGCTCGGTCGGACCGTGACGTGGTGGGGCGTTTCCTCGTGCACGTCGAAGCTCGGTGTGGCCCGGGCGTTCCTCGGCAGCCGCGGCAAGCGGACGCTCTTCGAGGTGGTCCCGGTCCGGGCGGTGGGGATCCGCCGCTTCTCCGCGTTCACGGACGAGGAGGAGTTCATCCTCTCGCCGGGCACGCAGTTCAAGGTGACGGGCGTCACGACCGAACGCGGCGGCCTGTGCACCGTGAAGCTGACAGAACTGGAGGAACAGGGACTGGTGACCTGACGACGGAACGCCGCGCGCCCCGCACGGCCGCTCGGACGACCGGGGCCGCGCCCTTCGGGCGCCCGGCGCCACTTTCACAGCACGCCCTGGACGCCCCGCAGCCAGTGTCGTACTTCCCGGGCGCTGCGCAGTCGGACGGCGGCGAGGTGGGGATGGGCCGCGAGTCGTTCACCGATGGCGGCGCGCCTCACCGAGTGGCGGGTCCAGGCCCAGCGCATCGGGTGCTCGGGATCGAACAGGAACTCCCGCAGGGTCTCCCGGTTCCCGTTCCACAGTTCACGTCGGGTGACGACCCGGAGGACCGATCGGCGTACGACCCGCCACATCACCGTCCGTCGGGGCAGGTCGAGCCAGACCAGGGTGTCCGCCCTGGTCCACAACAGGCCGCCGAGCGTGGAGTAGTACTGTTCCTCGCACACCCATCGGGGCTCCGCGCTGAACGTGGCCACGTCGTCCTCGAACTCGGGGCGCTTCACCCACTGCGGACCGTGGTAGAGGCCATCCAGTTCGGTCCGCGGCAATCCGAGGCGAGCGGCGAGCGCCGTCGCCATCGTGGTTTTGCCCGATCCCGAGATCCCGGCGACGATCACACGTTCCATACCCATGCGCGGCAGGCTATCCGAGCCGTGTCCGAGCCGTGCCCGAGCGGCTCGGCGAGGAAGTCGCCCCCGGGTGCCGGCTAAAGCTCGTGGTCCCGGGCCAGTTCCGCCCAGCGGATGCCGCGGAGCGCGAGATCGGCGTCCTCGCCCGACGGGACCTCCGGCACGGCCTGGAACCAGGCCACGGTGAGCACGGAACGGTGCAGCACCGGGTCGAGTTCGGGGGAGATGGCCGTCGAGCCGAAAACACCGATGCACGCCACAGGGGGCAGGACCTCAACGGGGCCGAAGGCGCCCCCGCTCAGCTCCGGGTACTCGCGCGAGGGCTGGACGAGATGGACCGGCCCGAAGGAGAACTCGCGGTCGGCCTCCAGTCGCAGACCGCGCACCCGCATGTCGTTGACGACCTTGCACGGGTAGCCCTCCAGCATCCCCGAATAGGTCGAGGACATCCGTAGTTGGGTGAGCTCGATCGATCGACCGGACGTCAGGACTATGTGGCTCAGCGACATGCCGACACCCTATGCGCGTGTTCCGCCGCCGACGCGCGTCCCGGGCGCGTCCTGCGGATTCAACCGGTGGGCGCGTGGGCGGCGTCGTCCGTGCCGGACCGGCACGGACGGAGGACGGGCTCGATCCCGGCCAAGGCGTCTAGCAGTTGTCGCGCCCCCCGGGCAACGCGACTGTCAGGGTCCCGGACCAGTTCCTCACACAGTCGGGCCGCTCCGTCCCGGTCGTCGGAGTGGATGCCGCACACGTCGTCGATCGCGGTGTGGATCCAGTCGGCGTGATTCGGGTCGGAGGCCGCGACGGCGGACGCGAGGATCGCCGGCCCGGGCCGGTCGGCCCGACGGAGCAGGGCTCGCGCCGTCACCCGGGTGACGAAGGTGTCGGAGCGGTCGAGTACGAGTTCCAGCAGTGGTCCGGCGGCGTCGGGTACCTCGGCGAGCGCTGCCAGGCCTTGACCGGCGTCCGCGCGATCCCGGTGGTCGGAGCTTCGCCCGAGCTCCACGAGTGCCGCCACGGCCGCATGCCGCAGTTCGCTGTTCATCCGGCGCACCGCTGGTTCGCCGTGGGGGCGACCGGAGCAGGACGCCATCCGGAGGGGCCTGAGCCCGCGTGGTCGTGCACGTCTCGTCCCTCTCCCTGTTCGTGTTCCGGTTCCACCGGCGAGCCGAACGCGCTTCCCCCCGTTACCGTCACGCGGGGCAATGTAGCGCCCGCAGTGGGCGGGGTGGGATCCGGGAGGGGGCCGGCGGGGCGCCGGCACGGCGAATATCGGTTCCGGGTCGTGGTGCGGTCGTGCGACGATCCGGGCAGGAACCGGGAGAACGGGCAGGCGGGGGAACATGGGCAGGATGCACGCCGACGAAGCGGAAACCGACGTCGGGCTGGTCCGGCGGTTGCTGCGCACCCAGTTCCCCCACTGGGCGGACCTCCCGGTCGCCCGGCTCGCCTCCGGAGGCACCGTCAACGCGATCTACCGGCTCGGCGACGACCTGACCGTCCGGTTGCCGCTGCGCCCCGGCGGCGCCGGGGCCATCGCCATGGAGGCGCGGCTGCTGCCCCGGCTCGCTCCGCTACTGCCGTTGCCGATCCCGGAGGTGGTGGTGACCGGCGCTCCGGGCGAGGGGTACCCCTTGCCCTGGTCGGTGTACCGGTGGATCGACGGCCGCAACCCCGTCGAGGGCGACCTGGCGGAGCCCGGCCCCGCGGCCCGTGACCTCGCGGAGTTCGCCGTCGCCTTCCGGAAGGTCGGCCTCCCCGGCGGTCCGCCCGCACACCGGGGCGCGCCGCTGATCACCGAGGACCAGGAAGTACGGGCCGCGATCGAGGCGCTGCGCCACACCGACGAGCCCTTCGACGCCGACGAGATCACCGCGGCCTGGGAGGAAGCACTCGCCGCACCGCCCTGGACGGGCCCGGCCTGCTGGACGCACTCCGACCTCATGCCGAGCAACCTGCTGCTCGCGGGCGACCGTGTCTCGGCGGTCATCGACTTCGGCACCGTGGGCATGGGCGAACCCGCCACCGACCTCATTCCCGCCTGGAACCTGCTGCCCGCCCCGGTGCGGCAGGTCTACCGGGAGGCGGTGGACGTGGACGACGCGACGTGGGCCCGAGGGCGGGGCTGGGCCCTGTCCATGGCGGTCATCCAACTGCCGTACTACCGGACGACCAATGCGATCATCTCGGCCAACGCCCGCCACGTGATCCGTGAAGTCCTCGGGACCTGAGCACGTGCGGGCCGTGCGCCGCGATCCACCGGTAACCACCCGCCGCAGCGGGGCCGGCGGGCGTAGCCCGTAAGGATGGCCATATCGGCCTCAACGGCCTGAGCAGGTAAAATCGTTGTCCCGTTCCGGCCGGTTGACGGTGCGACGGAGCCGGCGCGTACGGGCGCCGCGGGCGTCCTGACTCAGGGCCGCTCGCGGGCCGTAGGTGTCGAAGCCGTTGAAGGCTCCGGGCCACACGTGCGGTTCGGCCTCGCAGCCGGCCTGTCAGATCTCGTCGGTGTAGGGGACGCCCTCGTCCCTGAAGGTCTCCGGTCGCCCAACAGTGCTCGCCACGCGGTGGCGTTGGACGGCCGATCCCAGGTGTCGACGCCCGCCGTCCGGTGGCTGGAAAAGCCGTCGCCGCGGTCGTCGAGCATCGGGCACAACAACAGCTGCCCGATCGGTACGGGTCCACCCCGAACGCGGGCGAGCAGGGCGAGGGCGGGCGGCGTCTTGCGCCTGCCGTGGGGCTCGGTTCTCCGGCGTGTACGGTTCCCGCGCCCGGGTGCTCATGGCGGCCTGCGCCGTGCGCGGTTAGGGATCGGTCGGGGGCGGGGTACGGGGCGTGGGGGCGGCGCACTCCCGAGCGTCCGTTTTGTCTATCGACAGCCATAAAAGATCAGCTTAGCCTTGCCTAAGTCCTGCACGCGACCGCCTGTCCGTGTGCCCCGATCCTCCTGCTTCGAGTACCAGCCGCACTTCGTCCGGCACCGAGCGACGTCCATCCGCGCGGCCGCCGGTGGTGAGGGCCGCCGATCCGGGTTCACCCGGTGGATCGAAGGGATAACGTACAGCGACATGGGCACGACCACGGTGGAGCGCTTGGCGCGCAAAGGTACAACTGACTTACAAAACCGCAGAGTTACCGGCTTCTTCGCGCTCGTACTGGTTCTCCTGGCCGCCGCGGTCCTGTCGTTGGCGGTCGGGGCGCGGGCGCTGAGCCCCGCCGAGGTGTGGGAGGGGCTGCTGGGGGCGCCGGACCCCGATCGGCGGCTCACCGAGATCAGACTCATCGTGCGGACCGTACGGGTGCCCAGGACGGTGCTCGCGGTCGTGGCGGGCGTCGCCCTGGGGGTCGGCGGGGCGCTGATCCAGGGGTACACGCGCAACCCGATCGCCGATACGGGCCTGTTGGGGGTGAACTCCGGAGCATCGTTCGCCGTGGTGACGGTGATCGCCGTGTTCGGGTTCGTCAACCCGTTCCAGTACGTGTGGTTCGCCTTCCTGGGCGCCGCGGTCTCCGGCGTCGTCGTGTTCGGACTGGCGAGCATGGGTCGCGGGGCGGGGAACCCGTTGACGTTGGCCCTCGCCGGGCAGGGGGTGACCGTGTTCCTCGCGGCGATGACGACGGCGGTCGCGCTGTCGGACAAGGCGTCGTTGAACGCGCTGCGCTTCTGGAACGCGGGCTCCGTCGCCGGGGTCGGATTCGATGTGATCCTGCCCGTGACCGCTTTCATCGGGGCCGGGCTGCTATTGGCGCTGACCACCCTGCCGGCCGTCAACCTCCTGAACCTGGGCGACGACGTGGCTCGGGGGCTGGGGGTGAACGTCGCGCTGGTCCGCACCACCGGCATCATCTCCATCACCCTGCTGGCCGGAGCGGCCACCGCGGCCTGCGGGCCCATCGCGTTCCTCGGCCTCATGGTGGCGCACGTGGCCCGGTACCTGACCGGTCCCGACTACCGTTGGCTGGTTCCGTACGCCGGTCTGCTCGGTGCCATCGTCCTCCTGGTCTGCGACATCGTGGGACGCCTGCTGGTGCGCCCCGGCGAACTGGACGCGGGCGTCGTCGTGGCCCTCCTCGGCGCCCCCTTCTTCGCGTTCCTGGTGTGGCGCGGAAAGTTCAGGAGCGCGTGAACGGGGCCGGCGCCAGGCCACCGGGCGCGCGGGCATCAGACGCGCAGGCGACGGGCGCGCAGGCGTCCGACGTGAAGGCGTCGAACGTGAGGGCGTCGAACGTGAAGTTACCCGACACGAACGCATCGCAGGTGAGGGCACCAGTCATGAGTGCATCCGGTGTGAAGTCATCCGGCATCGAGTCGTCGGACCCGAAGTCGTCGGACCCGAAGTCGTCGAACGCCGAGTCGTCGGGCGCGGGGCCGACCGTGGCGCCGGGCGTGCGGCTCGGCCGGGTGTCGTTCGTCTGGCGGCCGTGGATGGTGACCGTCACCCTGCTGCTGGCCGCGGCGACCTTCCTCGTGTTCTGCCTGTCCATCGGTGTCGGGGACTTCCCCATCGGCCTGCCCCGGGTGATCGGCACGATCCTGGGCGGCGGCGAACAGGTCGACGAGTTCGTGATCATGGATTTGCGGATGCCGCGCGCCCTGGCCGGATGCGTCGTCGGCATCGCGCTCGGCGTGTCCGGGGCGATCACCCAGTCCATCGCGCGCAATCCGCTGGCCAGCCCGGACATCCTCGGCATCACCGGGGGCGCCGGTGCGGTCGCCGTGTTCCTGGTGACCGTGTCGGGCGGGACCGCCACGGCCGTCGTCAACTCCGCCGGCCTGTCAGGGGCGGCGCTCGCGGGCGGTCTGGGTACGGGGCTCCTCGTGTACTTCCTCGCGTGGCGGCGCGGCGTCGACGGTTTCCGGCTCATCCTCATCGGGATCTCCGTGAGCGCCGTGATGGAGGCGATCACGACCTGGCTGTTGGTCAGCGCGGACATCCGGGACGTGGCCCGGGCGCAGGCATGGCTCATCGGCTCGCTGGACAACCGCTCCTGGGACGACATCACGGTGGCGCTCTGGTCCACGCTCGCCCTGATGGCCGTCGTCGCGTGCGTGGCCTTCCAGTTCAAACCGATGCACCTCGGCGACGAGGTGGCGGCCGGCCTGGGCGTCCGGTACACGATGGTCCGGGCGGTCCTGCTCCTGTGCGCGGTCCTGCTGGCCGGCGTGGCGGTCAGCGCGGCGGGTCCGGTCCCGTTCGTCGCCCTCGTCGCGCCGCAGGTGGCCATGCGGCTGGCCAGGTGCCCCACACCGCCGATGGTCGCCTCCGGCATGGTCGGAGCCCTGCTGCTGATCGGCGCGGACCTCGTCGCGCGCACGGCGCTGCCGATCACCCTCCCGGTCGGCGTGGTGACGGCGGCGATCGGCGGTCCGTTCCTCGTCCACCTACTGGTGCGGGCCAACGTCCGCTGACCGGTGCACACGTTCGAGCAAGTCCAGATCAGGGGGAATCGTGTCCGTTCAGCACATCACCGGGACCGGCTCCGGAGGCGACGGCACCGCCTCCGGAGGTGACGGCGCCGCCCGGCTGGCGGCCCGGGGCGTCACGGTCGGGTACGGGGCCCGCACCGTCATCGACGGTCTCGACGTGGCGGTGCCGCCTCGGGTGATCACCACGATCATCGGCGCCAACGGCTGCGGGAAGTCGACCCTGTTGCGGACCCTGTCGCGGTTGCTCAAACCGACCAGCGGGACGGTCGTGCTGGACGGGGAGGACATCGCCACCCTCAGGACCAGGGACGTGGCGAAGAAGCTCGGCCTGCTGCCGCAGGCGCCGGTGGCGCCCGAGGGGCTCACGGTGGCCGACCTGGTAGCCAGGGGCCGTCATCCGCACCAGAGTTGGCTTCGGCAGTGGTCGTCGGACGACGCGGCCGTCGTGGAGCGGGCGTTGGCGATGACCGGCGTGTCCGACCTGGCCGACCGTCCGGTCGACGCCCTGTCGGGCGGCCAGCGTCAGCGGGTGTGGATCTCGATGACGTTGGCCCAGGGCACCGACCTGCTGCTGCTCGACGAGCCGACCACCTACCTGGACCTCGCGCACGCGATCGACGTGCTCGACCTCGTGGACGACCTCCACGAGTCCGGGTGCACCGTGGTCATGGTGCTCCACGACCTCAACCTGGCGACCCGCTACAGCGACAACCTCATCGTGATGAGGGCCGGTTCGATCCTGGCGCAGGGGCACCCCGGCGACGTCATCAACGCCGAGTTGCTGTACGAGGCGTTCGGGCTGCGCGCCAAGGTGATCGACGATCCGGTCGGTGACCGGCCGCTGATCGTGCCGATCGGCCGCGCCCACGTACGGGCCGACAGGTCGGACAAAGATACGGAGCAAGTAAGGCTAGGCTAGCCTCACTTGCGCACGGTAGGGTTTGCCTGCCTTCGGGCGGGACGAACGTCAACGGGAACTGGGACGCGGAGGGCGACACGGACCGCGACACGGACCGCGGCGCGAACCGCGACACGGACCGCAACGGACAGTACGACAGCAAGGGACTGCGGATGCTTCTCCAGCGAACGACGCGTACGAACTCCCGGCGAAGGGCGGCGGCGTTACTGTCCGCGGCCACCCTCGGGATCGGCCTCCTCGCCGGGTGCGGTTCGGGCTCCAAGGACGAGGGGGACAAGAAGAGCGACGGCGCCCCGGCCGCCGCGACCGGTGCCTTCCCCGTCAGCGTGGAGCACGCGTTCGGATCAACGAAGGTCGCCAAGGCGCCCCAGCGGGTGGTCTCCGTCGGCTACACCGACGATCAGGCCATCCTGGCCCTCGGCATCAAGCCCGTCGGGATGGTCGACCAGTACCCGAACCCGCCGGGCGCGGCGCCCGACATCAACACCCAATGGCCCTGGGTGAAGGAGAAGTGGGGCGACACCCGGCCCGAGGTCGTGATGAGCAACGGCGACGCCGGCCCGAACTACGAGAAGATCGCCGCCCTGCGGCCCGACCTGATCATCGCGGTCTACTCCGAGATCGACCAGGCCGCCTACGACAAGCTCTCCAAGATCGCCCCCACGGTGGGCCGCACCAAGGCCGAGAAGGAGCCGTTCAGCGCTCCCTGGCAGGACAACGCCCTCCACATCTCCAAGGCCCTGGGCAAGGCCGACGAGGGCACCGCCCTGGTGAAGGGGATCCAGGACAAGCTGGACGCGGCCCGCGCCGCCCACCCCGAGTTCGCCTCCCAGACCGCCGTCGCACTGTCCTGGTACAAGGACTCGGCGGCCCCGTTCACCACCACCGACGTGCGCGGACGACTCGTCACGGGCATCGGCTTCAAGGGGCGGACCGAGATCGACAAGATCGCGGACGGTAAGTTCTTCACCGTGCTCTCCCCGGAACGAATGGACCTGATCGACGTGGACCGACTCTTCGTCATCAACGACAAGGCGGACACGGAGGCTCTGAAGAAGTTCGAGCTGTTCGCCAACCTGTCCGCCGTCAAGAACGGCAAGGTGTCCTACCTGCTGGACAGCGAGGGCCCCGCGATCGGCGCGGCCATGTCCCAGGGCACCCTGCTGTCCCTGCCCTACGCCATCGACGAACTCGTCAAGTCGGTCGGCAAGGTGTGAGCACCACCGACACGCGCGTGGCGGCCCCGTCGACCCTGCACACGACGACCGGACGGGAGGCCGCCCGCTGGGTGGGCGCGCACTGCCGCGAAAGGCCGTGGCTGACCTCGGCCACCGTACTCACCACGGTGGCCGGGGCGGCGCTCCAGGTGCTCCCGCTGCTGCTGCTCGGCCGGGTCGTCGACGCGGTCGTCGCGGGCGGATCCCGGTCGATCCTGATCACGACCGGGGTGGTGATGGTGGCCGCGGCGTTGCTCGGCGCGGCTGCCACCGCGGTGTCGACGTACCTCGTGGGCCGGCTCGGCGCCGACCTGCTCGCCCGGCTGCGCGAGGGCGCCGTCCGGGCCGTGCTGGGGATGCCGAGCGCGCGGATCGAGCAGGTCGGCCGGGGCGACGTGCTGTCCCGGGTCGGCGATGACGTGGCCGTGCTGTCCAAGGGCATCCGTACGGCCGTCCCCACGGTGTTCTCGGCGGGCGTGCTGGTCGTCATCGCCACGGTCGGCATGTTCGGCCTGGACTGGCGGCTCGGCCTCGCCGGCGCCGGCGCGCTACCCGCGTACGCGCTGGCCCTGCGCTGGTACCTGCCGGTGTCCGCCCCGCTCTACCAGCGGCAGCGCGCCGCCCAGGCCGACCGCGCGCAGGCGCTGATCAGCGGACTGAACGGGATCGACACGGTCAGGGCGTACCGCCTGGAGGGAGCCGTTCGGGACAAGGTCACGGACGAGTCGTGGCGGGTGCGCAACCTCGGCGTCGAGGTGTTCCGGCTCTTCGGGCGCTTCGTCGGCAGGGAGAACCGTGCCGAGTTCATCGGGCTGGTCCTGATCATCGTGGTCGGGTACGCCCTGCTGGAGGCCGACGCCGCCACCCTGGGTGAGGTGTCGGCGGCGCCGCTGCTGTTCCACCGACTGTTCACCCCGCTCGGCTCCATCATGTTCACCTTCGACGAGGCACAGAAGTCGGGCGCGAGCCTGACCCGGCTGGTCGGAGTGCTGGGGGAGGACGCGGAGGACCGCCTCGTCGGCGCCCTGGCCGCCGCGTCGGCCGTGGACGTGCGGTACCCGGTGACGGTGCGGGGTCTGACGTTCAGCTACCCGGACACCGAGGAACCGGTCCTGCGGGACGTCGACCTGACGATCCCCGCCGGCGGCTCGCTCGCCCTGGTCGGGGCGACCGGCGCGGGGAAATCGACCCTGGCCGCCCTGATCGCGGGCATCGGGACCCCGCAGGCCGGCTCCGTGCGCATCGGCCCGACGGACCTCGCCGGAGTGGACGAGGCCGGGGCCCGGGCGCTCGTGAGCATCCTGACGCAGGAGACCCACGTGTTCTCCGGACCGCTCGCCGAGGACCTCCGGCTGGCCGCTCCGGAAGCGACCGACGACGAGCTGATGGCGGCCCTGACCACGGTCGGCGCCGACACCTGGGTCCGGGCCCTGCCCGCCGGACCGGACACCCCGGTCGGTGAGGGCGGCGAGCGCCTCGACGTCACCAAGGTCGCGCAGATCGCTCTGGCCCGGCTCGTCCTGGGCCGGTCTCCGGTGGTCGTGCTCGACGAGTCGACCGCGGAGGCGGGCAGCGAGGGCGCGGCCGAGTTGGAACGCGCCGTGCTGGCCGCCTGCACGGGACGGACCACCTTGTTCGTGGCACACCGGCTGACCCAGGCCATGGCGGCGGACCGGATCGCCGTGCTGGACGCGGGACGCGTCGTGGAACAGGGCAGCCACGAGGAACTGGTGGCCCTCGACGGCCGCTACGCGAGGCTGTGGCAGGCGTGGCGGGAAGGCAGCTGAGTGACCCCTGCTCCGTACGGGGCCGGATGGTGAAACGGAAAGGACGTTGATTCCCCGATGACGGAACCGACAGCTCGTCACGTACGGCTTTCCGCGAAGCGCCTGGCCGACGTGCGCCGGAGAACCGGTCAGCACTCCGACAGGACCATCGCCGAGGCGTGCGCCATCGGGCTGTCGTACTGGGCCACGGGCCGCGACCCCGAAGGCCTGGGGCTGACCCCCGGGACCCTGTTCGTCGACGTCCTCGCGTGGGTGGACAACGGCGGCGTCGGACCGGCCGGTTGGGAGGTCGGCGCGGACGGCCGGAGCATCGCCGTCCCGGAAGGCGTCGTACGCGCCGACGCGCAGCTCGCCCTGGACGACCTCGCCGACTTCCCGGACCGGCCCGTCGCCACCATCGGCCCCTCCGGCGTCGCGGGGCGGATCGAGGCCCTGGCCGGGTGGAACGACACCGGGGCCGATCGGATCCGCCCGACCATCGTCGAGATGTTCCTGGAACAGGCCCGCACCAGGCCGGAAGCCGTCGCGATCGTCGATGAGAACCGAACCCTGACGTACCGTCAAGCCGCGCGATTATCAGGCCAGTTGGCGCATCATCTGATCGAGCGCGGAATCGCCGCCGAACAGGTCGTCGGCATCTCGCTGGGCCGATCCGCCGACATGGTCGTCGCCCTGCTCGGCGTCCTCCGGGCAGGCGCCGCGTTCGTCCCCCTCGATCCCCAGTGGCCGGCCGCGCGCCGAGCCGTCGTCATCGCCGACGCCCGCGTCGGACTGCAGATCAACACCTCCGGCGAGCACGCCCCCGACGAACCGGAAGCCGTGCCGGTCGACCTCGGCGACTGGCGGTTCGACTCCCGTCCCGACCCGGGCGCCGGCCCCACCGTCCCCGGCGAGGCCCTGGCCTACGTGATCTTCACGTCAGGTTCGACCGGCCGGCCCAAGGGCGCGATGATCCGCCACGAGGCGATCAGCGAGCGCCTGCTGTGGCAGGTCGACGAGATCCTCCACTTCGGAACCGACGACGCCTCCCTGTTCAAGGCCCCGCTGTCCTTCGACATCTCCATCAACGAGATCTTCCTGCCCCTGGTGTCCGGCGGCAGGCTGGTGGTCCTGCGCCCCGGCGGCGAACGAGACCCGCACCACCTGCTGGAAGTGATCGCCGAACAGCACGTCACCTTCACGTACTTGGTCTCGTCCATGCTCGACGTCCTGCTGGAGATCGCGGGCGACACCGACCGGCTGGACAGCCTGCGGCACGTGTGGTGCGGCGGCGAGGTCCTGACCCCGGAGCTGTACGAGCGCTTCCGCACCCGGCTCGACATACCGATGTACCACGGCTACGGCCCGGCCGAGACGACCATCGGCGTTTCCCACGTCATCTACCGGGGCGCCGCGGAACGCCTGTCGACCTCGATCGGCAAGGCCAACCCCAACACCCGGCTCTACGTCCTCGACGACGAACTCCGCCCCGTCCCCGTCGGCGTGGGCGGCGAGCTCTACGTCGGCGGCTTCCTCCTGGGCCGTGGCTACGTCAACGCGCCCGGCCTGACCGCGTCCCGGTTCGTCGCGAACCCGTTCGCCGCCGACGGTTCCCGGCTGTACCGGACCGGTGACCTCGCGCGCTACGCCCCGGACGGCTCGCTCGACTTCCTGGGCCGCGCCGACAACCAGATCAAGATCCGCGGCATGCGCCTGGAGATCGAGGACGTCGAGGTCGGCCTCGCGGAGCATCCCGCGGTACGGCACACCTGCGTCGTCGCGAAGAAGAACACGGCGGGCGGCACCTACCTGGTGGGCTACGTGATCCCGGCCGCCGGGAACGAGGGCTTGCGGGCGGACGAGGTCAAGGCGTGGGCCGCCGGGCACCTGGTCGAGTACATGGTCCCCACCCACATCGTCGTGATGGAGGAGTTCCCGCTCACGGCGAACGGCAAGATCGACCGGGCCGCGCTGCCGGAGCCCGCGATCACGGCCGGCACGGTCACCCCACCCGCCACGGAGAACGAACGCCTCGTGTGCGCGGCGGTCGCCACCGTACTGCGCCTCGACGAGGTCGGCGTCGACCAGGACTTCTTCCAGCTCGGCGGGGACAGCATCCTGGCGATCTCCCTGCTGAGCGCGTTGCGTGACGCGGGCCTGCACGTCACCGCCCGCCAGATCTTCACGAACAGCGCCGTGGGGGCGCTGGCCGCGGTCGCCGACCGTGGAGCCGTCGTCGGCGTGGACCACGACGACGTGGCGACGGGCGCCGTCGTCGGATCGCCCGTCGTGCGGTGGCTCGGCGAGACCACGGACGCGATCGACGGCTTCGTTCAGTCGGTCGTGCTGAACACCCCGCCCGACCTCACGGCCGACGCCCTCGACGCGGTCCTCACCGCCGTGCTCGACCGCCACGACATGCTCCGCGCCCGACTGGTGCGCGCGCAGCACTGGGGCTTCGAGATCCCGGAAGCGGCCCGGCCCGCCTCCGGGATCTGGCAGGAGAGCGACGGGCCGCTCGACGCCTGCGTCGCGCTCGCCACCGACGGACTGGACCCGGACGACGGCGTCATGCTGCGGGCCGTCTGGCGCCGCACGGCACGCCAACTCGTGCTCGTCGCCCACCACGTCGTGGTCGACGGCGTGTCCTGGCGGATCCTGATGGAGGACCTCGCCACGGCATGGCGCCGGTTCTCCGCCGGTACGCCGATCGAGTTGCCCCGCGCGGGCACGTCGTTCCGACGATGGACCCAGTTACTGGAGCGCGCCGCGTTCGACCCGGACCGCGCCTGCTACCGGCGCCCCCTCCCGGGACCGGACGCCCCGCTGGGCCGACGCGCCCTGTCCGCGGCCGACACCGTCGCCCGGGAACGGACGACGACCGTGCGCGTCGACCCCGACACCACGGCCGCACTGCTGGGCGAGGTACCCGCGAAGTTCCACGCGGGCGCCAACGACGTACTCCTGACCGCGCTGGCCGTCACCCTCGCCCGGTGGCGCCGCGACCTCGGACAGGACCAGACGTTCGCCCACGTCGAACTGGAGGGCCACGGCCGCGAAGGCCGCTTCGTGGCCGACACCGCCGGCTTCGAACCGGAACTGTCGCGGACCGTGGGGTGGTTCACCACCCTCTTCCCCGTGACCGTCGACCCCGGCCCGGCCGTCGACCACACCGCCCCCGGCCACCTGGCCACCGCCCTCAAGGCGGTCAAGGAGGACCTCGCCCGGATCCCGCGCAACGGCCTCTCCTACGGAGTCCTGCGCCACCTGACCGGAGCCGAGTTCGACACCCCCGCCCCCCAGGTCCTGTTCAACTACCTCGGCCGCTTCGACGCCGGATCCACCGGGGACTGGGAACTGGCGCAAGCCACGGACCAGTTGGGGGAGCGACGCGACCCACGGATGCGCCTGCCGCGCGCCCTGGAGTTCAACGCCATCGCCGAGCCCGACGCAACCGGCGGCCACGAACTGGTCACCACCCTCTCCTGGCCCGACGGGCTGCTCGCCGAGGAGGACGCGGCCCTCATCGGCGCGTACTTCCAGGAGGCCCTCACCGGACTGGCCGCCCTGGCCGCCCTACCCGTGGGCGGCCACTCTCCCAGCGACTTCGCCCCGGTGGCGCTCACCCAGGCGGACGTCGACGACCTGGACGGTCCGACGCTGCGGGACGTCCTGCCGCTGACCCCGTTGCAAGAGGGCCTGTACTTCCACTCGGTCTTCGACGACGGCACCGACGGCAGCTACGTCGAGCAGCAACTGCTCACGCTGGAAGGAGAGGTGGACGAAGAGCGGCTCGCGGCGGCGGCCACCCGACTGCTCACCCTCCACCCCAACCTCGCCGCCCGGTTCGTCGCCCTCGCCGACGGTCGGGTGGTCTCCGTCCTGGAAAGCGGTGTGGAGGCCCCGTTCACCACCCTGGACCGACCCGGCATCACCGACGAGGAGATCCGCGACCACGCCGAACGGGACCGCCGCGCCGGCTTCGACCTGGCCACCGGCCCGCTGATGCGCTACACCCTCATCCGCGCCGGCTCGGGCCGGCACGTCCTGGTACAGACCGTGCACCACATCATCGCCGACGGCTGGTCCGTGCCGCCGATGCTCCGCGCGCTGCTCGCCGAGTACCACGCCCCGGGGACCGGGTACCCGCGCGGCGGCTTCTCCGAGCACGTGCGACGGCTCGCCACACTCGACGAGGACGAGAGCGACCGGGTGTGGCGCCACCAGCTCGCCGGCCTGCCCGGGCCGTCCCTGGTCGCCGGCGGACACCCACCGTCCGACCGGTTCGCCGACGTGGCCGAGGAACCGGACGACGACATCGACGAGGCCGTCCGCTCGGCGGGGGTCCCGCTCAGCGTGGCCGTGCACAGCGCCTGGGCGCTGACGCTGGGCGGCGCCCTGCACACCCGGGACGTCGTGTTCGGCTCCACCGTCTCCGGGCGCGACGCGGACGTCCCCGGCATCGAGGACATGGTGGGCCTCCTCATCAACACCGTCCCCCTGCGCGCCCGGTGGACCCCGACCACCACGGCACGCGAACTGCTCACCTCGGTGCGCGAACACCAGGGCGCCGTACGACCGCACCAACACGTCTCCCTGGCGCGGATCAGCCGTCGCAGCGGCACCGGACCCCTCTTCGACACCCTGGTGGTGTTCGACGTGGCGACCGACCTCCGAGCGCTGCGGAGCCCCGACGACACCCTGGCCATCACCGGCATCGTCAACGAGGGCGCCCCGCACTATCCCCTCACGCTCGTGGTGGAGCGCACCCTCGACGGCCGCCCGCGCTTCAACCTCATTCACGACGCCGCACTGGTACGCGAGTCCACCGCCCGCGCCCTGCTCGGCACCTTCACCCGCACCCTCACGGGCCTGCTGGACCGCCCGGACGCACCGGTGGACGCGCCGGCGCCCGAGAACGCCCGGCGCCCCGCGCGGATCACCCCCACCACCCTGGGCGACCTGTTCGAGGCCGCCGCCCGGCGCGACCCGGACGCCACCGCCGTCACCCAGTGCGCGATCGACGGCCCCACGCACTCCCTCACCTACGGCGAACTGGCCGACGCCAGGGACGCGTTGGTGTCCGTCCTGCGCTCGGCCGGAGTCGGGCCCGGCGAACGGGTCGCCGTCGCCGTTCCGCGCTCCGTGGAGCAGGTCACGGCCCTGATCGCCGTCGTCACCGCGGGCGGCGCGTACGTACCGCTGGAGCCCGCCTACCCGGACGAACGGCTGGTGTACATCCTGGCCGACTCCGCCCCCCAGGTCGTCCTCGTGGACCGTGAGCGGCGGGACCGGTTCACGGAACTGCTGGCCCGGGCGGGAGTCGCGGCCCGCGTGCTCGTCCAGGGGGACGGGCCCGCGCCGGACGACGCCGCGTCCGCGGCCACGGCCCCGCCGCCGGCCGTGGCCGGCGGGCACGATCCGGCGTACGTGATCTACACGTCCGGCTCCACCGGCAGGCCCAAGGGCGTCGTCGTCCCGCACTCCGCGGTTGTCACCCTGCTCGCGAACACCTGGCACGACATGGACTTCGGCCCCGAGGACGTGTGGGTCCAATTCCACTCCTACTCCTTCGACTTCGCGGTCTGGGAACTCTGGGGCGCACTGGCGCATGGCAGCGAACTCCTCGTTCCGGACCACGCGTTGACCCGATCCCCGGTCGACTTCCACCGGCTGGTGCGCGACCGCGGGGTGACGGTGCTCAACCAGACGCCGTCGGCCTTCCACCGGTTCATCGAGGCCGACCGGCACGCCGGATCGCCGCCCACCGCCCTGCGCCGGATCGTCTTCGGAGGGGAGGCGCTGGACCTCGGGCGGCTGCGCGGCTGGGTCGACCGGCACGGCACCGCAACCCCCGAGCTGGTCAACATGTACGGCATCACCGAAACCACCGTGCACGTCACCCACCGCGTCCTCACCGACGAGGACTTCGACCGCGGCGACGACGTCAGCCCGATCGGGGCCCCCATCCCCGGCCTCGTCACCCACCTCCTCGACGACCGGCTCCGACCGGTGCCACCGGGCCGGGAGGGAGCCGTCTACGTGGCGGGCGACCAGGTGTCGCTCGGCTACCTCGGCCGGCCGGCGCTCACCGCGAGCAGGTTCGTGGCCGATCCGTTCGCGGCCGACGGTTCCCGCATGTACCACACGGGCGACCTCGCCCGTCGGACGCTCGACGGGGAGCTGGAGTTCACCGGCCGCGCCGACGACCAGGTACAGCTCAAGGGGTTCCGCATCGAGCTCGGCGAGGTGGAGTCCAGGATCAGGGAACTCGACGGCGTCATCGACGTCGCCGTCACCGTGGCCGACAGCGGTGACCACCTGGTCGCGCACGTCGTGGGCCGGATCCCCGACGACCTCACCGCCCTCCTCGCCGCGAAGCTGCCGGCGCACATGGTGCCCGGCCGGGCCCTGACCGTCGACGCCCTGCCGCTGACGGTCAACGGCAAACTGGACCGGAAGGCCCTCACCGAGCGGGCCGCCCGGCAGGACCCCCCGGTATCCGAGAGCGCGCCCACCGCGCCCGTCGCGCTCACCGCACTCGTCGACATCTTCACCGAGACGCTGCCCGGCACCGCAGTGGACGGCGACTGCGACTTCTTCCGGGCGGGCGGCGACAGCATCCTCGCCATCACCGTCGTCAATCGGGCCCGGGCACTGGGCCTCGCCATCACCCCGCGGGACGTGTTCCTCCTCAGGACCCCGCGCGCCCTCGCCGCACACCTCGCGACGACCACACCGCGGGCAGCGCCGAGCGCACCCGCACCCCACGAAGACGGCCCGCTGACGCCGACCCCGATCATCCTGCGCCGGCGGGAGCTGGGCGGCTCCCTCATCCGGTTCGCCCAGGCCAGGACATTGGAGGTGGCCGAGGGCATCGGATTCTCCGACGTCCTGCGCGCCGCGAACGCCGTCGTGGCCGCGCACCCCGTGCTCCGGATGCGACTGCGCGTCGAACACGGCGTCTGGGCCCTGAGCACCGAACCCGCCCGCGAGGTCACCGTCACCCGGCCCGACGCGACCGGGACCTCGTATCCGACCGGGACCGCCGACGCGACCGGCACCCCCGACGCGACCGGCACCCCCGATCCGACCGGGACCCCCGATCCGACCGGCAATTCCCGCCCGATCGGCGCCTCCCGCGCGACGACCGTGGCGAACGAGGCCGCCGGACGGCTCGACCCCGAGGCCGGCGAGGTCATCGCGTTCGCCTGGCTGGAGGAGAGCCGGACCCTGGTGGTCACCGTCCACCACCTCGCCGTCGACGCGGTCTCCTGGCTGGTCCTGCTCGACGACCTGGCCACCGCCCTCCGCGGCACGGCCCTGCCGCCGCCGACCACCTCCTACGCCGCGTACGCGACGGCACTCGCCCACGGGTCCGCCCACGACATCGACGACCTCGGGCACTGGATCACCACGCTCCAGGCGCCCCCGCTGCTGCCCGTCATCGGGGCCGGCACCCCGCGCGGCACCACCGTCGTCCTCCCGCCCGCGGCGAGCGACCTCGTCACCCGCACCGCGCCCGCCGCACTCGGCGTAGGCCTCACCGAGCTGCTCTGCGGCGCCCTGCGCACCGCCCTGACCCACATCCAGCCCACACCCACCGACCTCACGATCGAACTGGAGCTGCACGGCCGGGTTCCCGCACTGCCCGACCACGACTACAGCCGCACGGTCGGCTGGTTCACCTCCATCGCCCCCGTACGACTCACCGCGCACACCGACCCCCTCGAGGCGGCGCGAGAGCTCGCCGCGCGCCGACCGGACGAGCGGGCGCACGTCGCCTACGGCCGGCTCAGGTACCTCGACACCCAGACGGCCCCGCTGCTCACCGCCCGCCCACAGGTGCTGTTCAACTACCTCGGCCGGGGCGGCGAGTCACGGGCCCCGCAGCTCACCGTGGGCGACGCGAGCAGCCCTTACGCCGTCGAGGTCAACGCGTGGACCGACGCCGACACCGGAAGCCTGCACGCCGCCTTCACCCTCGCCGAAGGCGTACCCGACACGATCACCGAGCACTGGTCCGCCGCCCTGACGGCACTCGCCGACGCCGCGACGACCGCCGAGCGCACCGCTCCCGTCACCCCGCTCCAGCGGGGACTGTTCTTCCAGGCCCAGATGGCGGGTCCGGCCGGACACTACGTCGCACAGAGCCACTTCACCTTCGACCGGCGCCTGGACACCGACGCACTCGCCGAGGCGATGGCCTGGGTGATCGGACGGCACCCGGTCGTCGGCGCCGGGTTCACCACCGACGACGACGGGAACCCGGTCCAGGTCCTCGGCGCGGGCCGACGCGTCGACGTCCGCACCGTCACCCTCGCGACGGACGCGGAGGTCGACACCCTGCTCGCCCGCGATCGCGACACGGGATTCGACCCGGACCGGCCACCACTGATCCGGCTGACCGTGATCCGCCGGCCGGACGACCGGGACGCGCTCCTGCTCAGCTACCACCTGCTGCTGTGGGACGGCTGGTCCCGCGAGATCGTGCTGCGGGACCTGTTCGACGCCTACCGGAACGCGCTCGCCGGCGAGTTGACGGCTCCGACACCGGCCGCGCCGTCCTTCGAGGACCACGCCCGGGCGCTCGCCGCCAAGGACCCCGCCGCATCGGAGCGCTTCTGGGCGGAACACCTGACGGGTCTGCCCGGACCGACCCTGCTGGCAGGACCGGCCCCCACCCTCCCGGACGGCCTGCCGGGCACCCTCGTGCACACCCTCTCCGCCGAACGGTCGCAGCTGCTGCGGGCAGCGGCCCGGACCCACGGCGTCACGCTGAACTCCCTGCTGACGGGGGCCTTCGGTCTCCTGTTGGCCGCTCGCACGGGCCGGGCCGACGCCGTGTTCGGCGTGACCGTGTCCGGCCGTGAGGGCGAGAGCCTGTCCGACATCGTCGGTGTGCTCCTCAACACCGTCCCCATGTGGACCCGGGCTCGGCCCGGCGACACGGTCCGGGAATACCTGTCGGCCGTACAGGAGGCCAGGGTCGCCGCGATGGAGCACGAACACCTCGGGCTCGGCGAGATCCAACGCGCCGGCGGACACGACGCCCTGTTCGACAACCTGTTCGTCCTCCAGAACTTCCTGGACATGGACGCGTTCGCCGCGATGAACGCCCGACACGGCATCACCGCCGTGCGGGCCGACGACTCCACCCACTACCCCTTCACCTGGGTCGTCACCCCCGGTGAACGGCTCACGGTCAAACTGGAACACCGCGACGACGACACCCCCGGCGCCCGCCGCCTCCTCGACGAATACCTGCGCGTACTGGACGACCTGGCCCGGTGGACCGGGCCCCTGGGCACCCTGCGCGGCCTGGGCCCCGACCCCCGGCCCGCCGCCCGCACGGACGTGGGCACGGACACCGTGGTCGACCGTTTCGACCGGGCCGCGGACCGCGATCCGCGGCGGGTGGCCGTCGTCGCCGACGGCCGGACCATGACCTTCGGCCGGCTCCGGGACCGCAGCCGCGCGGTGGCCGGCGTGCTCGCCCGGCGCGGCATCGGCCCGGAGAACACGGTGGCCCTCGCGCTCCCGCGTTCCCTCGACTCGATCGTCGCCCTGTTCGCCGTGCTGCGCACGGGTGCCGCGTACGTGCCGCTGGAACTGGACCACCCGGACGAGCGGATCGCGGCGATCGTCGCGGACGCCCGCCCGGACGCCTTCCTCACCGTGAGCTCCGTGACACCCCGCCTCACCGGCTCCGTGACCGGGGTCCCGGCGACCGCCCTGTTCGAGCTGGACCGGCCCCTTCCCGAAGCCGAGCCGCTCGTGACGTTCGCACCGGACGATCCCCACCGGCTCCGCCACCCCGCCTACACGATCTACACCTCCGGATCCACCGGAAGGCCCAAGGGCGTGGTGACCGAGTACGCCGGGCTCACCAACATGCTGATCAACCACCAGCGCCGGATCTTCGAGCCGGTCCTGGCGGAACACGGCCACCGCACCTTCCGGATCGCGCACACCGTGTCCTTCGCGTTCGACATGTCCTGGGAGGAACTGCTGTGGCTCGCCGACGGCCACGAGGTGCACATATGTGACGAGGAACTGCGCCGCGACGCACCGCGCCTCGTCGAGTACTGCCTCCGGCACGGGATCGACGTCATCAACGTGACCCCGACCTACGCCCAGCAGCTCGTCGCCGAGGGCCTGCTCGACGACCCGGCACACCGGCCGGCCCTGGTGCTCCTGGGCGGCGAGGCCGTCACCCCGACACTGTGGCAGCGGCTCGCGGCGACCGACGGCACGGCCGGCTACAACCTGTACGGGCCCACCGAGTACACCATCAACACCCTCGGCGTCGGCACCTTCGAGTGCCAGGACCCCGTCGTGGGCGTGGCGATCGACAACACCGACGTCCACGTCCTGGACCCGTGGCTGCGCCCCCTGCCGGACGGGGTCCCCGGCGAGCTGTACGTGGCGGGCATCGGCATCGCCCGCGGCTACCTCGGACAACCCGCCCAGAGCGCCCACCGGTTCGTGGCGTGCCCCTTCGGCCCGCCCGGCGAGCGCATGTACCGCACGGGCGACCTGGTCGCCCGGCGCCCCGACGGCAACCTGATGTACCTCGGCAGGACCGACCAGCAGGTCAAGATCAGGGGACACCGCGTCGAACTGGGCGAGGTCGAGGCCGCGTTCGCGGCGCATCCCGCCGTACGCTTCGTCGCGGCGGTCGCCCAACCCGACCCCCAGGTCGACGGCACGTACCGGCTGGCGGCCTACCTCGTACTCGACGACGGCGACGGCGGTTACGAGGCGGGCGGCGACGACCGGGACGGCACCTTCCTCGCGGCCGTCGCCGCCGAAGTGGGCGCCGCACTACCGGACTTCCTGCGCCCCACCCACTACGCCCGGGTGGGTGGCATCCCGCTCACCGTCAACGGGAAGGCCGACACCAAGGCCCTGCCCGAGGCCAAGCCGCTCGGCGCGCTGACCACGGCGGGGGAGCGGGGCCCGGAAACCGCGACGGAGGCCGTCGTCCGCGAGTTCTTCGCCGAGGCACTCGACCTGGACGACGACGAGGTGAGCGCGGTGAGCGACTTCATTTCCCTCGGGGGACACTCCATGCTTGCGGTGCGGCTGATCGGGCTGCTCCGCCGCGAGTACGGTCCTGTGGTGACCGTCCGAGACCTGTTCACCCTACGAACCCCGGAAGCGATTGCGCGCCACCTCGATGACAACTCCTGACACGCAGAGGCCCCGCACGGGGTCCGACATCCTCCGGACGGCACTGCGCCGCAACCTCGGAGCCATGTTCTGGGGAACCGTTCTCATGGGCCTCTACCAGGCCGGTGAGACCGCGTTCCCCATCGCGCTCGGCCTGATCGTCGAGCACACGATGCAGGACCGCAGCCCGGGCGCCCTCGCCCTGTCGATCGGCGCGCTGGCCGTGATCATCACGACCGTGTCGCTGTCGTGGCGGTTCGGGATGCGCGTCCTGCAGAAGGCCAACACGACCGAAGCGCACCGCTGGCGCGTACAGGTCGCGGACTGCGGGCTCCAGCCGGTGCCCAGGGACACCGGCCTCAAGTCCGGCGAGGTGCTGACCATCGCCACCGAGGACGCCGACCAGACGGCCGACATCATCGAGGTGGTGCCGCTCCTGATCAGTTCACTGGTCGCCGTACTGATCGCCGCGGTCGCCCTGGGACTGGCCGACGGCCGACTCGGCCTGCTGGTCATCGTCGGAACCGTCGCGATCCTGCTCGTCCTCAGCGTGATGTCGAAGCGCATCGGCTCCAGCACCCGGGAACAGCAGGCCCGGGTGGCGCGGGCCGGAGCGAAGGTCGCCGACCTGATCACGGGTCTGCGTCCGCTGCACGGATTCGGCGGCAACCACGCCGCGTTCGGGTCCTACCGGAAGGTCAGCACGGAGGCGAGGCACCAGGCGGTCACCGTGGCCATGGCGAACGGCGCCTACGCGGGCACCGCCATGGCACTGAACGCGGTCCTCGCCGCCACCGTGACCCTGACGGCCGGCTGGCTGGCGTTCGAGCGGCAGATCACCATCGGGGAACTCGTGATGGCCGTGGGGCTGGCCCAGTTCATCATGGAGCCGCTCAAGATGTTCTCGGACATGCCCAAGTACGTCATGATGGCGCGGGCTTCGGCGCAGCGGATGGCGCTCGTGCTGGCCGCCCCGCCGGTGACCACCCCGGGGCCGCAGCGCCCGGCCGCGGGAGGATCCCTCGAAATCGACTGCGTCCGGTACGGCGTCCTGCACGAGCTCAAGTTCCAGGTCCCGGCCGGTGAGTTCGTGGCGATCGCCGCATACCAGCCGCGCGCCGCGGCCGACCTCGCCTCGATCCTGTCGGTGAAGGTCCCGCCGCACGCGTACGACGGAGTGGTACGGGTCAGCGAGCAGGAGATCGGCGACCTGTCGATCGAGGCGGTCCGCGCGCACATGCTGGTGAACCCGTACGAGGCGGAGATCTTCGCCGGCACGCTCCGTACGAACATCGACCCGACGGGCACCAGCCGCATGGTCGCCGAGGCCGTCGAGGCGTCCATGCTGACCGATGTCGTCGCCCTGCACCGCGAGGGGCTCGACCACGGTGTCCACGACCGCGGCGCGAACCTGTCCGGTGGGCAGCGTCAACGGCTGTCCCTGGCCCGCGCCCTCGCCGCCGACACGGACGTCCTCGTCCTGCACGACCCGACGACAGCCGTCGACGCGGTCACCGAACAGCTCATCGCCCGCAACCTCGCCGAGTTGCGCCGCGGCCGCACCACCGTCGTCATCACCAGCAGCCCGGCCCTCCTGGACGCCGCCGACCGGGTCCTCGTCCTCGACGACGGAGTCATCACGGCCGAGGACACCCACCGGAACCTGCTCGCCGGCGACGAGGACTACTGCGCGGCGGTGGCCCGCTGACCGGCCGGAAGCCCGCTACGCGAGCACCCGGGCGACGTCCCTGAGCAGGGCGTGCCGCCACCCCGCCCGGTCGTGGCCCGAGGGCGACCGGGAGACGCTCACGCAGGCCCCGGCCCGTTCGGCCAGGGCCTCCGTCAGCTCACAGTGCGGCAGCATGCGGGTCTCGTGTTCCCCGACGTCGAAGGCGACCCGCAGTCCGGACAGGTCGGGACGCTCCCGCAGGCGTGCGGCGACGGCGCCGCCGACCGGGCCGGCCAACGGGTCCGCGAGCCCGGCGGCGTCCGGCGTCCACCAGAACGACCCCGACTGACAGGCCACGCGGGACACCAGCTCGGGGAACTCCAACGCCGCGTACATCGCGCTCAGGCCGCCGAGGCTCTGCCCGGCCACCACGAGCCGGTTCCGGTCCGCGGGGACGCCGGTGTCCGCGATCAGCGGCAGCAGTTCGTCCCGGACGGCCTCCCACAGCTCCGGCCGGCACCCGAACTCGGCCTCCCGGTCCCGGGTCGGCAGGAAGACGAGCGTGACGGGCGGCACGGCGCCGCTCGCGACGGCCGAGTCGAAGGCGGCCACCGCCGGGTGCAGGTACAGCCAGTCGTCGCCGTCGAGCAGCAGGACCAACGGCCCACCACCACCGGCCGGGTGTATCCGTACGGTCCGCCGGCCGCCGAGGCGTCGGCCGGCCCAGCGGATGCGGGTGCCCGGCAGCGGCAGGACGTCGTCCGCGCCGACGGCGGGCCAGTGCGGCTGCGGGGGGGTGTCGGGGGTGGCGGCGATGGACCGGTTCCCGCCGGCGCCGGCCGGGTTGAGCGCGTCGGCGTACGCGCCGTCGTCCGTGAGGAACCAGTAGGTCACCCGCAGCCGGGCGGGCATGGGCACTTCGGTGTACCAGCAGTCCGAGTCGCGCCACCGGCGAAGGGCGACGGGCTCGGACCAGCTCTCGAACTCGATCCGGGCGGGGGAGCCGCGCCGGAGGAACAGGGTCAGCCAGCCGCCGTCGGAAGGCACGGAGGCGGGTGCCCCCGCCGCCGCCCAGAATCCGTCCGTCCCGGGTCTGCCGGGCAGCCCGAACGCGGCGAAGGGGTGTTCCGTCGCGGCGCCGGGGTCGGGGGCGGGATCGCTCACTGCCGGGCCCTGCGTTCGGTCACGAGGCGCATGGAGGTCTCCTTGTGAGGGGCAAGGGGAGAACGCTAAGCTCATTTCAATTAGGCCAGCCTAACCTAAGCATGACGTTTCCTTCCCTTGAAGGTCCACCCCTGGACAGGGGTCCCGAGGAGGCACCGAACGTGAGCACCAATCCATTCGACGATGCCGAAGGCCGCTTCCTGGTCCTGGTGAACGAGGAGGGCCAGCACTCGCTCTGGCCGTCCTTCGCCGAGGTGCCGGGAGGCTGGAGCACCGCCTTCGGCGAGGACACCCGCCAGGCGTGCCTGGACTTCGTCGAGACCCACTGGACGGACCTGCGCCCGCTCTCCCTCGCGCGGTCGATGGACGCCCGTCCCACGGGCTGACGGGGCCCGGTCGACGCGACCGGCTCAGATGTCGAGGAAGCGGACGTCCTTGGCGTTGCGCTGGATGAAGGAGCGTCGGGCCTCGACGTCCTCTCCCATCAGCACCGAGAACAGGTCGTCGGCCAACGCGGCGTCGTCCAGGGTGACCTGGCCGAGCACGCGGTGGTCGACGTCCATGGTGGTGACGCGCAACTCCTCCGCGTTCATCTCGCCCAGACCCTTGAAGCGCTGGACGGTGTCGTCGCGCAGCCGCTTGCCGTGCCGCCGGCCGTGTTCCAGGACGCTGTCGCGGTGCCCGTCGGAGTACGCGTACCGGATGTCGTCCCGACTCCATTTGATCTTGTAGAGCGGGGGTCGGGACAGGTACACGTGTCCGGCCTCGATGAGGGGCCGCATGAAGCGGAACAGGAAGGTCAGCAGCAGGGTGTTGATGTGCTGGCCGTCGACGTCGGCGTCCGCCATCAGGATGATCTTGTGATAGCGGAGCTTCTCGATGTCGAAGTCCTCGTGCACGCCGGTGCCGAAGGCACTGATCAGCGCCTGGACCTCGGTGTTCTGGAGGATCTTGTCGATCCGGGCCTTCTCGACGTTCAGGATCTTGCCGCGGATCGGCAGGATGGCCTGGTGCATCGGGTCGCGGCCGGACTTCGCGCTACCACCGGCGGAGTCACCCTCGACGATGAAGATCTCGCATCTGGCCGGGTCGTTCGACTGGCAGTCGGACAACTTGCCCGGCAGCGCGGCCGATTCGAGGAGACCCTTGCGCCGGGTGAGGTCGCGCGCCTTGCGCGCGGCGGCCCGGGCGGTCGCGGCCGACACGGCTTTGCGGACGATGTCACCGGCCTCGTCGGGGTGGCGGTCGAACCAGTCCGAAAGGTGCTCCTGGACGACCCTCTGCAGGAACGCCTTGGCCTGCGTGCTGGTGAGCTTGTCCTTCGTCTGCCCCTCGAACTGTGGTTCGCCGAGCTTGACCGAGACGACCGCCGTCAGGCCCTCGCGGACGTCGTCGCCGGTGAGGTTGTCGTCCTTCTCCCGCAGCAACCTCTTCTCCCGGGCGTACTTGTTGACCAGCGCGGTGATCGCGGCGCGGAACCCCTCCTCGTGGGTGCCCCCGCCGTGGGTGCGGATGGCATTGGCGAACGAATGGACGTCGGCCTGATATCCGGTGTTCCACTGGAGCGCGACCTCGGCGGACAGGACGCGCCCGGGATCGGCCGCCCCGAAGGAGATGACGGTGGGGTGGACGGGTTCGCCCCTGCGGGAGTTGAGGTGGCCCACGAAGTCGGAGATCCCCCCGTCGAACCGGTACCGAACGGCCTCCCGGGACCCCGGCCGTTCGTCGCTCAGACCCACCGTCAGGCCCCGGTTGAGGAACGCCACCTCCCGGAAGCGCCGCGCGAGGGTCTCGTAGGCGTAGTCGGTGGTCTCGAAGATCGTGCCATCGGCCCAGAAGGTGATGCTGGTGCCGGTCTCCGTGGTCGCCCCGTGGCGTCGCAGCGGTGCCACGGGCGTACCGGCCTCGAAGGTCTGGGTGTACCGGTACCCGTCCTTGCGCACCTCGGCCACCACCTTCGTGGACAGCGCGTTGACCACCGACAGCCCCACGCCGTGCAGCCCGCCCGACACCTGGTAGCCCCCGCCGCCGAACTTGCCACCGGCGTGCAGCACGGTCATCACCACCTCCAGCGCCGGTCTTCCCTCGGAGGCGACCATGTCGACCGGAATTCCCCGCCCGTTGTCGGTCACCCGCAGGCCGCCGTCGGCGAGCACCGTCACCTCGATGGTGTCCGCGACGCCCGCCAATGCCTCGTCGACGGCGTTGTCGACCACCTCGTACACCAGGTGGTGCAGGCCCCGTTCGCCCGTGGACCCGATGTACATGCCCGGCCGTAGCCGTACGGGGTCCAACCCGTCCAGGACGGTGATCGTCCCCGCGTCGTAGGGGGTGGTGGTCGGATCGTCGGAAAGGGTCACGGAGTACTCCTCGGAGCGCAGCACGGAGCACGCCGACGGCCGAACGGGCCGGAGCGTGTCAGGTGCGAGGGGGCGGTGGTGGGTGATTGCGGGCGGTGGTGGAGGTGGTCGCGGATCCGACGGCCGACGGCGCGCACGGTCGGATCGTCGGTCCGGGCAGCCCGTCGACTTGGCCAAAGTTTACGATCTCCACCACCTTTGACGCATCCTCTGAATTGTTTTCCAGGCCGTGGGTGGGGTCGCGAATGGCCCCTAGGGGGCCACCAATTGCCCCTTCAGTGGATTTCAGGGTGGTCGGTCCACCCCCCTCCAGGTTCACCGTCTGTCGGTGCGGCAGAAGGGCTCCTGTCGCCTTTCCGTTCCGGAAGGTTGGTGGCGCCGCGGCGGGAAGCGCTGAATCCGCGCGAGGGAAGTTAGGTAAGGCTTGCCTAAAAGGTTCTAGGATGCGGGCATGAAGAAGATCATTCGCGCGCTGACGGCCGTTGCGGCGGGCCTGGCCCTCGCCGCACCCGTCACCCTCGCGACCCCCGCCGCGGCCACTGCCGCCCCGCCCGGGGAAGCCACGAGACTCGAACTCCCCCGCACCACAGGCGCCTTCGCCGTCGGTCGCGACACCCTGCACCTCGTCGACCGGGACCGCAAGGACCCCTGGGTCCCCACCGCCGACCGGGAATTACTGCTCTCCCTGTACTACCCGGCGCTCGCGCACACCGGCACCCCCGCGCCCTACCTGAGCGTCCCGGAGGCCAAGGCCCTGCTGACCGACCGGGGGCAACTGGGCGAGTACGTCACGCCCGAGCGCGTCGCCGCCACCCGTACGCAGTCCCGCTCCGGCGCCCTGCCCCGCCCCTCCGCGCAGCGGTACCCCCTGATCGTGCTCTCGCCCGGCTTCACCATGCCGCGCGCCTCGCTGAGCGTCCTGGCCGAGGACCTCGCGAGCCGCGGCTACGTCGTGGCGGCGGTGGACCACGCGTACGAGTCGGACGGCACCGTCTTCCCCGGCGGACGGCTGCTCACCTGCAAGGCCTGCGAGCAGGTGTTCCCCGACGGCTCCCTCCACCGGGTCTCCGACGGTCGGGCCCGGGACATCCCGTTCGTCCTCGACCGGCTCACCGGCCCACACCCCGCGTGGCGGTACTCCCGACTCATCGACCCCCGCCACATAGGCATGGCCGGCCACTCCATCGGCGGCGCGGCGGCCTCGGCGACCATGGCCGTCGACCCGCGCGTCGACGCCGGGGTCAACATGGACGGCACGTTCTTCACGCCGGTGCCGCAGAGCGGACTCGCAGGACGCCCGTTCCTCATGCTCGCCGGTGACCCCGCCCTGCTGCCGCCCGACTTCCCGGACACCTCCTGGGAGGACACCTGGCCCCGGCTGGACGGCTGGAAGCGCTGGCTGACCGTCACCGGAGCCGGCCACCCCGGATTCACCGACTGGCCGGTCCTCGGCGACCAAGTGGGCTACGGCCACCCGGAGACGCCGCTCTCCGGCACCCGCTCCCAGCAGATCACGCGGGCGTACGTCGGCGACTTCTTCGACCTCCACCTGCGAGGCCTGCCCGCCCCCCGGCTGAACGGCCCGACGCCGGCCGACCCGGAGGTCGTGTTCCACCGCGGCTGAGACCCGGCGCGGGGGCGCCCCCGGCGAGGGCCGCCCCCGCGCTCCCGGCCCCCACCCGCGCTCCCCGCCCCCACCGCACGCCCCCGTCCGGTCCGCGCGCCCACGACCTGAGGAGCCACGCCCACGCCGACCCCCTCCGACGACAGCGGTTCCGCCCACGGCCCCAGCGGTTCCGCCCACGGCCCCAGCGGCGTGGCCATGACCCTGCTGACCCCCCTCCACGGCCGCGCCCACGCCGCCGAACTCCTCCCGGGAACCGCGTTCCATCGTCTTCGACGAACTGACGGCGAGCTTCCGCCGGGACCACCCCGACGCGGTGGCCCGGCCGCGCGCCGCGGTTCAGGGCCTCACAGGCCGCCCGCGCGGTGCGGAGGCCGGTCAGGAGCGGCGGCGGTGGCCCGCCGGGACGGTGCGCCTGCGGGGCGGGCGGCGCCGGCGGGTCATCGCGTCCTGCCGCGGGTCGGTCACCGGGCCGCCGAGGCCGTGCTCGATGCGGATGCCGTGGAAGACGAGCACGGTGAGACTGAGGACGATCAGCGCCTCGGCCCAGTAGAACGCCAGGTAGTCGAGCAGACAGCCGTTGGGCGGGGAGCCAGGTGCCGCGTTGCGCAGGCCGACGAGGGCGAAGAGGCTGGCGGCCATCCAGCCGAGGGCCGGCCACAGCAGGCCGCGCCGCTGCCCGACCACCAGCCAGCAGGCGGTGACGATCGACAGGGCGACCGCCCACATGGCGGCGATCATGAACCAGGCCAGGATGAAGGTGCTGCGCGAGCGTTTGACCTCACTGGTCAGGTACGCGGCCTGCCCCTCGTAGGAGCCGTCGCCGTTCTTGTACGCGAAGTTCGGGTCCTGGTCGTGCAGGCGCAGGAGGACCGGTACCCGGGTGTCCAGGGAACCGGCCGTCGCGGCGAACGCGAAGTCGGCCGTGTACTTGTCGAACGGGTAGTCCGTGGAGGCGCCGTCCGAGAGGGGGACCTGGATGTCCCGGACCCACAGCCCGCTGCCCGCCGGGAACCGGAGTTCCTGCTGTCCGGTGGTGTTCGCGTACAGCGTGAGGTCCTGGGTGGGGTAGCCGTCGGGGCTCTGGTAGCGGCCGAAGGGGGTGAGGGTGACCCTCACGGTGATCTGGCGCAGCACCGGGTCGGTGCGTTGGACGTCGGCGTGGACGTCGATGCGGTCCGCGGCCTGCCGGGGGCCGACGACCACGGTCTGCTGACGGGTGTTCCGCTCGTCGAAGTACAGGGCGATCCCCGCGCCGCACACCACCGCCAGGATGACGAGGGCGGTCACCAGGGTCCGCCACGGCAGCTCGGCGCTGCGCCGGCTCACGTCCTGGACGACGTCCACGCCCCGGCGCAACTGCCGGGCAGCGGCCTCCCGCCCGGCCGGGCCCGCCCACTCGTCACCGTCGGCCATGGTCCGATGCTGCGGGAGGCCCGCGGCGGGCGCCAGACGGAGGGGGCCGGTGGTGGCCGGGCCCGCCCCCGCCGCGGAGCGATCCGAGCGGGGGAGGGGCCCGGTCGGTCGGGGTCAGTGCGTACCGGGACGGGCCCGTCGGTCGGGGTCAGTGCGTACCGGGACCGCCCGGTCGGGCGCGGTCGGCCTCGAAGCGGGCGAACGCCGCCTCCTGACGCCATTGGACCTGTGCCTTCGGGCTGGACTCCAGGAGCCGCCCGCACCGCGCGCCGACGTGTTCGGAGCCGGACGTCTCGGCGGCGCACGCCGCGACAGGCCGGTAGTCGGTGCGGACGTCGGGCTGCCACAGGCTCCGCCCCGGCAGGAAGGCGTGGTCGAGCGAGGCCCGTGCGAGGTCCTTCAGCTCCCGGTAGCGCAGCCCGTACATTTCCGAGGCCCGGCGGTACTCGTCGGTGATCTCGATCCGCGACACGCCCGGGTCGTCCGTGGCCAGGACCACCGGAACGCCGAAGCGGCGGTACGTGCCGAACGGGTGCGCGTCCCCCGAGACCCGCAGGATCTGCTGGTTGCTGTGGAAGGGCACCTCCACCGCGATCCGCCGCTCGGCCATGTGGCGCATCAGCGACTCCCACCGGTCCTCGTGCAGCACGGACACGCCGTGCCCGATCCGCTCGGCCCGGCCGGTCTGCGCGGCCTCACGGATGTGGAAGGTCAGGTCCTCCGGCTTGACCAGGCCCGGGACGAGCTCGCCCGCGTGCAGGGTGATGTGCGCCTTCGGGTAGTGGGTCTTGAGGTGGTTCAGCATCCGCATGTGCAGCCGGTAGTCGCGCAGGGCCACCGGGTCGTCCTCGGGCTGCACCAGGTTCACGGCGACGAACCGGGAGTCGCGCTCCGCCAGCCGCATGCCGAGCGCCAACTGGGTGAAGACCCGCTCCGGGGAGGCCGCCCGCCCGACCTGTGCGATCCAGCGGTAGGGCAGCGCACACGCCGGGTCGGGGCGCGGGGTGTCGCAGTGCGCGGCCGTGCGGAACTCGACGTCGGTGGCGTCCGCGTCGGCGCGTGCCTGTCGCACGACCGCGTCGAGGGCGCCGTCGGCGAGGAGCTTGTCGTGCATCCGGTCGAGGTCGGCGTCGAAACCGACGCGGTCGGCGAGGGCGCGGGCCTCGATGAAGGCCGGGGAGATCATGGTCTCCAGGTAGAACTGCTTCTGCCGGGCCGCCGTGTTGGCGACCTCGGCGAGCATCCGGCCCGGGTGGCGCCAGGTGACCTCGCCGAACTTGCCGAAGGTGGCGAAGAAGTGGTCGTGCCCGTTCCCGTCGGCCGGGAAGTCCTGCATGGACCAGGCCCGGATGACCTGACGGCGGAACTCCGCGTCGGTCACGGCGTCGGCCGCCGGGCGGGTACCGGCGCCGCAGGGCGGCGGGACCGCGGTGCTCGTGGCCGTGACGACGCACAGGCCGTCCTCGGCGGCGAGTTCGATCAGGAACTCGGTGGAGACGGCGCCGGAGAGGTGGTTGTGCAGGTCGCCGCCCTTGGGGAGGTCGGCGAAGAAGTCCCGCGACCACCCCGGCTGTCGGTGCGGACCGGACAGGTACCGGTCGACTGCCCTCTCGGCGGCCGTGCCCGCAGCGGACGGTTCCGGAGCGGAGGGAAGGGGGGCCGCCTGGGCGGACGAGGGCGCGAGGAGTGCCAGTGCGGAGAGCGCACCGATCACGTGCGGGGAGATCACCGGCACATCGTGGTGAGGACCACGGCCCCAGGTCGGTTCGACGGGCCGGAGGTGTCCGGCTATCACCCGGGAGGGCCCGGAGCGAATCGTTCCTGCCGCCGCCGTGCCCCAAGTCGACTGCCCGCAGCTCCATTTGGCGTGTCCGAATATCGTCTGAACGGGCTTCAAACACCCCGCGCGACAAGATCACCGCATTGAGGTAATGCCCACGGGATCTTGGGGCCGATCGGCCTCGCCCGTGGTTAGTGTGCTTCCGGATCTGGACGGATTGCCCGGATATTCGCCCCCTCGTTTCCCGCGGGTGGCATACACGTGCGCCGATCACCGCCGCTACGAAGGAGAACCTGTCCGATGACCGTGGACACCAGCCCAGAGGCGCAGCTGGAGCCGCCCCCGCAGAGCAGCCTCGGCACGGCCGCTGCCCGGAACCTCGCCACCACCACGAAGTCCGCCCCGCAGATGCAGGAGATCAGCTCCCGCTGGCTGCTGAAGGTGCTCCCCTGGGTGGAGACCCAGGGCGGCACGTACCGGGTGAACCGCCGCCTGAGCTACACCGTCGGGGACGGGCGCATCGAGTTCGTCCAGGACGGCGCCCGCGTCCGGGTCATCCCCCGCGAGCTCGGTGAACTCGCCATGCTGCGCGGCTTCGACGACATCGGCGTGCTGACCGCGCTCGCCGACCGCTGCGTGCAGCGCGACTTCCGCGCCGGCGAGGTGCTGGTCGAACGGGGCACCCCCGCCGAGCGGATCCACCTCATCGCCCACGGCCGCATCAACCAGACGTCCGTCGGCCAGTACGGTGACGAGGTCGCCGTCGCCGTTCTCGCCGAAGGCGACCGCTTCGGTGAGAACGCCCTGCTGGAAACCGACGCGACGTGGGACCACACCGCCACCGCGGCCACCTCCGGCACCCTCCTCACCCTCGCCCGCGCCGAGTTCGACTCCGTCCTGTCCTCGGCGCCGAACCTCCGCGCCCACATCGAGCGGTTCGGCACGCTCCCGCTCCAGCGGCAGAACCGTCACGGCGAGGCCGAGATCGCGATGTCCGCCGGCCACACCGGCGAAGCGGAACTGCCGGGCGCCTTCGTCGACTACGAGCTCAATCCGCGCGAGTACGAACTCTCCATCGCCCAGACGGTCCTGCGCGTCCACACGAGGGTCGCCGACCTCTACAACCAGCCGATGAACCAGACCGAGGAACAGCTCAGGCTCACCATCGAGGCGCTGCGGGAGCGCCAGGAGTACGAGCTGATCAACAACCGGGAGTTCGGGCTGCTCCACAACGCCGCCTTCAAGCAGCGGATCCAAACGCATTCCGGCCCGCCCACCCCGGACGACCTCGACGAACTGCTCTGCCGCCGCCGAGGTTCGCGCTTCTTCCTGGCCCACCCCAAGACGATCGCGGCGATCGGGCGCGAGTTCAACGCCCGCGGGCTCTACCCGGACCACGTCGACCTCGGCGGCCAGCAGGTGCCGGCCTGGCGCGGAGTGCCGATCCTGCCCTGCGGCAAGATCCCCATCAGCAAGGAGGGCACCAGCTCGATCCTCGTGATGCGCACGGGCGAGGACAAGCAGGGCGTCATCGGGCTGCGCCAGACGGGCCTGCCCGAGGAGTACGAGCCGGGGCTGTCGGTGCGCTTCATGGGCATCGACGAGCGCTCGATCATCTCCTACCTGGTCACCACCTACTACTCCGCGGCCATCCTGGTGCCCGACGCGCTCGGGGTGCTGGAGAACGTACAGATCGCCCGCAGGCCCGAATAGGACCTGGCCCCAGGGCCGTCGCCCGCCGGGCCGCGTGCCCCGGCCCGGTCCGGAAGGGTCGGCCCGCACGGGTCGGCCCGCCGGTCACGCGGGCCCGGGAGTACGTCCCGGCCCGCCCACCGTGCCCGGGATCCGGGACAGCCCCATCACCCAGCAAGGAGTTACGGATGCCCGATCCCGGGCCTTCCCCCCTGCGGTCGAGCCTGCCCGGCGCGGCGGCCCGCTTCGGGACCCACGGCCACGGCCGGGGCATCGAAGCCTTCGGCGGCGTACGGCCCACCCCGCCCGAAGCGGCCCCCGTGCCGCCCGAGGCCCCTGCCCCTCCCGCGGTACCCGTCCCGCCCGTGGTGCCCCTGCCGCCCGTGGTGCCCATCCGGCCCGCGGCACCCGTCGCGCCCGACGGCCCGGCTCCCGCCGCGGCGGGAGCGCCGCGCCCCGCCCTGGACCGGATCCTGCGGGGTCCCAGCGGCCTGGGCACGGCCGGCCTCTACCTGACCCGGCCGCGCGAGGAACCCCCCGCGCCCGCGGACCCTCCAGCCGGCATTCCGATCCCGGGCCTCTACCACCACCCGGTGGCGGAACCCGACCCCGCACGGGTGGAGGAGGTCAGCCGCCGGATCAAGGCGTGGGCGGTCGACGAGGTCGAGCTGTTCCCCCCGGACTGGGAGGACCAGTTCGACGGGTTCTCGCTCGGCCGGTACATGGTCGCCTGTCATCCGGACGCCCCCACCGTCGACCACCTGATGATCGCCACCCGACTGATGGCGGCCGAGAACGCGGTCGACGACTACTACTGCGAGGACCACGGAGGCTCGCCCATCGGCCTCGGTGGACGCCTCCTGCTGGCGCACACCGCACTCGACCCCCTCCACACGACGGCCGAGTACCAACCGGACTGGGCGCGGTCCCTCCAGTCGGACGCGCCTCGGCGCGCCTACCGCTCGGCCATGGAGTACTTCCTCCAGGAGGCGACCCCTTCGCAGGCCGACCGGTACCGGCACGACATGGCCCGCCTGCACCTCGGCTACCTCGCCGAGGCCTCCTGGGCCGAGACCGAGTACGTCCCGGAGGTGTGGGAGTACCTCTCGATGCGGCAGTTCAACAACTTCCGCCCGTGCCCCACCATCACCGACACCGTCGGCGGCTACGAACTGCCGGCGGACCTGCACGCCCAACCGGCGATGCAACGTGTCCTCGCGCTCGCCGGGAACGCCACCACCATCGTCAACGACCTGTACTCCTACACCAAGGAGTTGGCGAGCCCCGGCACGCACCTGAACCTGCCCGTGGTGATCGCCGAACGCGAGGACCGCTCCGTCCGCGACGCCTACCTCAAGGCGGTCGAGGTCCACAACGACCTCATGCACGCCTTCGAGGCCGAGGCCGCCGACCTGGCCGCCGCCTGCCCCGTCCCGAACGTGCTGCGCTTCCTACGGGGCGTGGCCGTATGGGTCGACGGCAACCACTACTGGCACCGGACCAACACCTACCGCTACAGCCTGCCCGACTTCTGGTAAGGACGGATCCATCTGTGACCAACACCGAGCTCACCACCGCGACCCCCTCGGCCTTCATCCCGACCCCGGCGACGCCCTACCAAGGTGACATCGCCCGCTACTGGGACCACGAGGCCCGGCCGGTGAATCTTCGTCTCGGCGACGTCGACGGGCTCTACCACCACCACTACGGCATCGGCGACGTCGACCACGCGGCCCTCGGGGACACCGCGGACAGCGAGTACGAGAAGAAGCTGATCGCCGAGCTGCACCGGCTGGAGTCGGCCCAGGCCGATGTCCTGCTGGACCACCTCGGAACCATCGGACGCGAGGACACCCTCGTCGACGCCGGCTGCGGCCGGGGCGGTTCGTCCGTCATGGCCCACCAGCGCTTCGGATGCAAGGTGGAGGGCGTCACCCTGTCGGCCAAGCAGGCCGAGTTCGCGAACCGGCGCGCCCAGGAACTGGGCATCGCCGACTCCGTCCGCGCCCGCGTCTGCAACATGCTCGACATGCCCTTCGAGACGGGGCGGGCCGCGGGCTCGTGGAACAACGAGTCGAGCATGTACGTCGACCTGCACGACCTCTTCGCCGAGCACTCCCGGGTCCTCGCCGTCGGGGGCCGCTACGTGACCATCACCGGCTGCTGGAACCCCCGCTACGGGCAACCCTCGAAGTGGGTCTCGCAGATCAACGCGCACTTCGAGTGCAACATCCACTCGCGCCGTGAATACATGCGGGCGTTGGCCGACAACCGTCTCGTACCGCAGGCCGTCATCGACCTGACCCCGGCGACCCTGCCCTACTGGGAGCTGCGGGCCACGTCCTCCCTGGTCACCGGGATCGAGGAGGCGTTCATCAACTCGTACAAGGACGGCTCCTTCCAGTACCTGCTGATCGCGGCCGACCGCGTCTGACCCCGACGGACGCCCGATCGGGCGGGCCGGGCCCGTATTCCAGGGGCCCGGCCCTTCCGCACGTCCCGGCCGGCCGGGCGTTTCGGGCCTCGCGGGCCCGGGCGCCGCGGCGTCGGCCCCGCGCCACCGCCCCGAAGCAATGCGAACGCATCGGAACTGTAGCCTGGTGAGCGGCGCGTGCGCGTCGTGCGGAGCGCGCGGGACGACGGACACCCGGGAACCAGGAGGCGGCGGGACATGCCCCGACAGGTGGATCACGCGGGCCGGCGGCGACTGATCGCCGAGGCCGTCTGCGAGCTGGCCGACGAGCACGGGCTGGAGGGCGTGTCGCTGCGGGACGTCGCCGCCCGCGCGCAGGTGTCGATGGGCGCCGTCCAGCGGTGCTTCCGCACCAAGGAGGAGATGCTCGTCTTCGCGCTCGGGCACATCGGCGAGCTGATCGGCGAACGCGTCCAGGCCCGTCTCGTCAGGAGCCCCGCCCAGTCGGCCCGTACGGCCCTGGGCCACGCCGCCACCGAGGTCGCGCTGCTCCGTGAGGAACACCGGGCCGAGGCCAGGGTCTGGCTCGCGTTCGTCGCGCAGGCGGCCGTCAGCGAGGCGCTCGCCACACCGCTGAGGGCGAACTACGGGGAGCTCCAGGAGGCTTTCGCCCGCCTGATCGCGGAGGCCGACGCGGCCGAGTGCGCGGGAGCGGAGGCGGACGCGGACGCCGACGCGAAGGCGGGAACGGACGCCCTTCGGCCCGTACCGCTCGACCCGCACCGCGAGGCCCGTACGCTCCTCGCCCTCGCCGACGGCCTCACCACCCACGTCCTCATCGGCCACCTCGCGGAGTCGCAGGCGCAGGACGTGCTCCACGCCCACCTCCGGCGACTTTGGGAGTAGCCCGCCGGATGCGCTATGGTCGATCTTGAGCTCGCCGCCGTGATCACGGCAGGGGCCCATGCGTTGGTGGTCCAAGGAAAGACGCCCCACTTCCCGTGGGGAAATGCAGGTGCAAGGCCTGCCCAGCGCTCCGATACGAAGGTCCCGACCCCTCAGGGGTCGGGACCTTCGTGCTTGGGCAGCCCCGCCGGCGCGGGTCCGGGAACCCGCGCCGACCCGCGATCGTAGGACGCGCGTACGAGGCCAGTAGGGTGTGCAGGGTGAACACTTCCGCACTCCCGCGTTCCTTCCGGTTGCTCGTGACGGGCGGAGGGACCGGCGGTCACACGTATCCCGCTCTGACGGCGATCCGGACGCTGCAAGGTCGCCTCGCGGCCCAGGGCGGCACGCTCGACGTCCTGTGGATCGGCACCGCCGACGGTCTCGAAGCACGCGTCGCCCCGGCCGAGGGAATCGCCTTCAAGACGGTGGCCACGGGCAAGATCCGGCGCTCGGCCAACCCCCTCAAGATGCTGTCCGCCGCGAACGTCAAGGACATGGCACGCGTGCCCCTCGGCGTGGCCCAGGCCCGCTCCATCGTGTCCGAGTTCGAGCCCGACGTCGTCCTGGCCACCGGCGGCTACGTCGCCGTACCGGCAGGCCTCGCCGCGCGCCTCTGCCGCCGCCCGCTCGTCCTCCACGAGCAGACCGTCCGCCTCGGACTGGCCAACCGGAAGCTGGCGAGCTCCGCGACCCGCATCGCCCTGTCCTCCGAGTCCTCGCTCGACCTGCTCCCCGCCGAGCTGCGCGGCTCCGCCGTCGTCACCGGCAACCCCGTCCGGCCCGAGGTGCTGACCGGGCACCCCGACAAGGCGGTGTACGCCCTGAACCTCACCGGCTTCGACCGCCGGCTGCCGACCGTCTACGTCACCGGCGGCGCCCAGGGCGCCCAGCAGATCAACGGGGTCGTCCGGGACGTCCTCCCGTGGCTCCTGGGCCACGCGAACGTGATCCACCAGTGCGGCCCGGCGAACGTGGACGAACTCCGCGCGGCCGCCGCCGGCCTGGACCCGGTCCTCGCCGGCCGCTACCACCTCACCGGCTTCGTCGGACCGGAACTGCCCGACGTCCTGGCGCTTGCCGACATCGTCGTGTCGCGCAGCGGCGCCGGCACGCTGGCCGAGCTGACCGCGCTGGGCAAGCCGGCCGTGTTCGTGCCGCTCGCCACCTCCGCGGGCAACGAGCAGGCCCACAACGCGCAGCACCTGGCCGACGCGGGCGCGGCCGTCGCCCTGCTCGGGGACGTCACCCCGGAGACCCTCTGGAACGCCCTCGGCCCGCTCCTGACCGACCCCGCCCGCCGCTCGGCGATGGCGGAGCGCGCACGCGCGCACGGCCGGCCCGACGCCGCGGAGCGGCTCGTCGACGTCCTGCTGGCGGCCGCCGCGGGCTGACCGACCGCACCTCCCGCCCCCATTCCGAGGCCCGTGCCACCGCCCGTGCGGTGACGCGGGCCCCGGCCTTTCACGGCACGGCCGAAACCCGTGGGCCGCCGAGCGATGAGTTCCGGCGCTCCCGACGGTCAAACCCTCCGACAGCACTCACCCGCAGGAGGACCTCATGACCGCAACCGTGACCCGCACGCTGGAATCCACGGGCGCCACCATCACGTACGACGTCCACGGCGGGGACGACCGCCCCGAGGGCGGGGCCGGGCCCGCCCTGTTCCTGATCGGCTCCCCGATGGACGCGGCCGGGTTCGTGAGCCTGGCCTCGCACTTCACCGATCGGACGGTGATCACGTACGACCCGCGGGGCACGGGCCGCAGCGTCCGTACGGACGGCGCCGCCGAGACGGTGCCCGAGGAGCACGCCGAGGACCTGCGGAGGGTGATCGAGGCGGCCGGCGCGGGGGCCGTCGACGTGTTCGCGAGCAGCGGTGGCGCCGTCAACGGGCTGGCCCTGGTGGCCCGGCACCCGGAGCTGGTCCGCACCCTCGTCGCGCACGAGCCGCCGTTGGCGCAGGTCCTGCCCGACCGGGAGGCGGCGCTGGAGGTGTGCGCGGACATCCACGCGACGTACCTGCGCGAGGGCACGGGCCCGGCCATGGCGAAGTTCCTGGTCATGGCCACCCGGACGGGACGGATCCCGGCGAACTGGCGGGACGAGCCCGCGCCGGACCCGGCCGCCTTCGGCCTGCCCGTCGAGGACGACGGCACGCGCGGCGACCCCCTGCTGGGACAGAACATGCGCGGCTGCACCTCCTACCGGCCCGACTTCGCCGCGCTCCGGGCCGCGGCCACGCGGATCGTCATCGCGGAGGGCAAGGAGTCGCAGGGGCAGTTCCCCGCGCGGGCCGCCGCGGGCGCGGCCGACGCGCTGGGCGGCGGGACGGTCCTGTTCCCCAGCCACCACGGCGGCTTCCTCGGCGGCGAATACGGCCAGCAGGGCGAACCGGAGGCCTTCGCCCTGACCCTCCGCGAGGTCCTCGAACAGGACTGACCCGCGGGGGACCGTGGGGCGGCTCCAGAAACGCGGTCTGCCAGACTGTGTGCATGACACATGAACAACAGTCCGTGGGCGGGGAGCCCGTGAACCCCGAATCCGCGTCCGACGCGCCCGAGAACCCGGCCGCCGCGACCGGATTGGCGGTGGGCGTCTCGTGCGGCGTCGCCATCGGACTGCCCCTGGGGCTCCTCGTGTTCGACAACATCGGACTCGGCCTGGCCCTCGGCCTCGGAATCGGCAGTGCCATCGGCGCAGGCCTCCCGGCCCTGCGGCAATCACGCCGGTCCGGTCCGACGGACGCCGCCTGACCCCGCTCCGCTCCAGCGGACCGGGGTCGGGCGGCGGGAGCGGCGGAGCCGGCCGGATTCGAACCGGCGTCCTCACGGTTTTGGAGACCGCGCGCGACGACCGCTGCGCTACGGCTCCGCCCCCGCGCCCATCGTACGTGCGCAGCGCGCCGGCCCCCGGCCGGGCCGCGGCCCCGCTCCCTGGTGCCGCCCCGAGGCAGGGTGCTCCTCGCCCCCTTCGCGAACCGCCTGCGAGCCTCGGGGCTGCGCCGCCGGGCCGCCGCCACCTCGGCTACAGGGCCTGGAGGTTGATCGACCGGTATTCGTCCAGCACGGCGTAACCGGTGCTGTCGTACAGGCTCATCGCGACCTCGTTGCCGCCGAAGACGTTGAACATCATCGCCTCGTCGCCGCCGTGCCGGGCAGCCCACTCGCCGACGGCCATCGCGGCCCTGCCGTAGCCCTTGCCGCGGTGCTCCTCGTACACCTCCAGGGAGAAGCCGAAGGTCACACCCGGCAGGAACGCGTGCTTCACCCAGCCGGTACCGACCACCTGTCCGTCGGCCTCCATCGCGTAGAAGGCGTGACCGGGGGTCCGGTACCCCTCGGGGAGGTACCGGGCGAAGTCCCGGTCGGACTTCTTCCGTGCCTGCTCCGCGGTCAGCGCTCCGGCCCGGACGATGTCCTTGATGTACCCGGCCTCCTCGCCGGCGTACCAGGCCGGGTACTCCTCCTCCTTGAGCGGACGGACCGTCAGACCCGGCGGCAGTTGCGGCCGTTCGGAGGCGGCACGCATGCGTATCTGTTGGCGTACGGGGTAGTCGGCGAACCCTCCCGCTCCGCCCGTGAGCCGGACCTCCACCCGTCGCGCACCCTGCTCGGCGCACCACCGCTCGGCCCACACGCGCCCCTCCGGCGCCGTCAGGTCGTGGATCCGCCCCACGGTCGTCCCGTTGTCCTCCGTCACCTCGACCGCGATCCACTCGGAGCCGTCGGTGGCCACCGTCCAGCCGTCGATGTTTTCCACGGTCCGCTCCAGCAGGCCCCGGGCCAGCGGCTCCGAGCACCCCGCGGCCCGGTAGCTCGCGAGCACCCGCTCCTCGAACCCGCCACGCCATTCGCCCTGGTCGGGCACGATCTCCATCACGCTCATCCGACCACCCTACGCAGAGGGCGGGCGCGGGAGCCCCCCAATTCCCGTCGCCCGGGCGGCGGTCGCCACCGTCGCCCCGGCGCGGGGCCGCTCATGATCGGTCTTCGGCCGCGGCTCCCCCCGACCGCCGCACCGAGCCCGCGCACGGTTCCAGGTGGGGGCCGGTGAAGGCGGAACGGAACCGTTGGTCGTGGGAGACCGCGACGACCGCGCCGGGGAGGGCGGCCGGCGCCCCTTCGAGTTCCTCGACCAGGGCCGGTGACACGTGGTTGGTCGGCTCGTCCGGGACGAGCAGCCCTGCGGGACGGGTCACGAGCCGCGCCGGCTCCAGCCGCCGCGGCGGGCCACCCCTCGATGCCGGCCGCTACGATCGGGCCTTCACCCGATCCCGGCGGTCCGACGGAGGCACCGATGACACAGGCCCCCGCGCGGACACCCGCCCGTCCCGAGGCCCACCCGGACACCCTCTTCGTCCTCACCCACTTCAGCCCGCGCCACTCCGACCAGGACGTCCTCGCCTTCTTCCGGGACGAGCGGCCCGAGAACGCACTGCTGTGGGCGCATCCGGACAGCCGGCTCCCCGAACAGCACCAGCGCGGCGGTGCGCATGCCTGACGGCCACTGGTCCCCGTACCCCAAGATCCCCTCCCGTGCCCGGCTGGGCGAGGCGCGCGCCCGCGAATGGGTCGCGTCGGAGAAGGTCCACGGCGCGAACCTCGCCGTCGTGTGCGACCCCACGGGCGTCCGCCCGGCCAAACGCCGTGAACTGCTCGGCGAGAGCGGCCTCGACGACTTCTTCGGCGTCGGACGGATCTGGCCGGCCCTCTCCGTCGCCGCGGACCGCTGCGCCACCGCCCTGCGCCGCCGTTACGACGCGGACCCCACGGCAGCGGTCACCGTCTACGGCGAACTGGCGGGCGGCCGCTACCCACACCCGGACGTGCGCCCCACGCCGAACACCGAGCCGGTGCAGACCGGCGTCTGGTACGCGCCCGGGTTGCTCTGGCTGCCGTTCGACGCCACCGTCGTCACCGCGGACGGCGTCCGTTGGGTCGGTGACCGGGCCCTGCGGGAGGCGGCGGCCGCCGCGGGCCTGCACTGCGCCCCGCTGCTGGCCCGGGGGACGCTCGCCCAGGTCCGCGAACGGGCGCCGGAGTTCCCGACCCGCGTACCGGCCCTCCTGGGCCTGCCCGAACTGCCCGGCAACCTCGCGGAGGGGCTGGTCGTCAAGCCGGCCGACGAGTGGTGGGCGACCGCAGGCACCGGGCCGGACGCCGGCGCGCCCGCGCGGCCGGTGGGCAAGTTCAAGCACCCCGCCTTCGCCGAGGACGAACGCTTCGACGGTTCGCGGCCCTACCGGGTGCCCGCCGACGGCGCGGCCGGCGTGCCCGGCTGGCTCCTCGGGCAGGTCACCGCCCTGCTCACCCCGGCCCGGGCGGCGGCCGCCGTCAGCAAGCTCGGCCCGCGCACCCCGGCCGAGGAGGTCGCGGCGGAGATCGTCCGGGACGCGGTCGAGGAGACGGCCGAGGCCCTCGGCGGCCTGGAGGAAGGCCTCGCCCCGGCCATGGAACAGGCCCTGCGGGCCGGAGCCCTCGAACTCGCCCGCTTCGACGCCGACGACCGCCGGTCCCGACCGTGAGGAACCCGGGCCCAGAACGGCCGAGATCTCGTCGGCGGCGCACCCGGTGACGGTGCGGCCAATTCCCCCTGGATCACGTGCGGCAGGCTGGACCGTCACACCGACAGCGCGGCGGCTACTCAGGCTGATCTGAGTAGTCCAGCCCTGCACACGGCGTGCGTGGGAGCCGAGACTGGGGCCATGCGCAATGGATTGCAGAAGCCGGTACGTGAACTGTTCGTGACCCTGCTGCTCGTCGTGGTGGCGGCGGCCCTGTGGGCCGCGTGGCTGGGCTGGGACCAGGAACGTGACGTGCACCCGGACGGCTCCACGACCGGCCCGTACGAGGCGTGGCAGGTGATCGGGCTCGTGCTGACCCTGCTGGTGCCGGTGTACTGGGCGGCGTCCCGCCAGTACGTCACGGCCGCCGTGCTCGGCACGAGCCTCGGACTGGCCGTCGCCGCCTTCTACGACTGGTCGGACGACGGCAGCGGGCTCTTCGTGATCGGCGTCGGCATGGTCCTGATCGGCAGCCTGGTCGTGACCTGCGGGCTCTCGCTGCTGATCGCCTCGTGGAAGCGGGAAGCCGGTCCGCGCCGCCTGCCCTGAGCACGGCCGCACGTCGGGCTCCGGCCCCGTCAGCCGATCGCGGCCAGTGCGGTGTGCGCGCCTCGGCACAGTTCCTCGTCGAGGAGGATGCTCGCGCCGTAGCGGCGTTCGGAGGTGGTGACCGAGGTGAGGGCGGGCACGGCTGCCGCGGCCGGACGGCCGATCGAGCCGAGGAGGTCGACGGCCCGCAGGATCAGCGGGTCGGCGGCGTACTCCGACAGCCGCCGCAACTCCGGGAGCAGGGTCGCCACCGCGGTGTCCGCGTCGCCCGTCAGCCGCCACCACGCCCCGGCCGCGCCGACCCGGGTCCACTCCCCGGGGCTACCGAGCAGGGGTGCGACGTCGTCGGAGCAGCCGGCCGCGAGCGGTCCGAGGTCGGCGAGATGGGACAGCACCACCCGACCGCGCCCGGTGCGGAGCGCCGCGCCGATGACGTCGACCGCGATCCGTGGATCGCCCGTGATCCGCCAATGGGCCCAGGCCGCGGTCTGGGTGCCGTGCCAGCGGTGGGGCTCGCGGTACCCGTGGTTCGGGAAGCGCCGTGGACGCAGGTCGCCGCGCGCCAGGTCGGAGAGGAGACCCGCCGCCTTGCCCGCCGCGGGGCCGATCCCGCCGAGCACGGCCGCCGCCGTCCGCGCGTGCGGGGTGTCCAGCAGTCCGATCAGCTCGCGTACGGCCGGTGCGCCGGCGGGGCCCCAGTCGGCGAGGATCCGCAGGGCCTCCTCGGGCCGGTCGCCCGCCAGCCGTGCGCGCAGCGCGGGCAGCGTCTGCGGGGCCCACCGCGCGGGCAGGGACGTGATGCCCAACGAGGGGTTGTGGGACCGCTTCAGGACGAGCGGCAGGGCCCGCGGGTCACCGGCGCCGATGAGGCCCTTCACGACGTCGTCGGAGGAGTGTCCGTCCCGCCAGGCGAACGGGAGCAACAGATCGGTGTACGGGGAGATCCGGGTGCCCGCGCGGGCGATGATCTTGGCGGCCGCGTCGGCGACGAGGACGTTGTCGGCGGCGAGTCCCGCGAGGACCGTCTCCCAGGTACCGGTCGGGGGGTGCCGACTCGTGCGCAGCAGCTCGCCGGCCCGTTCGACGGCCGCCCGGTGCGGGGCGGGCCGTCCGGAGCGTCCGCGCCGCGCGTCGGCCTCCTCCGGACGCGCCGCCCGGCCCACCGTCAGGTGCGCGGTACGGGCGGTGAGCCGCACGTGCGGATCCGCGTGGTGCAGCCACGACTCCCACCAGTCCGCGGGAGCCGGAGTGCCGAGTGCGGCCAGTACCTCGCCGGCGGCGAGGAGGTGGCAGCCCAGTACGTAGGGATCGGACTCCACGTCGGCCTGTCGCCGCAGCGCTTCGAACATCGCCGGATCGGCGGCCCGCACGTGCTCCACGGCCCCGGCGGCGGCCGCGCGGACCTCGGGGCAGTCGTCGGAGAGGAGGGCGGTGGCGGCACGCTGCCCCTCGACCAGGACGGCCCCCAGCAGGGCGTCCGGGCGGTGGGACCCCGCGCGGAGGGCGTCGGCGGTCCGCCTGACCACGTCCAGCACGGCGATCCGGTGCCGTCGATCGAGCTCGGGCAGCATGACCAGCAACCGCGCGAGCAGCGGACGCAGGATGCCCGGCCTCCGCCACCAGCCCAGATGGGGCTCCAGACGGTCCCACGAGGCCCGACGGCTTCCGGGCGTGACCAGCCCGCGGAGCAGCCCCGGTATCTCCTCGTGCCCCTCGGGCACGTTCTCCAGGACGTGCCAGGGCTCGTCGGCCGTCGCTCCGCCCGGGCCCGCCGGCGTGGTGCCGCGCCCGTTCCGCCGACGCCACAACCGGCTCACCATCTCGGTCATGCCCGGCAGGCTACCGGTGCGTGGCTCATGTGTTCGATGAATTCGTCGAGCCGCGGAGTTCCCGCGCACCCCGTGCGTCGTGGCCGCCCTCCAGGAGCTCCCGCACCAGCGCCGCGACCTGCTCCGTCTCGATGAGGAACCCGTCGTGGCCGAACGGTGAGGCGATCACCCGGACCCCGTCCGCCGCGGGGATGCCGGCGGCCAACTCCTCCTGCTGCGAAAGCGGGTAGAGGCGGTCGGAGTCCACGCCCGCCACCAGCGTCCGCGCCCCGACCCGGCCGAGGGCGGCGCGCGTCCCGCCCCGACCCCGGCCGATGTCGTGGGCGTTCATCGCCTCGCACAGCACGACGTAGCTGGCCGCGTCGAAGCGCCGGACCAGCTTGGCCGCCTGGTGGTCGAGGTACGACTCCACCTGGTAGCGGCCGCCGAGCCGCGGGACCTCCCCGTCCTGCGGGCGGTGGCCGAAGCGGGCTTCGAGCTCCTCGGCGCCGCGGTAGGTGGTGTGGGCGATGCGGCGGGCGACGCCGAGACCGGTGTGCGGGCCGCGACCCGGTCCGGCGTCGTGGTAGTCGCCGCCCCGCCAGTGGGGGTCCGCGCGGATCGCGTGGAGCTGCGCGGAGCTCCAGGCGATCTGGTCGGCGCTCGCCACCGCCGGACAGGCGAGCAGCAGCAACGCCGCCACCCGCCGCGGAAACGACACGGCCCATTCCAGGGCGCGCATCCCGCCCATGGAGCCGCCGACCACCAGCGCCCACCGGTCGATCCCCAGCACGTCGGCGAGCCCGGACTCGGCGAGCACCTGGTCGCGCTGCGTCAGTCGGGGGAACGAGCCCGCCCAGCGGCGTCCGTCGGGGCGGGGCGAGGCGGGCCCGGTGCTGCCCTGACAGCCGCCGAGGACGTTCGGGGCCACGACGAACCAGCGGTCCGTGTCGAGCGCCGACCCCGGCCCGACCAGCGCGTCCCACCAACCGGGCGTGGGGTGACCCGGCCCGGCCTCACCGGCGACGTGACTGTCGCCGGTGAGCGCGTGCAGTACGAGGACCGCGTTCGAGGCGTCGGGCGCGAGCCGGCCCCACGTCTCGAACGCCAGGGTCACGCCCGGCAGCCGACCGCCCCCCTCCAACCGCAGGTCACCCACCCGGTGGTGCCACCGTCGGCGCCCCGCCGGGTCCCCCTCCCGCCACGCGCCGGTGGCGGGAGGGGGACCCGCGGGGGCGCCCGCCGGTGACGGGGCCGGCCCGTCGGGGTTCAGGACGCCTCCTTCGCGGCTCGGAACCCGGCCTCCAGGTCGGCCTTGAGGTCGGCGAGGTTCTCGATGCCGACGGAGAGGCGCACCAACCCCGGGGACGTTCCGGTGGCCGCGAGCTGCGCCTCGTCGAGCTGGCTGTGGGTGGTGGAGGCGGGGTGGATGATGAGGCTGCGCACGTCACCGATGTTGGCGAGGTGGCTGAAGAGCTCGACCGCGTCCACGAAGCGCTTGCCCGCCTCGGCGCCGCCCTCCAGTTCGAAGGCGAGCACGGCGCCGGCGCCGCGCGGCAGGTAGCGGCGCCCGGCCTCGTACCAGCGGTTGGAGGGCAGGCCGGGGTAGTGCACGACCGAAACCTCGTCACGTCCCTCCAGCCACTCCGCCAGGGCCTGCGCGTTGGACGTGTGACGCTCCAGGCGCAGGCTCAGCGTCTCCACCCCCTGGAGGAGGAGGAAGGCGGAGTGCGGCGCGATGGCCGGCCCGAGGTCGCGCAGCAACTGCACGCGCAGCTTCACCGCGTACGCGCCGGGTCCCAGCGCGGGCCAGTACCGCAGGCCGTGGTAGCTGGGGTCCGGCTCGCTGAAGTCGGGGAAACGCTCGGCGTGGGCGCCGAAGTCGAAGGTGCCGGCGTCGACGACGACACCACCGATGGTCGTGCCGTGGCCGCCCAGGAACTTCGTCGCCGAGTGGACGACGACATCGGCGCCGTGCTCGATGGGGCGCAGCAGGAACGGGGTGGGGACGGTGTTGTCGACGATCAGGGGCAGCCCGGCCTCGTGCGCCACGTCGGCGACGGCGCGGACGTCCAGGACGTTGCCGCGAGGATTGCCGAGGGTTTCCGCGAACAGGGCCTTGGTCCCGGGCCGGATGGCGGCCCGCCAGGCGTCGAGGTCGTCCGGGTCGTCGACGAAGGACACCTCGATGCCGAACCTCGGCAGTGTGTGCTTGAACAGGTTGTACGTGCCTCCGTAGAGGGAGGCGCTGGAGACGATGTGGTCGCCCGCGCCGGCCACGTTCAGGATGGCCAGCGCCTCGGCCGCCTGGCCCGACGACAGGGCGACCGCGGCGACTCCGCCTTCGAGCGCGGCGATCCGCTGCTCGAAGACGTCCTGGGTGGGGTTGTGGATGCGGGTGTAGATGTTCCCGGGTTCGGCGAGGGAGAACAGGTCGGCCGCGTGCTGGGTGTCGCGGAAGACGAACGAGGTGGTCTGGTAGATCGGCACCGCCCGCGCGCCGGTGGTCGGGTCGGGGGCGGCCCCCGCGTGCAACTGCTTCGTCTCGAACGACCAGGCCGAGGTGTCGGGGCCGCCCGCCTCGTCGTGGGGCGTGTGGCCTGCGGTGACGGCGTCGATCGGCTGGCTCATGCTTCTCCTCGGTACGCGAACGGTGCCCGGCGGTGCAGCGCAGGGCAGGGCGGTGTGGTGGGGTGCGGCCGTGCGGCGCCGATGAGTGGCCGGGCACGGCAGGGGAACCCGAGGCGCGGAGCTCCGAGGGAGCCCGTACCCGCGGGGGACTACGGCGCGGGAGGGGTCACCGAGCGGCAGCGTGCCGTGGGCCGATCCCGCGGACGGGCGGCAACGGTGGCACGGTGCACGGGAATCGGGAGAAGGAGCGACCTCGGTCGCGGCGCCGCGTCAGAGGGCGGCGGGACAGGCCGTTGTCGTGACACGCACGTAGTCCACGTGGCGACGGGTCACGAGTACGGTGGTCATGCGCCCAGGTAACCACAGTTGGAGGGCACGCACCAGCGACCCCGGCAACCCTGCGCCGGACAATCGTCAACCCGGCGAACGGGGTTGGACCGGGAGGGCGGGGATCAGCACCTTGCCCCGGGTGCCGACGGCGGCTTCCAGCACACCGGCCATGGAGGGCCGGCGCAGTTCGGCGATCTCGCTCATCGGCAGGATCCCCTGGGAAGGGCTCTTCCTTGCCCGTAGTCGAATGTGCCTGCGCCATCGCACGGAGTGGCTGTTCGATGGCCCTGCGGCAGGGGTACCCCCTGGCGAGGAACGCGCATGGGGGCAAGAGGTGCGTTTCCGGCCCCCTCGCTCGTAAGGCGGAAGATCCAGTAGGGGCGTAGCGTGGAGCCGCGGGACATACGAGAGTCCGCCCGCAGGTTCGAGCAGGGCCCGCAGCGCTGGAACGGGGGTCGTGCCTCATGGTGGGAGCCCAGTCAGCCCAGTCAGCCCAGCCAGCCGAGGTCTCCGCGGAGTCCCCGGCGGTCCACGCGGCCGAGGACATTCCGGCGGTCCACGTGGAAGTCGCGCTCAACGTCAACGGCGAGGATCGCCCTCCGACGGTCGACACCAGGCTGTCGCTCCTGGACGTTCTGCGGGATCACCTCGGTCTGACCGGAGCCAAGGCCGGCTGCGATCGGGGCCACTGCGGTTGCTGCACCGTGCTGGTGAACGGTCGGCGCGTGTACAGCTGTCTGACCCTCGCCGTGGCCTGCGGCAACGCGCGCGTCGTGACGGTGGAGGGCCTCGGTGGGCCGGATCTCCACCCGTTGCAGGAGGCGTTCATCACCCGTGACGCCTTCCAGTGCGGCTTCTGCACCCCCGGCCAACTGTGCTCCGCGATCGGGATGCTCGACGAGGCCGCCCGCGGATGGCCCAGTTCCGTTACGGGTCGGCCCGGCTCCGAGCGGCCCCTGTCGGCGCCGGAGATCCGTGAGCGCATGAGCGGGAACCTGTGCCGCTGCGGCGCGTACCAGAACATCGTCGCGGCGATCACGGACGTGGCGTCGTGACCCGCGCGTCCATCGGCGCGTCGCCTCCCCGACGGGAGGCCCGGGAGAAGGTCACGGGCAGCGCCCGCTACACCGGCGACGTGGCCCTCCCGCACCTGGCGCACGTGGCGGTGGTTCCGGCGGAGATCGTTCACGGGCGGGTCAAGGCCGTTCATCCCGAGGACGCCCTCGCCCGGCCCGGGGTGCTGGCCGTGCTGCACGCGGCCAACTGTCCCCGTCTGAACGGGACGGGCTGGGCCGACCTCGCCGTCCTCCAGTCCCGATCGGTCGTCCACCGGGGCCAGTTCGTCGCCGCGGTCGTCGCCGAATCACCTCGGATCGCCCACGAGGCGGCGCGGACGGTGCGCGTCGACTACGCCCCCGGTCCGCACCGCCTCAGCCCGGACACCCCGGGCGACGGATTCCACCGGCCGCCGGACCACGGTCCCTTCTTTCCCACCGACTGCTCGCACGGCGACGTGGAGTCGGCCCTGTCGCACGCACCGGTACGGATCGAGGCCACCTACACCACTCCCCCCTACCACCACCACGCCCTCGAACCGCACGGGACCGTCGCGTACTGGCACGACGGCGCGCTGACCGTCTTCGACACCACGCAAGGACCCTCGGGCACGCGCGACATCCTCGCGCGGCTCTTCGAGATCAGCCCCGACCAGGTGCGTGTCATCGCCGCTCACGTGGGGGGAGGCTTCGGTTCGAAGGCCGCGCCGAGAGCCCATCTCGTCCTCGCCGCCGTGGCGGCACTCGCCGTCGGACGGCCGGTCAAGACCGCCCTCACCCGGGAGCAGCTCAGCGTCGTCGCCGGGTACCGGCCGCCGACCGTGCAGCGCGTCCGTCTGGGGGCGGAGGCGGACGGGCGGCTCCTGGCCGTGTCACACGTGTCGTTCGAGCAGACGTCCTTGACGAGTGACCACTGCGAGTACCCGGCCGCGCCCACCCGCACCATGTACGCGGCGCCGAACCGCGAGACCAGGCACTGGCGGACGAGGCTGAACGTTCCGTCCCCGACCTGGATGCGAGCGCCGGGCGAATGCCCGGGGATGTTCGCGCTGGAGTCCGCCATGGACGAACTCGCCGTCGCGTGCTCCGTCGACCCGATCGAGCTGCGCCTGCGCAACGACACCGCGAACGATCCGCACAGCGGCCGGCCCTTCAGCACCCGCAACCTCGCCGCCTGCCTGCGCCTGGGGGCGGAGCGGTTCGGCTGGGCCGACCGGGACCGCCTCCGCGCGGAACGCGGCGACGGGCGTCGGCTCGTGGGCATGGGCGTCGCCGCGTCGACCATTCCGCAGTACCGGTTCCCCTCCCGGGCGAGCGCGCGCACCGACGGCCTCGGCCACTACGCCGTGCGCATCGCGGCGGTGGACATCGGTACCGGGGCGCGCACGGTCCTGGCCCAGATCGCCGCCGACACCCTGCGCGTCGACGTGGAGCGGGTCACGGTGGAGGTCGGCGACAGCGCGTACCCGGCGGCCAGTTGGGCCGGGCGGTCGAGCGGAACGACGTCGTGGGGGACAGCGGTGGTGCGCGCCTGTGAGGGTTTGCGCGGCGCCATCGGACGGTGCGGTGGCCGCGTACCGGACGGCGGACTCGAAGCCGTCGCCGACACGCTCGACGAACTCGCCACGCCGCGCACCCACTCCCAGCACGCGTTCGGGGCACAGTTCGCCGAGGTGACCGTGGATACGTCGACGGGGGAGGTCCGGGTGCCTCGCATGCTCGGCGTCTTCGCCGTGGGTCGCGTGATCAACCCCGTCACGGTGCGATCGCAATTGGTCGGGGGCATGGTCATGGGCCTCTCGATGGCGCTGTGCGAGGTGGGCGTCATCGACCGGACGTACGGGCACTTCCACACCCGCGACCTGGCCGCCTACCACGTGGCGACCTTCGCCGACGCTCCCTGGATCGAGGCGGTCTGCATCGACGAGGAGGACTTCCACACGAGTCCCATGGGGTCCAAGGGCGTCGGCGAGATCGGCATCGTCGGGACGGCGGCGGCCATAGCCAATGCCGTCCATCACGCCACCGGTCACCGGATCCGCGGCCTGCCGATCGACGTGCGCGCCCTGACGGACGCGGGAGCAAGGGGAAGCGGGACATGAAACCGTTCCGCTACGAGCGTCCCTCCACCGTGCGGGAGGCCGTCGCGCTGGTCGAGGGCGATCCCGGGGCCGTGTACGTGGCCGGCGGCACGAACCTCTTCGACCACCTCAAGCTGGGCATCGACCGACCGCACCTCCTGGTGGACGTCACCGGCCTCGCCATGGACGGCGTCGAAGCGCTCTCCGGAGGCCGCGTGCGCATCGGGGCCACCGTGCGCAACGCCGATCTCGCCGCCCACCCCGAGATACGCGAGCGCTATCCGGTCGTCTCGCAGGCACTCCTTGCGGGCGCCTCACCACAGTTGCGCAACATGGCCACCCTGGCGGGGAACCTGCTGCAGCGCACGCGGTGCCCCTACTTCCTGAACGTGGAGACCCCGTGCAACAAGAGGGAACCCGGATCCGGCTGCGCGGCCGCCCAGGGGCACGCCGAGCACAATGCCGTGCTGGGCGCGTCGCGGAGCTGTGCGGCCGTGCACCCCTCCGACCTGGCCGTGGCCCTGTGCGCCGTGGACGCGACGGTGTGCGTACTGGGCCGATCGGGCACGCGCCGCATTCCCGTCACCGCCTTGTACCGATCGCCCGGGAACCACCCGGAGCGTGACACCGTGCTCGGGCACGGAGAACTGATCACGGCGGTCGAGCTGCCCGCACTGCCGATGGCGGCCCGCTCCCGCTACCGCAAGGTCGGTGACCGGGCCTCCTTCACCTTCGCGCTGGCGTCGGTCGCCGTGGCGGTCGACCTCGACGGGGACACGATCAGGGACGCGCGCGTCGTCTTCGGCGGACTGGCGACCAGGCCGTGGCGCGCGGCGCGCGCGGAAGCCGTCCTGCGGGGCGCCCGGGTCGACGCGGACCGGTTCGCGGCGGCCGCGGTCGAGGAACTCTCCGCCGCCCGTACGGTCCCCGCCAACGCGTACAGGGTTCCGCTGGCTCACGACACGCTGGTGGCCACCCTCCGCGATCTGTGCGGGGAGGACTGAACGGGTTCGACCGGGCACCGCCGTCGACGTGGGCGTCCCGTCACCCGGGATCGTCCGACGTCCGGCCCGCCCCGGCGAACCTGCGGGGCAGGAGGGCAACCGCCACGGCCGCCGCGAACAGCACCGCCGCACCGACGTAGAACGCGGCCGACACGGCAGTGGTGACCGCGCCCCGGAGCGCCGGCAGGAGATCGGCGGGGATCCCGGTGGGCAGGGGGGAACCGTGCCGCGCCGCCGCGACCGCCTTCCCGATGGACCGCTCGATCCGGTCGAAGCGGTCGAAGGGCAGCCGGCCGTCCCGCAGCAGGATCTGCTGGAGTCGGGTGCTCTGCAGGTGCGCCACGATCGCGCCCATGACCGCGAGGCCCAGAGCCGCGCTGATCTCCCGGCCGGTCTGGATGACCCCCGCCGCGTAGCCGCGCATGCGTGGGGTGGTGCCGCCCAGTGCGGTGGTCCAGGCCGGGCTGACGCAGAGCCCCATGCCGATGCCCATCGCGCAGAACGAGGCCACCAGCAGGCCGTACTCCTGCCGGTGCAGAGCCGCCGCCGCGGACAACAGGGCCGCCACGCACAGACCCGTGCCGATGCCGAGGGGAACGCGCGGCCCCAGGCGATCACAGAGCCGTCCGCCGAGGGGCGCGAACACCACCGTGGGGAGAGTGAGCGGCAATACGGCGACGCCGGCTTCGAAGGCGGACATGCCCGCGACGTCCTGGAGCCAGATGACCCCGAACACCGCGAATCCCACGAAGGCGAAACGCACCGAGGAGATGACGGCGGCGCCCACCGCGAATTCCTTGTCGGCGAACAACTCGAAGTGGATGAGCGGATGGGCGATACGGCGTTCGCGTACGACCAGGAACGCCATCAGCGTGCCCGAGGTGGCGAGCAGCGAGACGACGGCGACCGAGGACCATCCCCAATACCGTGCCTGCATGAGAGCCAGGACCAGGCACACCAGACCGCCGATCAGCAGGGGCGCTCCCGCCCAATCGACCCGTTCGCGTCGCGGCGGCTCGTCGTTGAGCAGGAGGCGCGCGAGGAGCACCGCGGCGATGCCGATGGGCGGGTTGACGAAGAAGATGGCGCGCCAGGAGAACGCCGACGTCAACACGCCCCCGATCAGCGGAGCCGTCCCGTAGAAGAGGGTGGAGACGCTGGACGAGATGCCCATGGCCTGACCCCGGTCCCGGGGGCCGAATTCCTTGAAGATCAGTACCTGGGACGCGGGTCGGAGGATCGCCGCGCCGACGCCTTGGACCGCGCGCGCGGCGATGAGCCAGGCCTCGGACTGGGCCGTCCCGGCGGCGATCGAGGCCACGACGAACAGCAGCGTGCCGAAGCGGAAGGTGCGCTCGTGCCCCAGGACGTCGCCGATGCGTCCGCCGATCACGCTCATGGCGGCGAAACCGAGCAGATACGCACCGATGATCCACTGGAGCCCGGTGGACGAGGCGTCCAGGCTCCGCTGGATGGTCGGGAGGGCGACCAGCACCACCAGGGCATCGATGGCGATCATCGACGAAGCACACGCCATCACGCCCAGGACCCACCAAGGGTGACGCCCGCTCAGGATTTGCTGCCGCCGTTTCACGCGTTCTCTTCCGGTGGATCCCGAGGGGCGGATCCCCGCGAACCGGGCGGGAATTCGGCTCGCATCGACAGGGCAGCAAAAAGTATCAGGGTGGGGACGACTTCCGTCGTGCGGACACGAACCCCTCAAACGTGCTGTCGGCGCACCCTCCCGTTGTTCCAGACGGGCGCGAACGGCCGGTCGTGCGCCTTCGGGGTGCGCGCGGCGCGCACCTTCGGGTCCTCCGGCGCGGCCGGTTCGGCCATCACCTCGGCCACCGTGGTCCCGGCCATGCCGGCCTCCTGTGTCTCCACCTGCGGACGCCGGCCCACGACGGAAGCGGACCATGCGCCCCGCTCGACCGGCGCGGGAGAACCGTTCAGCAGGGGTGAAAGGTCCTGTCGAAAATGATCGATGGACCTGTGCGGTTCAGGGCTGCGAGATTGACGGCGTCGTTCCAAACAGCCGACCGCCAAGGCCAGAAGGGTTCCTCCGCATGCACGAGACACCGTCCTCCCCGCGCGCTTCCGTCGACCCCGCGTACGCCGCCCCGTACGTCTCCGGCGACCCCTACGCCGACTACCGCGACGCCCACTTCCCCTTCACCGTGCTCACCGACCTCGCCGACCGGAGGCTGGGCGCGGGAGTCGTCGCGGCCGACGACGAGTTCTTCGCCGAACGCGAGAACCTGCTCTCCCGCACCCCGGCGGTCTTCGACGTCCACGCCTACGGGAACAAGGGCAAGGTCATGGACGGCTGGGAAACCCGCAGGCGTCGCGGAACGGACGGCGACAACCCGTTCCCGGCGGCCGACGACCACGACCGGGCGCTGATCCGGCTCGGCGCCGCGGGGATCATCCGGGGCGTCGTCGTGGACACGGCCCACTTCCGGGGCAACTTTCCCCAGCGGGTGAGCATCGAGGCCGCGTCCTTCGACGGCACGCCCTCCGCGGCCGAGGCCCTCGCGGACGGGGCGGTCTGGCACGAGATCCTGCCGCCCACGCCGGTGCGAGGTCACGCCGCCAACGGCTTCGCCATCACCTCCGAGCGCCGCTGGACCCACCTGCGCATCAACCAGTACCCGGACGGCGGCATCGCCCGCCTGCGCGTTCACGGCGAGGTGCTGCCGGACCCCGCCTGGCTCGACCTCCTGGGAACCGTCGACGTCGCCTGCGTGACCAACGGCGGCAGCGTGGAGGCCGCGTCGGACGGCTTCTACTCCTCGCCGGGCAACACGATCATGCCGGGGCTGTCGCGGAAGCAGGACGACGGGTGGGAGACGCGTCGCCGCCGCGACGGGGGCAACGACTGGATCCTCTACCGGTTGGCGGCACAGAGCGCGATACGCGCCGTCGAGGTCGACACCGCGAACCTGAAGGGCAATGCCGCGGGCTGGGTGTCCCTGTCGGTCCGGGACGGGAGTTCGGGTACCTGGGCCGAGGTCCTGCATCGCGCTCCGCTCCAGCCGGACACCCTCCACCGGTTCGCCCTCCCGACGCCGGCCACCGCCACGAACGCCCGCCTGGACGTGTACCCCGATGGCGGACTGGCCCGGCTCCGCCTGCACGGGGCCCTGACCGCGGCGGGGTCGGCCGACCTGACGGACCGCTTCGCCCGCGCGCGGCAGGGCTGAGCCCGTCGCGGCCGGTCGAAGGACCGGCAGGGGGAACCGGTCGTGCGGCGGGTCCGACGGGTGGTCCGTTCGGCGCAAGGTGAGGTGTGGGCGGATCGTCGCGGGACTACGTTCGGTCGGTATGACGTCCATATCAGGCGACCGGGGATCCGGTCCCACCCGCCGCGCCCTGTTCCTAGCCGGCGCCGGAGCGGCGCTCGCCGCGGGCTGCGCCCCCGCGGGTACGTCCGGCGCGTCCGCGCCCGTCCTGCGCGCCACCCCCTCACCGAGCACGAGCGCGTCCGCCTCCGCCGCCGGGGCCGACATGACCCCCGGTGTGATGACGCTGTTCAAGGACCCCGCGTACAACTTCAACGGCCTCCTCGCGCTCGGTGGCTCCGGCGCCGGCTCCGCCGAGGTCGGCGAGGTCCTCACCGCGGTGAACACGATCAACCGGGCGGGCCTCTCCGCGCAGACGTACGTCGAGACCTTCCGCAAGCTCGGCGACCGACTCCTGCAGGCGCCACCGGGCGCACCGGCCGACGACCAGACCAAGCGGTTCCGGGCGCTGCGCGCCGCCCAGTACTACGGCCAGGCGCTGTTCTTCGTCCTGGGTTCCGACGATCCGGGCAGCGAGGAGCAGCTGTACCGGTCGGGGCGCAAGGCCTGGGACACCTTCTGCGACCTGTGCGAACCCGCCCCGGTGAAGGCCACCGTCCCGTACGGGACGACGCCGATGCCGGTGTGGTTCTTCCGCCCCGACACGTCGAACACGCCCCGCCCCACCGTGATCCTCACCAACGGCAGCGACGGCCAGAACGTCGACATGTGGACCTACGGCGTCCCCGCCGCACTGGAACGCGGATGGAACGCGCTCGTCTACGACGGTCCGGGGCAGGGACAGCTCCTCTTCGTCGACCAGGTGGTGTTCACCCCCACCTGGGAGAAGGTCGTCAGCCCCCTCATCGACTGGTTGTCCGCCCGCCCCGACGTGGACACCGCCAGGATCGCCCTGACGGGCCTGAGCATGGCAGGGGACCTCGCGCCGCGGGCCGCGGCCTTCGAGGACCGCCTCGCCGCACTGGTGGCGATGCCGGGCTGCGTCGAGCCGTGGCTGGGCTTCCCGCCCGAGATCCGGCAGATCCTCACTCCGAACAAGGAGGAGACGAACGACATCTGGAACAAGGAGGTCGTCCCCGAACTCCCTCCGGACGCGGCCGCCGTCATGAAGAAGCGGTTCGAACCCTTCTCCATCCCGGCGATGCTCGACGCCCGCCGGGGCAAGCTGTTCACCGACTTCTACACCCCCGCCACCCGCATCCAGGCGCTCGCCATCACCTCCGTCGTCAGCCGCATCAAGGCACCCACCCTGGTGCTGGACTACGACGGCGAGCAGTTCTACCCGGGCCAGCCACGCCAGTTGTACGACAAGCTCACGTCTCCCAAGGACTACGTGAAGCTGACCGCGGCCCAGGGCGCCCAACTCCACTGCTCTCCCATGGCCCCGCAACTCCACTGCGAGGTCGTCTTCGACTGGCTCCAGGAAACGATGACGGGACGCTGACCCGACGGGCCACCGGCGCCGTGCCCCCGGGCCGGCCCGACCGGCTGTCGCGGTGAGGCGGTGTCGGCGAAGCCCCCTCACCCGTCGTCGTCGGCCGCGCGGCGCACGCCGCGCCGGCGCAGCGCGGTGACGGTCAGGACGAGCACGACCGCCGCGCCGTACGCGGTGTTGCTCACCGTCGCCCGGTAGCCGAACTCCGGGGCGAGGACGTACACGGCGGCGCCCGCGAACGCGAAGCCCAGCCACTCCCAGCGCCCGTCCAGCACCACCAGGGCGACCAGGAGCAGGGCGTACCAGGAGTAGCCGGGAGTCAACAGCGCGAAGGCCCAACCGGTGACGAGGAGGGCCCCGCTCCACGGCCGGCGCGGGTCTCCGCGCCACATCACGTACAGGCAAACGGCCGCCAGGACGGCCAGGAGCACGGGGAACGCCCAGGCGTCCGGCAGCACCAGGCGCAGCAGCGAGTACCGGGAACCGGACTCGGGGTCCTGGTAGCCCTCCTCCTCCACGTAGCCGCCCAGGTAGCCGAAGACCGAGCCGTGCGAGACGAGGACGTACGGCAGGTAGGCCAGCGCCGTGAAGCCGGCAGCGGGAAGCAGGACGACAGCGGCGTCCCGAAAACGGCGCACCCCCGACAGGGCTCCCGGCAGGACGACGGCGGGCATCAGCTTGGTGGCCACGGCCGCGCCGAGGACCAGGCCCCCACCGGCCCGCCGGCCGAGCCCCCGGGCGGCGACGAGGCCGAGGCCGACCACCGCGAACAGCACTCCCAGGACGTCCACGTGCGCGTTGTTGACGGCCTCGACGGCCACCGCCGGACACCAGGCCCAGTAGGCGGCATCGCGCGGGTCACGGCCGCGCCGGCGCAGGACCGACAGGCAGGCACCCGTCACCCCGAGGGAGATCAGGGCGCCGCCGATCTGGAGCGGCTTGTACCGCGAGCCCTCGGGCGCGAGCCGGTCGACCGTCAGGAAGTAGACCTCGGCGACGGGAGGATAGATGGTGTGGACGGCCGGCCTGTTGATCCGGGTGCAATGGCGCACACCGCCCGTGTGGGGGACCGGCGCCAGGTCGCGGCGGGCACAGGTCGTCCCCGTGGGGAACAGCCACGGGTCGCGCAGCCGCGCGAGCGCCGGGGCCTGCGGGGTGTGGTCGTACGGGGAGATCCCCGCGGACTGGACGCGACCGTCCCACGCGTAGCGGTACGAGTCCGTGCTGGTGCGGGGCGCCGCGACCAGGCCGGTCACGGCGACGGCGACCGCCCCGACGAGCAGCAGGGGCACGACGTGCCCGGCCGGTACCCGGCGCAGCGCGAGGAGAGCGAGGACGAACAGGCCCCAACAGACCCCGTACCGCCCCAACAGGCCGCCCGGATCCGTGAAGTAGCCGTCGTACCGGACGGTCAGGACGAGAGCCGCGACGAGAGCGGTGAGGGCGGCGGATGCGAGGACGGTGCGCGGGTTCACCTGCGCAAGCGTTCCAGCAAGCGGCCCTCCCACGGTCCGCGACGCCCGCGACGTCCGCGTTCCGTAAGGTGTCGCGGCAGCCCGCGGACCGGCGGGCTCACTCACCGCCGTCGCCCTGCCCCCGCTGCGGCGCCCCGGCGCCCCGGCGAACGCGACGGTGCTCCCCGTGACGAGGGGGGGATCCCGCCCCGGCCCTTCCGCAACGGCGGGGAGGACGGACGGGGGCCGGCCCACGGGGCCGGTCCGCCGCCCGACGGCTCAGTGACGCAGGTGCACGAAGTGTCGGCCCGCGGCCTGCCAGCTCACCGACGGAGTCCAGCCGGCGGCCTCGGCCTCAGCGCACAGGGCGCGGGTGCCGAGCCGGGCCCACCAGAACGGCGATCCGTGACCGCCGCCCCCGTCCTCCACGTGCACCTCGACGCGTTCGTCCACCTCGGCGGGCGCCACCTCGACCAGCAAGGACCCCTCGGGCGCCGCCAGAGCGGCGGTACGGCGCAACAGCCGGCCGGGGTCGCCGCCGATGCCGATGTTGCCGTCGATGAGCAGCACCGTGTCCCAGCGCCCCTCGCTCGGCAGCGGGTCGAAGACCGAACGGCACAGGGCGCTGCCGCCCGCGCGCACGGTCCGCGACACCGCCTCCGGCGTCACGTCCACCCCCAGCGCCGGGCGCCCCAGCCGGGCGAGCGCGGCGACGAGCCGGCCCGGACCGCAGCCGACGTCCAGCACCGACCCGCTACAGCGGGCCAACACCGTGTCGTCGGCCTCGTCCGCGTCCGCGCACCAGCGCTCGACCTCCAACGGGAGCAGCCGGCCGTCCCCGCGGCGCAGGTAGAGCGGGCCGCGGCCGGCCCGCAGCGCTTCGGCGTACGGTTCGGCCCGCCAGCTGCGGCCGGCCGGTTCGGTCAGCCGGGCGGTCACCGGTTCACCCCGCGGAGCTCGCCGTAGAGGCGCGCGAAGCGGGATCCCGGAGCCGTCGCCGCGACCCGCGCCGCATCGGCCGGGGTGTCCACGTCGCACAGCTCGGGCAGGTCCCGTACGGCGAGTCCGGCCCCGGTCAGACGCCGCCGCTGCACCTCGCCGGTGTCCGGTACGGACATCGGGACCCCGCGCAGCAGCGCCGGATCCGGGGCTGCCAGGCCGAGGGCCCAGAAGCCGCCGTCGTCCGCCGGTCCGAACCAGGCGTCCGCCGAGGAGAAGTCCAGTCCCCGCCGGAGGTGGTCGGCAGTGACCTGCGGGGTGTCCATGCCGACGAGCAGGGCGGGGCCGTCCGTCAACGCGAAGGCGGCGGCGAGCCGGGCGTCCAGCCCGCCCGCACACTGCGGGACGACCTCGATGCCGGCCGGGAGCCACGCTCCCGGTTGCCCGTCGAGGACCAGGACCCGGCGCCGGGCAGGCGTCGCCAGCACCGCCGCCAGGGTGTCCTCCAGTGCCGCACGCGCCAGATCGGCGGCCTCCTCCGGTGTGAAAGCCGTGGTCAGTCGGGTCTTGACGCGTCCAGGAACGGGAGCCTTGGCGATGACGAGGAGGGTGCTCACGCGGACACCCCCCGCACCGGCACGTCGCCGCCGACGGCCGGTTCGGCCAGCACCCGGCGCATGTCGCGCACGGCGTGCCAGGTACCCCGCCAGGTTCCCGTGACCTTCGACCTCCCGGCGCGCGGCAGGTACGGGACGTCCGTCTCGGCGATCCGCCAGCCCGCGTCGGCGGCCCGCACGACCATCTGGAGCGGGTATCCGCTGCGCCGGTCGGTCAGGTCCAGGCCGAGGAGGGCCTCGCGGCGGGCGACCCGCATCGGGCCGAGGTCGTGCAACCGCAGTCCGGTGCGGCGGCGCAGCAAGCGCGAGAGCGCCAGGTTGCCGGCGCGGGCGTGCGCCGGCCAGGCGCCGCGGCCCTGCGGGCGGCGCCGACCGAGCAGCAGGTCCACCTCACCGGCCGCGACCCGCGCGGCCATCGCGCCGAGCAGGCCGGGGTCCATGGAGGCGTCGCAGTCGCAGAAGCAGACCAGGTCGGCCCGGGCGGCCAGCAGTCCGGCGTGGCAGGCGGCGCCGAAACCGCGACGGTCCTCGTGCACGACGGTCGCCCCGAGGCCGCGGGCGATGTCCGCGGAACCGTCGGTCGATCCGTTGTCCACGACGATGGCCCGCCACCCGGCCGGCACGCGCGCCAACACCCAGGGAAGCGCCCGCGCCTCGTCGAGGCAGGGCAGTACGAGATCCGCGCGGGGCGGAACACAAGCAGAAGGAGTCACCCTCCACACCGTAGGAACCGGACAGCCGGTGAAGGGGTTTCAAGACCTTACGAAACGCGGACACCGCCTCGGACGGGCAGGGTCCGGGGACCGTCGAAGGCGGCACGGTGACACCCTGGAGGCATGGCACCGAGCAACGAACAGCGCACCGGGACGGACCGGATCACCGGCCCGGATCCCACCACGGGGGAGACGGGCGGCCTCGTCCTGGTCGTGGACGACGATCCGACCGTCTCGGAGGTGGTCACCGGCTACCTGGAACGCGCCGGTTTCACCGTGCTCCGGGCCGCCGACGGTCCGGCCGCGCTCGAAGCAGCCGACCGCCACCGCCCAGACCTGATCGTCCTCGACCTGATGCTGCCCGGCATGGACGGCTTGGAGGTCTGCCGCCGGCTGCGGGCCCGCGAACACGGAACACGTCCCGTCCCCGTGGTCATGCTCACCGCGCGGGGCGACGAGGACGACCGGATCCTGGGCCTGGAGGTCGGCGCCGACGACTACGTGACGAAACCCTTCAGCCCGCGCGAGCTCGTCCTGCGCGTACGGTCGGTCCTGCGCCGGGCGTCGGCCCACCGCGGTTCCTCCGACGCCGGGGCCGGCGGCCCCCTGCTCGCCGCGGCCGGTCTCACGATGGACCCGGCCGCGCGCCGGGTTGCCAAGAACGGATGCGAACTCGCCCTCACCCTGCGCGAGTTCGACCTCCTGGCCTATTTCCTGGGGCATCAGGGGCAGGTCTGTGACCGGGAACGGCTGATGCGAGAGGTGTGGGGTTGGGACTTCGGCGACCTGTCGACCGTCACCGTCCACGTCCGCCGGCTCCGCGGCAAGATCGAGGACGATCCGGCGAACCCCAAGCTGATCAAGACCGTCTGGGGCGCCGGCTACCGCTTCGAGACGGTCCCGGCGGCGGCGACCGGCGCGCCTTCCACCGCGCCTCCCACCGCCGGGGCGGAGCCCGCGGCCGGGTCCGCCGCGGTCCGGACGGAGGACGGCCATGCGTGACCTGCTGCTGATCGCCCTGTACGCCCTCCTCGGCGCCTGCGCCGTCGGTCTCCTCGGAGCGGCGGCCCTGCGCGTACTGCGCCGACGCAGCATCGCGGTCTCCCTGGCCGTCGTGGCGGCCGTCGCGGTCTCCGCGATGCTGGCCGGGACGCTCACCGTCGCCTGGGCGATGTTCCTCTCCTCCCACGACCTCGCCGTCGTGACCACCGTGGTGGCGATGGCCGCCGCCGTGTCACTGGCCACCGCCCTGCTCCTGGGCCGTCAGGTCGTACGGCGCTGCCGGGAACTCGTCCGAGCCGCCGGCGACTTCGGCGAGGCCGGGACCTTCACGGCCCCCACCGTGCCCGCTCCCGCCGAACTCGCCGCACTGAGCCGTGAGTTGGCGCTCACCAGTGAGCGGCTCGCCGCATCCCGCGAGCGGGAGCGCGCCCTGGAGACCTCGCGCCGCGAACTCGTCGCCTGGATCTCGCACGACCTGCGCACCCCCCTGGCCGGCCTGCGCGCCATGTCGGAGGCACTGGAGGACGGGATCGTCGCCGATCCGGCGCGCTACCACCGCCGGATGCGGGCCGAGGTGGAGCGGCTCAACTCCATGGTGACGGACCTGTTCGAACTGTCCCGCATCCACGCGGGCGCCCTGAACCTGACCCCGACCCGCCTGTCCCTCTACGACCTCGTGGGCGACGCGCTCGCGGGCGCCGACGCCCTCGCCCGCCAACACGGCGTTCACCTCGCCGGTGACGAGGTGGCCCCGATCCCGGTGGAGGTCGACGGCAAGGAGATGACCCGCGTCCTGTCCAACCTCCTAGTCAACGCCATCCGCCACACCCCGGCCGACGGTACGGTCGCCATCGCCGCCGAGCGCCGGGCCGGCGCGGTCGTGGTCTCGGTCACCGACGCCTGCGGAGGCATCCCCGAGGAGGACCTCCCGCGCGTGTTCGACACCGGATGGCGCGGTACTCCGGCCCGCACCCCGCCCTCCGGGGCGGGCCTGGGACTGGCGATCGTCCGGGGCATCGTCGAAGCGCACGCCGGGCACGCGGACGTCCGCAACGTTCCCGGCGGATGCCGCTTCGAACTCACCCTCCCGGCCCCCGTGTAGTACGGCCGGGAGGGCCGGTCGGGGCCCTCCCGGGCGTGGCCCCTCCCGGTCAGGGCCGCACGGGAGCCCCGGTTCCGGCGGCCAGTTCGGCCATCCCCGCCGCGAACGGCACCGACGCGCTCCAACCCAGTTCCCCGCGCAGGCGCGCCGAATCGGCCGTGATGTGGCGGACGTCCCCCAACCGGTACTCGCCCGTCACGACGGGAGCCGGTCCCGCGCACGCGGCGGCCAGCGCCGCGGCCATCTCCCCGACCGTGCGCGGCTCGCCGCTCCCCACGTTGTAGGCGGCGAAGCCGGGCCCGTCGTCCAGGGCGTCGAGGGCGACGGCGTTGGCCGACGCGACGTCCCGTACGTGGACGAAGTCGCGGCGCTGCCCGCCGTCCTCGAAGACGCGCGGCGCCTCGCCCCGGGCCAGCGCCGACCGGAACAGGGCGGCCACGCCCGCGTACGGGGTGTCGCGCGGCATCCCCGGCCCGTAGACGTTGTGGTAGCGCAGGGACACCACCCGTCCTCCGGTGGCCCGGGCCCAGGAGGACGCGAGGTGCTCCTGGGCGAGCTTCGTGGTCGCGTACACGTTCCTGGGGTCCATGGGGGCGTCCTCACCCACCAGGCCCGGGGCGAGGTCGGCGCCGCAGTCCGGGCAGCGCGGCTCGAACCGGCCGGCCGCGAGGTCCTCCTCGGCCCGCGGGCCGGGCCGCACGACCCCGTGCGCGGGGCACTCGTAGCGACCCTCCCCGTATACGACCATCGACCCGGCGAGCAACAGCCGCCGCACGCGCGCCCGCGCCATCGCGGAGAGCAGGACGGCCGTTCCGAGGTCGTTGACCGAAACGTAGTCGGGGGCGTCGGCGAAGTCCTTGCCCAGGCCGACCTTGGCCGCCTGGTGGCAGACCGCCCCCACCCCGCGCAGGGCTTCCCGTACCGCCTCCGGATCCCGTACGTCCCGTCCGTCGGACGCCAGGTCGAGGACCACGGGATCGTGGCCCCGGTCGGCCAGTTCCGCCACGATGTGCGAGCCGATGAAGCCCGCTCCGCCACTCACCAGTACACGCATGCTCCGACGCTATGCCGCGGGCGGGGGCCGCGGCGGGCCGACCGGCCGCGCGTCACGGATCCGTAAGGACTCCCGCGCGGACGGGGTCCGCCGGCACCTTCGCCGCGGCCCCGGTCAGCCCTCGGCGGCCGCGGCCCGGCGTGCTCCCGCATCGAGTACCGAGGCGGTGAAGTCCGCAAGCCGGCGCCGGAGTTCCTCACGCGGTACCGCCTTCTCGCCGGCCAGGTACGCGACGAGGTCGGCGCGGGTGGCGGCGAGGAGCGCGTGGGCGGTGAAGTCGCACGAGACCAGGCCGGGAACGCGCTCCAACAGGTCGCGGAGCAGCGCGTGCCACCGCTCGTAGTGTTCCATCCGGTAGGGGCTGTCGGCGCCCGTCGTCTCCAGGGCCAGCGCGAGGTGGCGGTTGTCGAGTTTGAGGCACAGGACGGCGTCGAGCAGGGCGGGTACGCGTTCCAGGGGCGGGGTCTGCGGACCCAGGGGCGCGGGCCCCGTCTCGACCGCTTCCCGGACCGGTTCGAGCCGTGCCTCGTAGAGCGCGCGGATCAGTCCGGTGCGGTCGCCGAAGGAGCGGAAGAGGGTCCCCTTGCCGACGCCGGCCGCCGCCGCGATGTCGGCCATCGTGACGTCCTCGGGGTTGTGGCAGTCGGTGAAGAGGGCGTCCGCGGCGGCGAAGATGGCCGCCCGGTTGCGGGCGGCGTCCTTGCGTGGCTTGCGTTCGGCAGTCATGGCGTTCCCTCGGAGTTGCGAAGCGGACCAGCGGTCCGTATCTTCGTGGAGAGAAGCGGACCGCTGGTCCGTATCGTACGGGACGGAGAGCCCCCATGCCCGGAACCACCTCGCCGACGGACCTGTACCGCCACGGTCTGCGCCTGCTGCTGAACAAGGACATCGCCGCCTGGGTCGCCCTGTGGTCCGAGCGCGGCGTCATGGAATTCCCCTTCGCCCCGCCGGGTTGGCCGGAGCGACTGGAGGGCCGGGAGGCCATCGCCGCCTACATGCGCGACTATCCCGACCACATCGACCTGCGGGACATAGCGGACCTGCGGATCCGTCGGACCGCCGAGCCCGCGACCATCGTGGTCGAAATGCGCGGCCTGGGGCGCGTGGTCGCGACCGGCGCCCCCTTCGACATGACCTACATCGCCGTCGTCACCGTCGAGGACGGCAGGTTCACCTCCTACCGCGACTACTGGAACCCCCTCGCCGTCCAAGAACCCGGCCTGGACTTCGCGGGGAGCGTCGCCCGATGACCCTCACCGGAACCACTTTGGTCATCGGCGCCACCGGCACCACCGGAAGCCGCACCGCGGCGCAACTGATCGCCGCCGGTCGGCGGGTCAGGGCCGCGAGTCGACGTGCCACCCCGCTCCCGGACACCGAACCGGTCCGCTTCGACTGGTACGACCCCGACTCCCACGGCCCGGCCCTCGCCGGAACAGACCGCCTCTACCTCGTCCCGCCCGTCGGAGACCCGGATCCGGCCGCCGTCATGCTGCCCTTCCTACGACAGGCACGCGCCGCCGGAGTCCGGCGGGCCGTGCTCCTCAGCTCCTCCGCCATCCCCGGCGGCGGGCCGGCCGTGGGCGAGGTGCACCAGGCCCTGCCCGGCCTCTTCGCCGAATGGGCGGTGCTGCGCCCCTCCTGGTTCATGCAGAACTTCACCGGCGCGCACGCCCACGCCGACAGCATCCGCGAGGACGGCGTCATCCTGACCGCCGCGGGGAGGGGCCGGGTCGGGTTCGTCGACGCCGACGACATCGCGGCCGTCGCCGTACGCGCCCTCACCGACGACCGCGCACCCAACACCGACCTGGTCCTCACCGGGCCGCGGGCGCTCGGGCACGACGAGATCGCGGCGGTCCTCACGGACGTCACCGGCCGCCCGGTCGTCCACCGCCACCTCACCCACGACGCCATGGTGGAGCGGCTGGCCGAGGCCATTCCCCGGGAGTTCGCCCTGATGCTGGCCGGGATGGACCGGGCCATCGCCGAGGGGGCCGAGGACCGCACCACCGACACCGTCCGACGCCTCACGGGCCGCCGCCCGAGCGACTTCCGGACGGTCGCCGAACGCGAGCTGTCCGTACGGAAGTCTTAGCGCCGGTCGGCGCCGCGGCCGCCCGGGCGGTCGACCGTGAACGGGGAAGGCGGCTCCCGGTCCGCGGGGGCGCGGACCGGAAACCGCCGGATCAGGGGTGGGTGGCCGTCAGGGACGGACCGGGGTCAGCAGGTGATCAGCTCCTTGAACTTCCAGTTGGTGCCCATGATCGGCTGGTCCCGCTGGAACGTCGCCTCCTGGCCGGGCTGGAGCTCGTAACAGTCGGGGGCCGGGTTCATCGTGTAGTTCCACGTCGGCGTGACCCGCTGCGGTGTCGTGCAGTTGTTCGTCATCCAGACGGTCACGATCCGGAAGAAGATGACCGCGCTCGTGGCCTTGACACAGCTCGGAGCGGGGGTCGCCGTTACCGCGGGGGCGGCCGGCGCGGGGGCCGCGTGGGCCTGACCGGCGCCCAACAGTGCCGTACCCACCAGGGCGGCCGCGGCGATGCCCGAAGCGAATTTGCGCATGTTCTCTTCCCATCCGTTCAGGGGTATGTGATTCGTTTTCACTGTCACGGAGGCGAACGCGCCGCTCAACGCTGGATCAGAGACTTCGAAGGCGCCGGGTCAGCCGCGTCCGCAGTGCCCGCAGGTACCGCGGCGGCGGAAGTAGTAGGCGAGGGCGGCCG
>NZ_JANFAK020000397.1 GCF_024721315.2 Streptomyces sp. Isolate_45
CGCGGGCGCGGGCGCGGGCGCGGGTGCGGGTGCGGGTGCGGGTGCGGGCGGGGCCGCGGGCGTGGGGGGTGGGGCGGGCTGCGTGCCGGGTGCGGTGCTCGGGGCGGGGGTGGTGGCGTCGGGTACCGGGGTGGGGGCGGCGGGGAGCGCGGGTGCGGTGCTCGGAGTGGGGGCGGCGGTGTCGGTTACCGGGGTGGGGGCGGGTGTCGGGGTCTCGGGTACCTGGGTGTTGGGCGACGGGGTGCTGGGCGCGGGGGTCCCGGGTGCGGGGACGCTGGGTACGGGGGCGATGGGTACGGGGGTGCCGGGTGTGGGGGTGTCGGAGATCCGGAAATCCGTGTCCGGTTCGACGGAGGCCACCCGGGGGTCGGCGGCGAGGGCGGCCGCGCGGGCCGCGGTGGTACGGACCGCGAAGCCGTTGAGGACGGTGTCGTAGACCGGCCCCACCCGGTCCCCGGCCTCCTCGGCCTCGGAGGCCAGGGCACGGGCCGGGGCGCGGGGGGTGGCGTCCTTGAGGACCACCACGTAGGAGGCGGTGGGCGCTTCGGGGCCGGCTGCGGCGGCGGGCGGCGGGAGCGCGGCGGCCGC
>NZ_JANFAK020000398.1 GCF_024721315.2 Streptomyces sp. Isolate_45
TTGGGTGGTGTTGTTTTTTCTGAAAGTGGGGACCTTCTGGTGGGGGGTGGGGGGGGGGGCGGCGGCCCCCCCCCCCCCCCCCCTCTCCTCATGGCGGAGTAGGCGCCCAGCGTCTCCTGCGACGCATCCCCGCCGAGCACCGCGACATGGCGGATGTCGTCGGCCTGCTCCGCATCCCATGGGCCCTGGGCCAGGCCGCCGCAGTTGCTGCCCGCGAGCTGAAGCGGTGCTGGCGCGCTATGCAATCGCGGGCGAATCGGTCGTAACTTGCCCGGCGCCTGCTCGTTGCGGAAATGTGCAGTATGAGCAAGGGTCGTTGCACGTGCGGTGGGGGAAGCGGACGAAGGGCTCGCCGCCGCGGCGGTGGATGGTGCTGAGCGTGATGCCGTGGCGGTGGAGGCGGCCGAGGACTACCTGGTCAACCTGCGTCCCCGCTACCGGGCGGCGGATGGTCCGGACCTGTGGTTGACCGAGCGTGGGAGCCGGCTGCAGCCGCGGGAGATCGAGGACCGGTTGGGCCTTGACCCCGGATCCTGAACACACGAGACACTGGATCCTGAGGATCTGAGAACGGACATCTCGTGGTCATGAAGCACTACCCGCCGGAGTTCAAGGCGGACGCGGTCGCGCT
>NZ_JANFAK020000399.1 GCF_024721315.2 Streptomyces sp. Isolate_45
CTGGATTCGGCGATCGTCCACGCGTCGAAGATCCTGCCGATCGCCCGGTTCGACGACGAGCAGGTCGGCACCGCCCTCGACTTGATCTACGACCGGCGTGCGGAGGGCTACGACCCCCTGCAGAAGTTGATGGCGCTGTTCGAGGGCGTCAACACCAAGTCGTTGAAGGCCGGCCGGGCCGAGGAGCTTCTCGCGTTGCCGTTGGACGAGCGGTTGCAGCGGCGGATCATCGACGGGGAGAAGAACGGCCTGGAGGCCGACCTCGATGAGGCCTTGCGGACACGCTCGGCGTTGGCGATCGTCAACGACACCCTGCTGGAGGGTATGAAGGTCGTCGGTGAGCTGTTCGGGTCGGGGCAGATGCAGTTGCCGTTCGTCCTCCAGTCGGCCGAGGTCATGAAGACCGCGGTGGCGTATCTGGAACCGCACATGGAGAAGACCGACGCGGACGGCAAGGGCACGATCGTGTTGGCGACGGTGCGCGGGGATGTTCATGACATCGGTAAGAACCTGGTCGACATCATCTTGACCAACAACGGCTACAACGTCGTGAACATCGGCATCAAGCAGCCGGTCTCGGCGATCCTCGAAGCCGCCGAGGAA
>NZ_JANFAK020000400.1 GCF_024721315.2 Streptomyces sp. Isolate_45
GACGAGCACGAACTGCGGTGTGTCCGCCGGCAGTAGCCTGTTCGCCCAGTCCCCGGACCGTTCCGCCGTGTTCCAGTGGTCCGGTAACGGAACGACCTGGAACAAGGTCGGCGGAGCAGCCGGAACACTCTTCGCGGGCGGAGCGGGCGTGTTCGCCACCAACCCCACCAACGGCGACCTCTACAAAATGAACGGCCCCAACAACTGGGCCAAGGTCGGCGGACCCGCCAAAACCTTCGCCGTCACCGGCAACGGCCTCTTCGGCCTCTCCCCCGACGGCAGCGCCATCTTCCAATGGACCGGCAACGGCACCACCTGGAACAAAGTCGGCGGAGCAGCCGGAACACTCTTCGCAGGCGGAGCAGGCCTCTTCGCCACCAACCCCACCAACGGCGACCTCCACAAAATGAACGGCCCCAACAACTGGGCCAAGATCGGCGGAGCCGGCCACCAGTTCGCCGTCGCCGCAGACGCGATCTACGGCCTGTCACCCAACAGCGACGCAGTCTTCAAGTGGTCCGGCAACGGCACCACCTGGCACAAGGTCGGCGGCCCCGCCTCCTTCATCGCGGGCCGGTA
>NZ_JANFAK020000401.1 GCF_024721315.2 Streptomyces sp. Isolate_45
GACGGCACCGGGAGGCCCGCGCCGGGGCGCGGCCGGGCCGGGGCCCGGACCTCGCCCCGGCCCGGGGTCTCGGCCTGGCGGTAGCCCTGGGGCAGCGCGAGCCGGGCGGGCAGCGCGGGCCTGGCCGGTTCGCCCGCCGGGGCCTCCGGCTCCGACTCGGGAGGCTCGTCGTACGACGGCTCCGAGAACTCTTCGCACGACGACTCCGGGTGCTCCCGGTGCGGCGGCTCCGGAGTCTGCTGCCGCGGCGGCTGCCGGCGCGGGGTGGCGCCGTGCCAGGGCATGGCCGCGGCGCCGTCATCCGGGCCGCCGTACGGGTACGCGTACCCCTGCGGCAGGTTCGCGCCCGTCGGCCGCACCGGCGGCAGGATGCCCGGCGGCGGCGCCGTACCGGCCGCCGCCCCGCGCTCCTCGGCCACCTTCGCGGCGGCGGC
>NZ_JANFAK020000402.1 GCF_024721315.2 Streptomyces sp. Isolate_45
GTACTCCTCGGCCACCCGCAACGCCGTGTCCAGCGCACGGGTATGAGCACCCATGTCCTCATGGACCTTGAAGCCGCACGCCCCTCCCTCGGCCAGCGCCTCGACCAGCGGGGCGGCGTCCGACGAGGAACCACGGGCCAGGAAGCCGATGTTGACCGGCCACGCGTCGAAGGCGTTGAACCCGTGCTTCAACGCCCAGGGCGAGTTGACGCCCACGCCCCAACTCGGCCCGATCTCCTGGCCGATGATCGTCGTCACCCCGCTCGCGAGCGAGGCCTCCATGATCCGCGGGGAGAGCAGGTGGACGTGGGTGTCGACTGCTCCGGCGGTGGCGATCAGCCCCTCCCCCGACACGATGGTCGTGCCGGTGCCGACGACGACGTCGACGCCGTCGAGGGTGTCCGGGTTGCCGGCCCGGCCGATCGCGTGGATGCGGCCCTCCCGGATGCCGATGGACACCTTGCGGATCCCGAGGACCGCGTCGATGACCAGGACGTTGCTGATCACCACGTCACAGGTCTCACGGACCGCCGCCGCCTTCAGGTG
>NZ_JANFAK020000403.1 GCF_024721315.2 Streptomyces sp. Isolate_45
GTACTCCTCGGCCACCCGCAACGCCGTGTCCAGCGCACGGGTATGAGCACCCATGTCCTCATGGACCTTGAAGCCGCTGGCTCCGCCCTCGGCCAGCGCCTCGACCAGCGGGGCGGCGTCCGAGGAGGAGCCGCGGGCCAGGAAGCCGATGTTGACCGGCCAGGCGTCGAAGGCGTTGAAGGCGTGCTTCAGCGCCCACGGGGAGTTGACGCCGACGCCCCAGACCGGGCCGAACTCCTGGCCGATGATCGTGGTGACGCCCGCGGCGAGCGAGGCCTCCATGATCCGCGGGGAGAGCAGGTGGACGTGGGTGTCGACGGCTCCGGCGGTGGCGATCATGCCTTCGCCGGACACGATCGAGGTTCCGGTGCCGACGACGACGTCGACGCCGTCGAGGGTGTCGGGGTTGCCGGCCCGGCCGATCGCGTGGATGCGGCCCTCCCGGATGCCGATGGACACCTTGCGGATGCCGAGGACCGCGTCGATGACCAGGACGTTGCTGATCACCACGTCACAGGTCTCACGGACCGCCGCCGCCTTCAGGTG
>NZ_JANFAK020000404.1 GCF_024721315.2 Streptomyces sp. Isolate_45
GACCGCGCGGCCGCGTACGGGATGCGGTTGTGCGTGCCGGCCGGGTCCTCCGTGCGGTTCGATCCGCACGGCGGGGCCGAGGTCGGGCTGGTCCCGATCGGTGGCGAGCGGATCGCGATCGGTTTCGCGGGGTTGGTGGACGGGCCGTTGGACGGGCCGGGTGCCAAGGAGGAGGCGCTGCGCCGTGCGGCGGCCTGCGGCTACCTGGGTGTGGCGGTTGACGGTGGCGATGGCACGGACGGAGACCCGCGGTGAGCAGGAAGACCCCGCACAGCGATCACTGTGCGCCCGGCAGTCGGCACATCGATCCGCACGAGTACGCCTCGGTCTTCGGTCCGCGTGCCGGTGACCGGGTGCGTCTCGGTGACTCGGGGCTGACGGTGCGCGTCGAGCACGACGCACAGAAGCCCGGTGACGAGTTCCTGGCCGGTTTCGGGAAGACGGCGCGCGACGGGTTGCACCTGAAGGCGGCGGCGGTCCGTGAGACCTGTGACGTGGTGATCAGCAACGTCCTGGTCATCGACGCGGTCCTCGG
>NZ_JANFAK020000405.1 GCF_024721315.2 Streptomyces sp. Isolate_45
GCCGATGAGGTGGTCGGTGGCGTCGTCGGTGCGGCCGGCGATGGGGGTGCCGATGGGGATGTCGGTGCCTGCGCCGAGTCGGGTGAGGAGGGTGGTGAGGGCGGTTTGGAGAACCATGAAGGTGCTGGTGTTGGTGGTGCGGGCGAGTTCGGTGAGTTGTTGGTGGGTGGGGGTCGGGATGGTGAAGGTGATGCGGTCGCCGGCTTGGCTCGCGGTGGCGGGGCGGGGTCGGTCGGTGGGGAGGTCGAGTTGTTCGGGGAGGTCGGCGAGGGTGTTCTTCCAGTGCGTGAGCTGTCGGCCGGCGGTGCTGTTGGGGTCGGTGTCGTTGCCGAGGAGGGTGCGTTGCCAGAGGGCGTAGTCGGCGTATTGGGCGGGGAGAGGGGCCCAGTTGGGGGCTGTGCCGTTGGTGGTTCGGGTGGTGTAGGCGGTGGTGAGGTCGTGGGCGAGGGGGGTGCGGGACCAGGCGTCGCTGGCGATGTGGTGGATCAGGAGGAGCAGCACGTGCTCCTCGTCGGAGATCCGGAACAGCGAGGC
>NZ_JANFAK020000406.1 GCF_024721315.2 Streptomyces sp. Isolate_45
GTGGTGACCGAGTTCTCCGCGCCCCCGGCCGCTCCGGCCGCTCCGGCGCGCACCGAGCGTCCCGCCGCCGCTCCCGGCCCCCGTCCGGCGCAGCAGCGTCCGGCCCAGGGTCAGGGTGGTCAGGCCGGCGCCCGTCCCGGCGCCCCGCGTCCGGCCGGTAACGCCCCCGGTGGCCAGGGACAGCGTCCCGCCGCCGGTGGTGGCCAGTCCCCGCGCCCCCAGGGCGCCCGTCCGGCCGGTCCCCGTCCGGGCAACAACCCGTTCACCTCCGGTGGCTCGACCGGCATGGCGCGCCCGCAGGCGCCCCGTCCGGCCGGCGCTCCCCGTCCCGGTGCCCCCGGCGCCGGTGGCGGTCAGGGTGCTCCGCGTCCGCAGGGCGGCCCCGGTGGCGCTCCGCGTCCGCAGGGCGGCCCCGGCGGCGCC
>NZ_JANFAK020000040.1 GCF_024721315.2 Streptomyces sp. Isolate_45
GCGGCCGGTCGCAGGGGGCGCAGTGCGCGGGCGGCGGCGGTACGAGGGCGACGCGGGCGCGGACCAGTGCGAGGGCGCGGGCGAGCGGACGGGCCGCCAGCAGCGCGGTCGCGCCGAGGACGGCGGCCAGCCGGAACACGGCGGCTTCGCCCCGGGCCAGCCACGCGGCGCAGAAGAGTCCGGCGAGGACGTGGGCGGCGATCATGCCGAAGCCGCCGTGGCCGGCCATGGAGACCATGGAGGCCAGGCCCTGCACGCCGTCGGCCATACCGGCCATGCCCTCGTGCATGCCGGTCACGCCGCCGGTCATGCCGGCCATGCCCTCGTGCATGCCGGCCGTGCCGTCGGCTGTGGCGGGCATGTCATGTGCCATGCCCGCCATGTCATGTGCCGTACTCGGCACACCGTGGACCGCTCCCCCGCCGGGACCGCCCGTCGTGCCGCCCGCCGCCGCCTCGCCGATCGCGACGGGCATGGTGTGCGCGGGGTGGTGGCCGGGTACCGGCTGCGGCGCGACGGCCGCGGGCGCGTGGGCCCGGCCCGCGGAGAAGATGAGGTGGAGCGCGCCCTGTACGCCGAGGAGGGCCGCGCCGATCCCGACGGGTCCGCGGCGGCGGCCGGCCGAGAGCCAGGCCAGTGCGCCCGTCACGACGAAGGCGGCCGCCAACGAGCCGAGGGGGACATTCATCCCGGACATGTACGAATGCCCCAGCGCACCCAATGCCACGCACACGGCCGCGAACATCGCGGCCCGCACGACGCGCATCGGCGCGGGGGTTCCAGACATGTTCCGGTCATATTCCCATGAGGCCCGATGGTGCCGCCGGCAGGGTCGTATCCGATCATGGGCGGGTGAATCCATTGCCATGGTCATGGTCATTGCCCTTCGGCGCGGTGTACGCCGCAGGGGTCCAGCTCGGCGCTCACGCCCTGGACCGGCTGGGTCCGGAACGCCGGGACCGGGTGCTGCGCGGTTGCTCGACGAACGTCGACAACCTCGCGACCGGACGCTGGGAAACCCTGCTCAGCAGCGCCTTCGTCGTCGAGGAACCGATGCCGCTGCCCTACGCGCTGCTGCTGGTGGCGGTGCTCGGATACGCCGAGTACGCGTACGGGGCCTGGTGGACGGCCGCCGTGTTCCTCTTCGGCCACGCCGCCGCGACCCTGCTCGTCTACGGTGCGCTGCGGGGCACCACCGACCGCGAGACCCGGGGCGCCGTGGACGTGGGCACGAGCTACGGGTTCAACACCGTGCTCGGCGCCCTGACCTCCGCCCTGCCGCGCGGAACCGTGCGCAACGCGGCCCGGGCGGGCCTGCTGGCGCTCGCGGTCCGGCCGGTCCTGAGCCGCGACCGGACCTTCACCGACGCCGGGCACCTCGCCGCGCTGGGCGTGGGGATCGGACTCTCCCTGGCCCTCGACCGGCTGCCCCTCGACCGGCCGCCCCTCGACCGGCATGTGGGACCGGCTCGCCGGAATATCGCCCTTGGGTGACCCGAATGATACGAATGATCCGAATGACACGAGTAATCCACACCTCGCGCATACCGCTGGAGACGCCACGATGACCGCCACGCCCTCCACCACCGTCGCCAACCTCCGCGACCTCGGTGGCACCCCGCTCGCCGGCGGCCGGACCGTCCGACCCGGACTCGTGCTGCGTTCGGGCTCCCTCGACCGGCTCGACCTGGCCGCCGACCCGGCGGTGGCCGCGCTGGAGCTGCGTACGGTCATCGACTTCCGCAGCGACGCCGAGCGCGCCGACCACCCCGACCGGCTGCCCGAGGGCGCACGGCTGGTGGTGCGTGACGTGCTGGCCGACAAGATGAGCGACGGCAGGATGCCCGCCGCGACCCAGCTCAAGGACCTGCTCGCCGATCCGGTGGTGGCCGAGGAGCACCTGGGCGGCGGCCGGGCGCAGGAACTCTTCGGGTCGGTCTACCGGTCGTTCGTCAGCTCCGGCTCCGCGCAGGCCGCGTACCGCACGCTGCTGATCGAGGCGGCCGATCCGGATTCGGGTCCGCTGCTGTTCCACTGCACGGCCGGCAAGGACCGTACGGGCTGGGGCGCGACGCTGATCCTCGCGCTGCTCGGCGCCGACGAGGAGACCCTGCTGGCGGAGTACCTGTCGGTGAACCCGGCGGTGAAGGTGGCCTTCGCCCCCATGATCGAGGGCTTCACGGCGGCGGGCGGGGACCCGGACATCGCGCTCGCCCTGATCGGGGTGTTCCCCTCCTACCTGGAGGCCGGCCTCGACGAGGTCCGCACGCGCTACGGATCGGTGGAGAAGTACGTGCGCGAGGGCCTCGACGTGTCCGACGAGACCGTCGAGGCGCTGCGGACCAAGCTCATCGCCTGAGCCTCCGCGCGGCCGGGGGCGCGCCGTGCCCGACGCCCCCGCGCGGCCCGGCGCGCCCCGGAGGCGCGTACGCGTTCCCGGGCGCCGGGTTGGTCCGAACGTGTGCGCTGGGGGCGGGTGACCATCCGACGAATCGCTCGTTCTGCTGAACGTGACTGCGCCGGATACCGCCACCCGCCCCCTGCCTCCCGACGTCGAGCAGGCCGAGGCCGCCATCGTCGAGCACTACCCGCGGCTGGTGCGGCTCGCCTATCTGGTGCTGCCGCCCTCCCTCGGCCGCAACCGACGGGTCCTGACCGCCCATTCGCTGACCCAGCGCGCCCTGCCGCGCGGCCGGCGTGCCGCGGAGGCCGACGCCGCCCAGGTGCGCGGCGGGGTCCCGGCGCAGCGCGACGGGGCGGACGGGCCCGAGTCGGGGTACGCGTACGTCCGGCTGCGCGTGCTGCGTTCGGCGCTGGAGGCGGGGATCCCGCTGAGCTTCCGGGCGCTCCCGCTGCGCGGGCAGCTGCCGCCGCTGCTCCCCCAGGTGTGGGGGCTGCGGCTGTTCCCGAGGTCGGGCGGTGCCGAGGAGCTGGCGCTGGACCAGTGGTTGGCCACCTTGAACGGGCCCGGTCGGGCGGCCTGTGTCCTGCGGGCGCTGGAGGGGTTGGCGGAGCCGGACGTGCTCCGGGTACTGACCGAGGCCGGGGTCGCCGATCCGGCCGCGGCGGTCGCGGAGTCCGGGGATCCGGCGCACGACGCCCTCTTCGCGTCCCCGGAGTTCGATCCGTGCGTGCTCCAGGCCCGGCCCACCGACCTGTTGCGGCGGCGGCGGTTCACCCGGGCCGGGCTGGCCGCGGCCGCGGCCCTCGCGGTGTGCGGGGCGCTGTTGGCGCTGCCGGGCGGTGGCTGGGGCTCGGACGGGCCGGCCGCTCCGTCGTACGCGCTGAACGCGGCGGCGGAGCAGGCGTTGGACCCCGGACAGCTGGTGCGGGCCCCGGCGACGCTGTGGCGCACGTCCTCCCGTACGGACTACTCGGCGTGGCCCGCGCGCGGCGACCGCGCCGACGACAAGGAGCTGCTGCGCCGGGCGCTGGCCGTGTGGGCCCGGCCGGGGAAGTCGGTGGTGGTGTCGGCGACGCCGGGGACCCCGTCCGGTCCGCCGATGGGGCCGCCGCAGCTGCTGTTCGCGGGGGCCGTCGACCAGGCGGTGGTGGTGCTGCTGTACGACGGGCTGCGGGTGGTCCGGTACGCGGAACCGCGCGCCGGGACCGCGGGCGCGGCCCTCGACTTCGCCCGGACCGACGGGGCGTCGGCGGACACCGCGACGGGGCTGGTGCTCAGCCGGGTCGACGGCAACGTCCGCTATCTGGCGGCCCCGTGGGTGACCGGCGCCGCCCTGCGCGACCTCCTCAAGCCGGGTGAGGCGCCGGTGGCGCTGAAGCTGACGCCCGAGGGGATGACCCCGCCGGTGGGAAGTCCCGCCCCGGGCGGCAGCTGCACCGTCTGGAACGCCATCGCCCTGACCGGTGACGGGGCGACGCGGCTGGTCACGGACCTGGGGGAGCTCACCCCGGCCCGGCTGACGTCGGGTGCGCCGGGTGCGGCGCGGGACGTGTCGGAGGCGGCCGAGCTGGGCGAATGGTCGAGGATCGCCTGCCTGTTGCCCTCGGTCCGTTCGCACGGGGTGCGCAGCGTCAACGCCTGGACATACGCGAAGCAGCCGCTGCCGGAGAACGACGGGACGGCCACCTGGCTGTGCACGCGGGCCGAGACCTGGCAGGGCGCGTCGGACCGGGTGCAGGCGCAGTTCCTGGCCCCGGGGGCCGCGCTGGCGGCCCAGGCGGCGAAGGCGGAGGGGTCCGCGGCGTGCGGGCCCCGGGAGCCGAGGGTGCTGGCCGGGGTGCTGTGGAAGTCCCGCGCGGGGAGTTGGTACGTCCTGGCGGCGGGCAGCGCGCAGTTCGCCTCGTTGTCGGTGTCGGGCGGTGTCAGCGGTTCGGCGACGGGCAACCGGCTGGCCGTGAAGGCCCCGGAGGGCGCGCAGGTCGATCTTTCGGGCAAGCTGACGGACGGCACGAAGGCCGGGGTGCTGCGCTAGGGGCTGTCGTCAGTGTCCCGGTGCCGCGGTGGCAGATTGGCGTGCCGGAGGGGTTTTCCTCGCCGGTACCCGTCAGTACATTGACGCCATGTCTAATACGCCGCTCGTGCCCGCCCCCGTGGCGTCGGAACAAATAGACCTCCAGCCACGGAACGTCTCCTTCTCCTGGCAGGACACCCCGCTCCACTGGCTGCCCGGCGACCCCTTCGCCGGGCACACCATCAACGTGCTGCACCTGTTGCTGCCCGCCGGGGAGCGCTGGTTCGTCCACGTCTACAAGCAGGTCCTCCCGTACATCACGGACGAGCGGCTGCGGGCGGACGTCATCGGATTCATCGGGCAGGAGGCGATGCACGCCGCCGCCCACGACGACGTGCTCCCGCACCTGAAGCGGCTGGGCCTGGACCCCACCCCGTACACCGCGCAGGTCGACTGGCTCTTCGAGAAGCTGCTCGGCGACCGGACCCTGCCGCCGGGGCGGGCCCGCAGGTGGTGGCTGATGGAACGGGTCGCGATGATCGCCGCGATCGAGCACTACACGGCGTTCCTGGGCGACTGGATCCTCAACGCCGACGAACTGGACCGGCGCGGCGCCGACCCGACGATGCTGGACCTGCTGCGCTGGCACGGCGCGGAGGAGGTGGAACACCGTTCGGTGGCCTTCGACCTGTTCATGCACGTGGACGGCAACTACCGCCGCCGCGCGCGGACCTGGGCGACCGCATTCACCGCGCTGGTGTTCCTGTGGCAGCGCGGCGCCCGGTTCTTCATGGAGAACGACCCGCACCTGCCGGCCGCCAGGGCTTCCCTGGGGCAGTTCTTCCGGGCGGGACAGCAGGGCGTCCTGCCCTCGGCGGGAGCGATGGTGAAGTCGATCCCGACGTACCTGTCGCGTACGTACCACCCCTCGCAGGAGGGCTCCACCGCCCAGGCCGAGGCCTACCTGGCCACCTCGCCGGGCGCCAACGGCGGAGTCCGGCCGTGAGGCGGGCCCTGACGGTCACGGCCGTCGCCGGAGCCGCGTTCCTCACCCGGCGCGCGCTGAGCAGGCGGATCCGCCGCTCCCCGCTGTGGCCGCTGCCCGCGCTGGAGAACCCGGTGTCGGGCCACTCCCCGCGCCGGCTGCTGCGCACCCTGATCGTGTCCCGTTCGGAGCCGGCGCGGGGCGTGCTGCGGCTCGTCCTGGAGTCCCCCGAGCTGCCGGCCTGGGCGCCGGGCGCGCACGTGGACGTCGTCCTTCCGTCGGGCCTGGTCCGCCAGTACTCGCTGTGCGGGGACCCGGCGGAAGCCGGCCGGTACACGATCGCGGTCCGGCTGATCGAGGACGGCCGGGGCGGCTCCCGCGAGGCGCACGCCCAGCTGGTGGAGGGCGCGGAGCTGGAGCTGCGCCCGCCCCGCAACCGGTTCGAGCTCGCGCCCGCGCCCTCGTACGTCTTCGTCGCGGGCGGCATCGGGATCACCCCGATCCTCCCGATGCTCCGCGCGGCAACGGCCTGCGGCGCCGACTGGTCCCTCCTGTACGGGGGGCGCTCGCGCGACTCGATGCCGTTCCTGCCCGAACTCGCCGCGTACGGGGACCGGGTCACGGTGCTGGCCGGGGACGAGACGGGCCTGCCGGACCTGAGCGCGCTGGCCGCGCTCGCGCCGGGCACCCTCGTCTACTGCTGCGGCCCGGACGCCCTGATGCGGGCCGTCACGGGGGCGGTGGCGGACCCGTCGACGGTCCGCCTGGAGCGGTTCGCCCCGGAAGCGGGCGGCCCGGCGCGGCCCTTCACGGTGGAACTGGCCCGATCGGGCCGCACGGTGGAGGTCGCGGCGGACGAGTCCACCCTGACGGCGGTCCGACGGGAGCTCCCGAACACCCCGTACTCCTGCGAGCAGGGCTTCTGCGGAACCTGCCAACACCGGGTCCTGGAAGGGGAGATCGACCACCGCGACGAACTCCTCACCGACGGCGAACGTCCGAACTCGATGCTCCTGTGCGTCTCCCGCGCCGCGGCGGACCGCCTGGTCCTGGACCTGTAACACCGCGCGGGGTCCCGGAGCACCCGCCCCGGAACCCCGTTCCCGCCCTACGGCTCGCAGCGTCCGGAGCCGACCTTCATGAAGTCCGTCCGCCTGACGACCTTGTTGTTCCCCACGATCACCTCACCGTCCCCGAGCCCTTCGAACCGCTTCAGGTCGAACGTCACGTCACCATTCAGCCCGCGCCCTCCGATGCCTCCCATGACACCGGCCGAGAAGGTGACGTCACCGGTCTTCAGGTCGGCGAGAGAGGCCTTCGAAACCCTCCATCCGTCAGGTGCCCGGAAGAACTCCACCTCCGAAACGTCCCGGGTCCCGGGACTGTTCCACACCGACCACCGCGGAGCGCCCTTGTGGGCCGAGATCCCGACGAGTTGAGCCACGTACCCCGGGCAGGGCGCGATGAGCACCTTCCCCACTCCCCCCTCCATCCGCTCCACCCCCACGATCTGCTTCGGCGCCGGCGTACATCCCGCCAGCAGGAAACAGCAGAAAATAGACCCTTTCAGAAAGGTTTCCCGCAACAGCATTAGATCACCTCCTTCAATTTCCGAAAAGATCGACGGCCTTACCGCCCACCGGAACAGCCTGCCATTCCTGGAGCGTGAGATATCCACCCCACCAGAGATTCGCTTCCACTTCATATTTGTTGGCGTGAGCCGGAAGTGTCGACCCAAGACGATACATCGACTTCCCCGATTCAACCATACAGTCAGTTATGTAGAACGAGGCCTGACTGAAGGTTGCCCACTGCCGCGAGTGAACGGCCTCATGCCTCTCCAGGTCGGGGCCCTTACTCGCAGCTGTCTCCGCACTCCAGAGCCGCTCGATCTCCTGACGATAATCCCATTCCCAGTTCAGCCGGTTCACATAGGACTCCCGGCTGCTCGGGTAGAAGAGAACGTCCCCCACCGTCATCGGCTGCGAAAGACCCGGGGAATGCTGGAAGCAGACGTACTGCGCGGACCGAACGACGCAGCCCGTCGTAAGAGACGAATACTCGTACGCCAACTCGTTGGCCCCATTGTCCCGATTTCCCTCATTGAACGGGTCGTCCATGATGTGCGACGAACTGACTTCGGTAAGACAATCCACCGCCATATCCCCTTCAGGACAGTTGAGCGCCTCCGTCATGGGTGGCGGACCAGGGTGAAGCGGCGGCGCCAGAGGTACCGGGGGGGCGCCGTACAGTGGGCCGCAGAATTGGGCGAGGCCCTGGGTGCACTTTCCGAGCGGGCCGCCGCCCGTCGCGGTTCCCGGATGATACGTCGCGCGCGGGATCGCTACAGAACTGATCGCTCGGGAGCTCTGGGCACCCGTGTTGTACTTCTGTGCGTGCGACTTGGCCGGCAGCGGTGTGTCGTTGTGCCCGTTCGGGCCGCGGGTCGGGCAGTCCAGTTCGGCACAGGCGCCCGAGGGGTCCGATGTCGTGACCGGGTTGTTGTTGGCATAGCCGTATCCGTTGAGGGATTGAGCGGAGGCAGTGATCAGTACTGGGTCCACGCTCAGGAACCGGCCGATCAGGGGGTCGTACTCACGGACTCCGATGTGGGTGAGGCCCGTACTGCCGTCCACGGGCTTGTCCAAGAAGCGCTTGTCGTCGGGCCAGACCGTCGGCGTACTGCCCCGAGGGGCCCCGAAAACCGTCGTATAACGCTTGGCCGGCGTCTGGCCGGCGTCGTCCGAAACGACCAGGGTCGTCGTACCGTTGTTGTCTCCGGCGGTGAAGGACAGCTGGGCACTGCCTGATTCGTTGGTGCGGACGGCGATCTTGGATCCGCCCAGGACGTACGAGCGTGTCGCCCACTTCTTGGCGCCCTTCATGTGGACCTCGGTGGCACCGGTGTAGAGGACCGTCTCCCCGTTAGCGTCACGTCGGATCAGCAGCTGGCCCTCGGCGTCGTAGAGGTAGTCCGTGACCGTCCCGCCCTCGGTCAGCCTTCCGAGCTTGCCTTCCAACGTCCAGGCCAGACTCTGCGTCGCCGCACCTCCCGGCGTTTCCGTGCGCTGAGTGGTGTTGCCCGCCGCGTCGTACGCGTACTGCGCCGGAACACCCGCACAGGTTCCGCCGGTCGTGGTCGCCGCCAGGGTGTGCGGGCGGGCCGGGTCGTAGCAGTAGGCACGTGTCGTCGGAGTGCCGGTGTTCGTCCTCTCCGTGGACCTCTGCCCCGACACCGTGTACGTGTAGCTGTTCCAGTACGGTGCCGCGCCGTCGATGTTGGAGACCGTGCGGCCCGGCAGCGAGCAGTCCGCGGTCCTCGGGGTCCAGGCCAGCTGAGCCTGCGCTGGCCGTCGCCGCCTCCGCGTTCTTCACCACGAGGACTTCACGGAAGCCCTCGACTGTCGCGGTCAGCCTCAGGTCGACACCTGGCAGGACCTCGCCGTAGAGGGCACTGTCCCCATCGAGTACCGGCTCGGGCAGAACGCCCTGCCAACCGAGGGACAGGGAACGTCCGCCGTGGTCGATGGTGACGAGGCTGGTGCGCCCTCCGCCGCCGGAGAAGCTCAGACCCGCCAGGGAGGCCTTCGGACCCACCGTGCCGTCCGCCCGCACGGTCAGCGTGGCGTCGGGTGCGACCCAGTCACCGCTCTTCGTCCTGACCCTCTGGGGCACCACGGATTGGTCGAGCCGGAACGACTTACCATCAGGATTTGCGTAAGTGGAGGTGAACTCTGTTCTTTCGCCGACGATTTCGACGGGCTTCCCGGAGCGCACCGCCCGATCGAGGGCCAGCTGCCCTTCCGTCGGCGCGGGAACCGCTGCGGGATCGGCCGTTGCCACTGCCGAGGCATGGCCAGCCATGACACCCACCATGACCGCGGCACTCAGTACGGCCGCGACGGCATGGCGAAGCCGCGGACCTCTTCCAGAAGACATTTTCCCCATCCCCGAATACAGCGGCGCCTCCCCAGACCCCGCGCGAAGCGATCACTGAAACATCGCGTTCGCGAATGTATGGCGGCCAGCAACTCCCCTGCAATACAAGGGAGTTGGCGCATTCAAGATTGACGGGAAACAGTCCGGTCGATAAATCGCACAAGAGTCCGACATCACCGTGCATGGCGGCGCGCCGGCCGAAGGTTGGAGAGGTGCCCACCCGCTCCGGTAGGGGAGCGGGTGGCGCGCAGTAGGGTGTCGGCATGACAACCGGGGTGCGGCGCAGGATGGGAGTCGAGGAGCGGCGGCAGCAGCTGATCGGGGTGGCCCTGGAGCTGTTCAGCAACCGCTCCCCCGACGACGTGTCGATCGACGAGATCGCGGCGGCGGCCGGAATATCGCGGCCGCTCGTCTACCACTACTTTCCCGGCAAGCTCAGCCTGTACGAGGCCGCGCTGCGGCGGGCCGCCGACGAGTTGGCGCAGCGGTTCGTCGAGCCGCACGAGGGGCCGCTCGGGGCGCGGTTGCTGCGGGTCATGGGCCGGTTCTTCGCGTTCGTGGACGACCACGGGCCCGGTTTCTCGGCGTTGATGCGTGGCGGTCCGGCGGCCGGCAGCAGCCGGGCGAACGCGATGATCGACGAGGTGCGGCAGGCCGCCTACGAGCAGATCGTCTCGCACATCGGGGTGCGGGAGCCGCCCGCCCGGCTGGAGCTCGTGGTGCGGTCGTGGGTGTCGCTCGCCGAGTCGACGGCGTTGATCTGGCTCGACGGCCGGCGCATTCCGCGCGCCGAGCTGGAGTTGCAGTTGGTCCACGACTTCGCGGCGCTGGCCGCCGTCAGTGCCGCGTACGACGCGGAGATGGCGGGGATCCTGGGGCAGATCCTCGTGCACGAGCCGGCGGACGGGCCGTTCGGGGAGCTCGTGACCCGGCTGGTCGGGCTGGTGCCCGGCAGTGGCGCGGTGGCCGGCTCCGGCGAAGGTGACGATCACGGCGGGGTGCCCGCGACCGGATGATCACCGCTGTGGCGATAATGCCCGCGTGATCATTGACGACGAGATCCTGTTCCGGCGGGCCGTGGAGAAGGACGTCGGCACGTTGGTCGACCTGTACGACCAGGCCGCCCGGTGGATGCAGAAGCGCGGGATCGAGCAGTGGAAGCCCGGTGAGAAGGATGCCGCGCACTTCTTGAAGAAGATGCGCGAGGGCGAGGTGTGGCTGGCCGGGGACCCGGACCGGCGGATCGTCGGGGCGTACGAGCTGTGGTGGTCCGACGAGGAGGCGTGGGGGGTCCAGCCGCCGGTCGCGGGTTACGTGCACCGGCTGATGGTGGACCGTCGGACCGCGCCGGCCGGGACCGGACGCCGCATGCTCGAACACGTCGAGCGGCGCGTCGCCCGGTCCGGGCTGGCCCGGGTCCGGCTGGACTGCGTCTCCACCAACCCCCGGCTGCTCGCGTACTACCGCAACGCGGGCTACCGGGTGGTCGGGGAGTTCCCCCACAAGGAGGGGCCGGACGGCAGGATCTACGGGGTGATCCTGCTGGAGAAGCGGCTGGACCGGCTCACCGTCGTGTGAAGACGGCGACCGAGCGGGCCGGTGCGGTGAACTCCCCCTTCGTCGCGTCGTACGAGGCGGACTTGACCACCGGGTCCGCGCCCGACCGCTGGACGGGGTGCAGGGCGTACGAGGTGCCCGCGAGGGCGGTGACGCGCTGCCGTTGGGCGGTGGGATTGGCGTTGAAGACGACCACCAGGTCCCCGAGGGTCATGGTGATCACGCCGGGGGTCTCCTCGGGGCCCGAGAGCGGGAACGCCAACTTCGCCTGGACGGCGTCCGCGGTGGTGAGGGCGAAGGCGCTTTCCGTCGTACGGATCCGCAGCAGGTCCCGGTAGGCGGCCGAGGTCGCGGTGATCTCGGCGCAGCCGGGCGCCGGGCCGGTCAGCAGGGGTTTCGCGTACGTCCACTTCGACTGGTTGTCGGCGGCGGGCGGCAGGCCCCGGCCGAAGCCGTTGCCGTCCCGGCAGTCCCAGTGCAGGGCGTTGAACCAGTCGCCGCTGTCGTAGGAGTTGCGGTCCAGGGACTTCGAGCGGAGCAGATCGGTGCCCGCCTGGGAGAGGGCCGGGCCCTGCGAGAGCGCGGCGGTGGCCATGGCCAGGACGTGCGTGCGGGCCTGATCGGCGGGCGAGGTGGCCCGCGGTAGCTTGAAGGTGAGGGCGTCGGCGAGGGTTTCGTTGTCGTGGGCGTCCACGTAGGCGAGGGCGTCGCCGGGGGCGGCCGCGTATCCGGCGGGGGCGCCGTTGTAGTCGACCTCGGAGCCCTTCACGCGGCGGCCGGTGGTGTCGGTGAAGGTGTACGGGGCGAGGTTCCCGGACAGTCCGACCTTGATCAGGTCCTGGGAGTGCAGGAGCCTGGTGCGCTGTTCGGCGGGGGTGCCGTTGGCGGGCGAGTCGTTGGGGGCGGTGAACAGGCCGGTGGCGAAGCCCTGCACGCGCGGGTCCTCGTCGAAGGGGCCGCCGCCGCGGACGGCGTCGCGGGCGCGGTCGGAGAAGGTGGCGATGCCGGTGCCCGCCATGTTCTTCTGCGAGGCCTGGACGAAGCGGGCGTCGTCGGCGATCTCACCGAAGTTCCAGCCCTCCCCGTAGAGGACGATCCTCTTGCCGTCGACGCCGTCCTTCTCGACGGTCAGGGCGTCGAGGGCCTTGCGGACGGCGAGGATGTTGTCCTTCGGGTGGTGGCCCATCAGGTCGAAGCGGAAACCGTCGACCTTGTACTCCTTGGCCCAGGTCACGAGGGAGTCCACGACGAGCCGGCCCATCATGGCGTTCTCGGGCGCCGTGTTGGCGCAGCAGGTGGAGGTGGCGACGCCGCCGTCCGCGAGGAGCCGCTGGTAGTAGCCGGGGACGACGCGGTCAAGGACCGACTTGTCGGCCTGCCCGGAGGCGACGGTGTGGTTGTAGACCACGTCCATGACGGTGCGCAGCCCGGCCCCGTTCAGCGACTGGACCATCCTGCGGAACTCGACCGTGCGGGCGGTGCCGTTCGGGTCGCTCGCGTACGAGCCCTCCGGGACGGTGTAGTGCAGCGGGTCGTAGCCCCAGTTGTAGGAGTCCTTCGCGGCGGCGGCGGCCACGCAGGCCTGCTGCTCCTCGCTGTCGGGGGCGTACACCTTGAGGTCGCAGGCGGGTTCGGTGCGGTCGGCGGGCTTCTCGGGGATGGTGCCGATGTCGAAGGCCGGCAGCAGGTGGACGTACGAGGTGCCGGCGGCTGCGAGGTCGCGCAGGTGCCGCATGCCCGCCGAGCCGGTCTCGGTGAAGGCCAGGTACTGGCCGCGGTGGGTGCTGGTGCGGTCCGCGACGGAGAAGTCACGGACGTGCAGTTCCTGGATCTGGGCGGAGGTGAAGGGCACGGCCGCCGGTTTGCGCAGGCCCTTCCATCCGGGCGGGGCGAGCTTCGGGTCGGCGAGGTCGACGGCGAGGCTGTGCGTCGAGTCGGCGGTGAGGGCGGTGGAGTACGGGTCGGTGACGAGGTTGCGGACGACCTGGCGGGTGCTCGGCGCCCAGACGGTCACGGCGTACCGGTAGGGCTTGCCGTTCCAGGAGCGTTCGCCGCGCACCGACCAGACGCCGGTGGTGTCGTCGCGGCGCATGGGGACGCTGCGGCCGTCGAGTTCGAGCGCGACCTGTTGGGCGGTCGGCGCCCACACGGACAGGGTGGGGCGGCCGTCCTTGAAGACGGGTCCGAGCGCGGCGTTCGTCGCGTACAGGTCGTCGAGGACGCCGGCGAGCTGGACGCCGGTGGCGGCGAGGACGGCGCCGTTGGCGGTGCGGGCGCTCGCGACGAGCTGGCCGCGCAGGGCGTCGCGCACGCGGTCGCGGTCGCGGGGGTCGACGGTGAAGGCCGGGTACGCGGCCAGGTGCGGGAACTTCTGCTTCTGGGCGGCGGTGAGCTCGGAGCGGTTCAGCCGCAGCCAGGTGGCGCCGGCCTCGCGCAGGGCGCCGTTCTCCGCCGTGATCCGGCCTTCGCGGGAGGCGAGGAGTTGGACGGAGGCGGCCGCGGCGGGTGCCTTCCAGGCGACGGTGTCCCGGTCGATCCAGACGGCTTCGGCCTTGGTCAGGTCGAGGGCGGCGGCCGATCCGGCGGGCTGCGGCAGCAGGTACGTCGCGCGGCCGGCCAGCGTCCACACCTCGTGGCCGGTGGCCTTCAGGTCGAGGGACTGGTCGGTGGGGAGGTCCTTCTCGTCGCCCTTGTGGAGGATGTAGCTCAGGCTGGTGGCGCCGGCCGCGAGGGGTACCTCGTAGACCGCGCCGTAGGCATCGGTGCGTACGGGCATCAGCGGCTTCGACCAGTCGGTGGGGCTCGCGGCGCCGGTCCAGACGTGCAGGCCCCAGCCGTCGTACGCGCCGTCGGGGCGCTGGTGGTGGAGGATCGCCTTCGTCGTGTCCTGCGGCGGGTGGGCGGGGCGGTCGGTGCGGGCGGGTTCCTTGCCCTGTTCGAGCCAGATCTCGCCGGTCTTCGTCACGTCGATGGTGCGGTCGACGGCGACGTCCTTGTTGCCGTCCTTGTCGATGACGAGGTAGTTGACGGAGGAGGCGCCGGGCTTCAACTTGACGTGGGCGAAGGCGCCGTAGGCGTCGCGGCCGGTGAAGGCGTGCCCCTCCGGCCACGGAGTGGGTTCGCCATCGGCGAGGTCGCCCCAGGCGTACAGCCGCCAGTTCGCGTAGTCGCCGTCGGGGCGGTTGTAGTGGACGACCGCGTACTCGCGCTGGGTGGCGGTCGGGGTTTCCTTCGGCGGTGTCTGTCCGGCGACGGACGCGGCGAGCGCGCCGGCCGTGCGTCCCGCCGAGTCGATGACGACGGCCTTGTAGCGCAGGGGCGTTCCGGCCGGGGCCGTGACGTGCTGGGTGACCTTGTACGGGGCGTGGTCGGCGGAGCCGAGAACCTGCCACTTGCCGGTCCCGGTCTGCGCGGCGAACACGACCCGGTTCAGGCCGCCGCCGGTGACCTCGGCGGACAGCTCGACGGTGCCGGTGGCGCCGGGGGCCGGGGCCTTCAGGGTGAGTGCGGGCTCGGTGGTGGGCGGGGCGAGCGGGGCAACGGCCTGGAGGACCACCGAGCCGAGCGCGGGCAGCGGGACGGTGAGCTTGCCGGCCGCGGAGGCGCGGACCAGCGCGGTGCCGCCGTACAGGGTGCGGTACTGGGCGCCGGCCGGGGCGTCGATCTCCACGGTGCGGCCCTCGGGGGCGTTGTTCGCGGCGACCAGGTACTCGGTCCGGGTGCGGGCGTCGGTGCGCGCGAAGGCGTACACGGGGCCGTCGGCGAGGCGCTCGCTCTGCACGCCGTCGCGCAGGGCGGGGTGCTCCTTGGTCAGCTTCGAGAGGGCGCCGATCTGCCGGTACAGCGGGTGCTTCGCGTCGAAGGCGTCGCTCGCGTGGGTGCGGTCCGTGCCCAGCTGGTCGTCGTCGAGGTAGTCGGCGGTCCGGGAGGCGAAGAGGGGCTGGCGGGCGTCCTTGTCGCCGCCCGCACCGGTGAAGCCCTGCTCGTCGCCGGAGTAGATCACCGGGTTGCCCCGGGAGAGGAACATCAGCTCGTTGGCGAGCCGGTAGCGGTCGAGGAGCTCTTGTTCCCCGGCTCCGGGCCGGTCCTGCTTCAGGAAGGTGCCGAAGCGGCCCATGTCGTGGTTGCCGAGGAAGGTGACCTGCTCGTACGCGTTCGCCTTGTCGGTGGTGTACCGGTAGTCGTCGGCGAGTACGGAGCCCAGCCGGCCGGCGGCCGCGCCCTGGGAGGCGTAGGCGCGGATGGCGTCCTGGAGCGGGAAGTCGAGGGTGGCGTCGAGCCGGCCGCGGGTGACGTACGGGGAGGTGACGGCGGTGTCGGCGGAGTAGACCTCGCCGAACATGAAGAAGTCCTCGCGGCCGCGCTCGGCGGCGTACGCGTCGAGGGCGGTGGCCCACCGGGTCCAGAACTCGGTGTTGACGTGCTTGACCGTGTCGATACGGAAGCCGTCGATCCGGAAGTCCTTGACCCACTTCTCGTAGATCTTCTCCATGCCGCTGACGACCTCGGGACGCTCGGTCCACAGGTCGTCGAGCCCCGAGAAGTCACCCTGCTCGGAGGACTCGCCGGCGAAGGTGGAGTCACCGCGGTTGTGGTACATGGCGGGGTCGTTCAGCCAGCCGGGGACCTTGAGGTTCTTCTTCGCGTCGGGCACGAAGGGGGTCCGGGGGAAGGAGGCGGAGCCGGTCTTCGGGAACTTGTCCTTGCCCTTGGCTTCCGCGTAGTCGGCGTCGTCGAAGGGCACTCCGTCCTTGGTCAGGTAGGGGAACGCGCCCTTCGACAGGTAGGAGTGGGACCCCTCGCGGTAGTCGACGACGTCGGCGGTGTGGTTGGTGATGACGTCGAAGAAGACCTTCATCCCCTTCCGGTGCGCCGCGTCGATCAGCTTCTCCAGGTCGGCGTTGGTGCCGAAGTGCGGGTCGACCTGCGTGAAGTCGGTGATCCAGTAGCCGTGGTAGCCCGCCGAGGCGTCCTTGCCCTCCCCCTGGACCGGCTGGTTCTTGAAGATCGGCGCCATCCAGATGGAGGTGGTGCCGAGGCCCTTGATGTAGTCGAGCCGGTCGGTGAGGCCCTTGAGGTCACCGCCCTGGTAGAAGCCCTTGTCCGTCGGGTCCAGGCCGGTCTGCAGGCGGGTGCCGGTCAGGCCGCCGCGGTCGTTGCGCGGGTCTCCGTTCGCGAACCGGTCGGGCAGGACGAAGTAGAACTGTTCCCGGGTCAGGTCGTGCCGGGCCGGTTCGGCGGCCAACTTCGCGTCCGGGGGCGGGGCGGGGGCCTGTGCGGCGGCCGCCGCCGGGAGGACGGGCAGGAGCGTCACGGCCAGGGCGGCGGCGAGCGCTCCTGCGACGGGGCGTATCAAGGCGGATTCTCCTCGGTCACGGGGTGGAGGGCCGCCCGGCGGTGGCGGGTCCGTCGGGTGCCGGGCGGCCCTGGTCTGCGGGGCGGCGGCTCAGTTGCGCCAGGTGTCGGTCAGCGTGACCTTGCCGCTCGCGGGGACGGTGGCCGTACGGTTGGCGCCGCTCTCCCAGGTGACGTTCCCGGCGGCGTCCTTGCGCACGTACTTGTAGGCGAGGGCCGTACCGGCCGGGAGGGCGGCGTCGAGCTTCCAGACGGGGTAGGCGGCGGGGTCGAGCTTCAGGGCGGACGTCGGGTTCCAGTTGCCGAGCTCGGCGCGGTCCCCGGTGACGTACACGTCCTGGCCCGGCACGGTCGTCGCGGTGACGGCGAAGGAGGCGCCCGTCGTCGGGGACGGGTTCGACGGGGTTCCGGCGCAGGTACGGGCGTTGACGTGCAGCGCCAGCGCGGTGCCGGCGCCGAGGGTCGCGGTGAAGCGGCCCGAGCCGTCCACGGTCACGGCGCGGCCGCTCTGCACGTCGCAGTAGTCGCCGGCCGGGAGGGAGGTCTGGAAGGTGCGGGCGAGCGCGGAGCCCTCGTGGTTGATGGCCACGTACGCCTTCGCGCCGCGCCCGAAGGCGATCTGGTCCCCGCCGTTGTCCCACCAGTCCGTCACGGACTGGCCGCGGGCCGCGTTGCGGAAGCCGACCATCGAGGAGATCTCGCGCCAGGCGTGCTGGCACTTCCAACCGTCGGCGTAACAGGCGTTCACCGTACCGCCGTTGGGCGGGCCGGCGTCCTTGTCGGACCACTCGTAGCCGGAGTGCACGTCCGGGGACCCGTAGGGCCAGGCCAGCATGAAGACGTTGGCCAGGGTGTAGGCGGAGCCGTTCTTGTAGCTGAGGGTGTCGCCGACGCGCTCGGTGTCGTGGTTGTCGACGAACACGCCGCTCCGCGCGGAGGACATGTGGCCCCAGGCCTCGCCGAAGTTCTTCAGGTGGGCGAGGTTCTCGTTCTGGAGGACCCGCTTGAGGTCGCGGGCGTAGCGGAACTCCTGGACGTCCCCGCTGCCTAGGTACTCGCTCGGCGAGACGGCCTCGCCCGCACCGAATATGGCCTCCTGCTTCCAGTACACGCCCGGGTTCGTCAGCCGGGACTTGATGTTCGCGAGGTCACCGGCGGGCATGTGCTTGGCGGCGTCGATCCGGAACCCGTCGACGCCGAGGGACAGCAGGTCGTTGAGGTAGCCGGCGATGCGGCCGCGCACGTAGTCCTCCCCCGTGTCCAGGTCGGCCAACTGCACGAGCTCGCAGTTCTGGACGTTGCCCCGGTCCTGGTAGTTCGAGATCGTCGCCCGACAGTCGTCCATGTCGGCGCCGGAGTAGAGGCCGGGGTAGCCGTACTTCGTGTACGAACTGCCGCCCGTTCCGGTGCCGTCGCCGGCGGCCATGTGGTTGATGACGGCGTCCGCGACGACCTTCACCCCGGCGGCGTGACAGGTGTCGACCATCCGCTTGAAGGCGGCCCGGTCCCCGAGCCTGCCGGCGATCTTGTAGCTGACGGGCTGGTACGAGGTCCACCACTGGGGGCCCTGGATGTGCTCCTGGGGAGGCGAGACCTGGACGAAGCCGTACCCGGCGGGACCGAGGCTGTCGGTGCAGGCCTGGGCGACGGAGTCGAACCGCCACTCGAAGAGCACGGCGGTGACGTCCCGCTCCCCGGGCGCGGCGGCCCGCGCCTGCGGCGCCTGGGCGGTGAGGGTCCCGGCGGCGGCAACTGCGGCGACGGCGAAAAGGGTTGCAGCTCTGGCGGCTCTGACAGGCATGCGGGGGGCCTCCTGGCGTAGAGGTGGGGATTGCACGCGACCGTAGGGCCAGGCAGGGAGTGTTGCAAGAGTTTGCGCAAGAGGTTGCAGATTTGTTTCCGGGGGTGGGGTGGAGGGCTGGTCTGGGCACCCGGCGCGGGGTCCAACTACTCCGCATCAGGGCGGGTTGGGGGGGTCCCGCCGGTCTCATCGTCTCTCCGTGCCGTACCGGTCCCTCAAGGGCGCTCCTCCTTCGTCGTCGCGTCGCTTCGCGATGACCTTCGGCCACCCTTGACCGACCGGCACGTCCCGGAAGGCCGAAGACCCACGGGAACCCCCCAAAAGAACGGTCACAGGTACGCCGATGCGGCCGCCTCGTACACGCTCGCGGCTTCCGTCAGCAAGGATGCGGGCGCATACGACCTGTGGGCCTGCGCCCTCGTTCGCCACGCCTACGTGGACATGTCCGAGCAGCGCTACGGTCAGGCGGCACAGATGCTCGACGCGGCCGAGCGATTGGCTGGACGAGGGAACAGCAGCCTGTCCACCCGCCAGTGGGTCGCGTCGGTCAAGGCGGAGGCCTACGCGGGCCTCGGTGACCTGAGTGCTTGCGAACGTGCACTGGACCGAGCCGAGAAGGTCCGTGGCCTCGCTTCCGACAGCACCAACGGCGGATGGTTGCGATTCGACGGAACACGACTCGCCGAGGAGAGAGGAGCCCGGTACCTGAAGCTCGGTCGCTTGGACTTGGCAGAGGAGACGCTGAACTGCGCGTTGCATCAAGCCGCTCTGCTGTCCGGACAGTCCTACCGTCGCAAGGGCGTCGTGCTCGCGGACCTGGCCGCCATCGGGGCCAGGCGGCGCGATGCTGAACAGCTCATCGCGTACGGATGGCAGGCCATCCATCTGGCACAGGCCTCATCATCCGGCTATATCGCCCGTAGACTCCCGGCGCTGTGCGACGAGTTCGGCCCGATGAGGCACGACCGTCGCGTGGCAGAGCTGGGAGCAGGCATCGCCATGCTGAACACACCGTGAGGAGAGGGGTCGGCATGCCACAGACCGAAGGCGCACGATTGTTCCGGGAGACGTGGATCGCGGGCGTCCACCAGCACTTTCCCGGGGAGCCCAAGCCGGGCTACGTCACGCCGTGGGCCGATACGCCACAGTGGGAACGCGATGCGGCCGGCTCCGTCTACGAACAGGTACGGCAGTTCGTGAAGCTCAGCGGCGGCCACACGTCCCGATTGTCACGCGAGCAGAAGGGCCGGTTCGTCGCGATGTGCTGGACGGCCCAGGTGTACAAGCAGTTCGAGGCCCCGAAGCCCGGGTACGTCGCCGACTGGCCCGAACTGCCCACCTGGCAGCAGGAAACCGATTCGGACATCTTCGAGGCCATCGAGAAGGCCGTTGACTGAGCCGGTTCTCATCACAGGACAGTCGTAGAACGCCGGCCACGAGAACACGTAGCGACCTGACGCGTCTGGTGGCTTCCCAGGCCGTTGTGGTCGTCTTTCGGGTGGTACGGCGTGGTCGTGGTCCCCGGAGAGCCCACGACCTGCCCGTCTGCCCGGTCGGACAGCGCCCGGCGCCTCGCCTCTTCGCTGAGGGGTCGCTCCTGCTCGTCCGTCCTCGTGACCGTTCTTTTTGGGGTTCCCGTCGGTCTTCGGCTTTCCGGGACGTGCCGTTCGGTCAAAGTGGCCGAAGGTCACGGTGAAGTCGAACGCGCCCAGCGGGCTCAGAAGGCTTGCGAGTCGAACCACGGCCCTGCCGAGCACAGTTACGACCGGACGGAGGAACAAATCCCATGAACCACTCCGAGTGGAAGACCCGCCGAAGCAGGAAGCTTCTGGGCGAGACGGTCGAGGAGTCAGCCGCATACATCGAGGCGGGGTACGCCTTCGCTCTTGGCCGGGCCGTGTATGACCGGCGGACGACACTCGGCCTGTCGCAAACCGAGCCGGCGCGGCGTGCGGACATGACCCAACCGCAGATCTCCAACATCGAGGGCGGCGATTCCGTACCGACTTTGGCGCTGCTCACCCGACTGGCCAAGGCCCTGGACGCCGCGTTGACCATCGACCTGGACGGTGACGCGTCAGCCTTCGTCTTTACCGCGCACGATCACGGGCACCCGAAAGAGGCGCCACCGAACGGACGCTCCACGGCGGCGTAGGCAGGCTCCGGCGGCCCCGCCCCGCCGCATCGCTGAGGACCCGCCCCCTATTCCCCCGGCCCCGGACCCGTTGAGCCGCGGACGACCAGTTCCGGCTGGAATACGTACTCCGTGCGTTGGACCGGGGTGCCGGCCACCGCTTCGAGGAGGGCGCCGACGGCGGCCGTCGCCATGGCGCGGACCGGCTGGCGGACCGTCGTCAGCGGCGGGTCGGTGAAGGCGATGAGCGGGGAGTCGTCGAAGCCGACCACCGAGACGTCCTCGGGGACCCGCAGCCCCCGCTCGCGGGCCGCCCGTACGACGCCCAGCGCCATCGGGTCGCTGCCGCACACGATGCCGGTGCAGCCCCGGTCGAGCAGGGCTCCGCCGGCGGCGTGACCGCCTTCCACCGTGAACAGGGTGCGTTGGATCAGCCCCTCCGTCTCGGCCGAGGGGACGGCCGCGAGGAACCCCTGCTCCTTGCGCGCCGACGGCACGTACCGGGTCGGCCCGATGGCCAGGCCGATCCGCCGGTGTCCGAGTTCCTCCAGGTGCCGGACGGCCATGTCCGCGGCGGCCCGGTCGTCCGGGGAGACGAAGGGGGCGCTGATGCCCTCGTTGAACCCGTTGATCAGTACGAAGGGCACGCCGCGCGCCGCCAGCCGCCGGTAGCGCGACGGGTCGGCGTGGGCGTCGGCGTGCAGTCCGGACAGGAACACGATGCCGGTGACGCCGCGCTCCTCCAGCTGCTCCACGAGTTCGTCCTCGGTGGCCCCTCCCGGTGTCTGCGTGCACAGCACGGGCGTGTACCCGTGCCCGGCCAGGGCCTGTTCGATGACCTGGGCGAACGCCGGGAAGATGGGGTTGGTGAGCTCGGGGATGAGCAGCCCGACGAGGCCGTTGCTGCGGCGCTTGAGCCGTACGGGCCGTTCGTAGCCGAGCAGGTCGAGCGCGGCCAGCACCTTGTGGCGGGTGCCGGCGGCCACGCCCGACTTGCCGTTGAGCACACGGCTGACGGTCGCCTCGCTGACCTGGGCCTGCGCGGCGATGTCCGTCAGCCTCAGCGGGGAAGTCACCCCCGCCACCACACGGTGCTGTCGGCGGGCAGTACGCCCCGCGCCACGTCGGCGGTGTCGAGGTCGGTGCTGGCCAGCAGGACCTCGCCCGGAGCCGCGTACGCGACCGCCTCCCCGGTGGTGTTGGCGGTGCACACGAAGCCGCCGCGGCGGAACGCCAGCACCCCGGCGGGCGCGGACAGCCACTCGACGGAGTCGCCCGCGCCGAGGTCGGTGTGCTCGCGCCGGATCCGCAGGGCGGCGCGGTACAGCTCCAGGGTGGACGCCGGGTCGCCGGTCTGCGCCTCGACGCTCAGGCCCGCCCACTCGGCGGGCTGCGGGAGCCAGCTGCCGCCGTCGCCGAAGCCGTACGGGGCCTGTTCGCCGGACCACGGGATCGGGACGCGGCAGCCGTCGCGGAGTCCGTCCTGCCCGTTGGCCTTGAAGAAGGACGGGTCCTGGCGGACCTCGTCGGGGAGGTCGGTGACCTCGGGCAGGCCGAGTTCCTCGCCCTGGTAGACGTACGCCGATCCGGGCAGGGCCAGCATGAGCAGCGCGGCGGCGCGGGCGCGCGCCAGGCTGCCGAAGCGGGTGCGGTGGCGGACGACGTCGTGGTTGGACAGCACCCACGTGGTCGGGGCGCCGACGGGCCGCATCGAGTCGAGGGAGTCGTCGATGGCGCCGCGCAGCGCCTCGGCGTCCCAGCCGGTGCTCAGGTAGTGGAAGTTGAAGGCCTGGTGCAGTTCGTCGGGGCGCAGGTAGAGGGCGGTGCGGTCGGCGCTGGGGGTCCAGGCCTCGGCGACGCCGATGCGGTCGCCGGCGTACTCGTCGAGGACGGTGCGCCAGGAGCGGTAGATCTCGTGGACGCCGTCCTGGTCGAAGAAGGGCAGGACCTGGTTGCCGAGCAGCTTGAGCTGTTCGTCGCGGCCGAGGTCGGGCAGGCCGGGGGCCTTGACGAGGCCGTGGGCGACGTCGATGCGGAAGCCGTCGGCGCCGAGGTCGAGCCAGAACCGCAGGATGGAGCGGAACTCGTCCTGGACGGCGGGGTGTTCCCAGTTGAAGTCGGGCTGTTCGGGGGCGAAGAGGTGCAGGTACCACTCGCCGTCGGCGACGCGGGTCCAGGCGGGTCCGCCGAAGATGGACTCCCAGTCGTTCGGGGGCTCCTCGCCGTCGGCCCCGCGGCCCGGACGGAAGTGGAAGCGCTCGCGCAGCGGGGTCCCGGGCCCTTCCCGCAGCGCCTGCTTGAACCATTCGTGCTGGTCGGAGCAGTGGTTGGGGACCAGGTCGACGATGATGCGCAGGCCCAGGTCGTGGGCTTCGCGTATCACGGCGTCGGCGTCGTGCAGGGTGCCGAACATGGGGTCGATGGCCCGGTAGTCGGCGACGTCGTAGCCGGCGTCGGCCTGCGGGGAGGCGTAGAAGGGGCTCAGCCACACGGCGTCGACGCCGAGCTCCTTGAGGTAGGGCAGTCGGGTGCGGATGCCTTCGAGGTCCCCCATGCCGTCCCCGTTGGAGTCGGCGAAGCTGCGCGGATAGACCTGGTAGATCACCGCTTCTCTCCACCAACCGGGCAGGGTGCCGGTCGGGGCGGGAAGTGCGTCGGCGAGGTGCTGGGTCATGTCGTCCTTGGAGAGATCGGGCCGGGAGCGGTGCGGGCAGGCTCGGGTGGTCAGCCCTTGGTGGCGCCTGCCGTCATCCCGGCGACGAGGTGACGCTGGGCGAAGAGGAAGAAGACGGCCGCGGGGATGGCGATGAGGACGGAGGCCGCGCTCATGGCACCCCAGTTGGAGGTGTACTGGGTGACGAAGGTCTGGAGGCCGCCGGCCAGGGTGAGGTTCTCCTCGCCGACCATGAAGGCGGAGGCGTAGGCGACTTCGCCCCAGGCGGTGATGAAGGCGTAGAAGCCGGTGACGGCGAGGCCGGGCTTGGCGAGCGGGAGGATCAGCCGCCAGAAGGTGCCGAAGGGGTTGAGTCCGTCGACGCGTCCGGATTCGTCGATCTCGACGGGGATGGTGTCGAAGAAGCCCTTCATCATCCACGCGCAGAACGGCACGGCGATGGTGAGGTACGTGATGATCAGGCCGAGCGGCTGGTTGAGCAGCCCGAGGTCGCCCATCAGGTTGTAGAGCGGGACGATGAGGATCGCCATGGGGAACATCTGCGTGACGAGCAGGGTCCACATGAGGGGCTTCATGCCGGGGAACTTGAAGCGGCTGACGGCGTATCCGGTGGTGGCGGCGATGAACACGCCCAGCACGGTGGTGACGCCGGCGACCAGGACGGAGTTCGCGAACCAGCTGAGGAAGTGGGTGTCCTCCAGCAGGTGGCCGTAGTTCGCGAGGGTCGGTTCCTTGACGAAGTCGGTGGTGATGGCGTGCCGCGCGGGCTTCAGCGAGGTCAGCAGGATCCAGAGCACCGGGAAGACGGCGATCACGGACGCGCCGACGAGCGTGGCGTGCAGTGCGAAGGAGGCGAGCGGGGAGCGGCTGCCGCGGGGGCGGACGCGGTCGGTGTCCGCCACAGGCGCCTTGCCGGCGCTCGCGGTGGTCGTGGTGTCGGCGGTCGTGGAAGTGGTCACGGTCACCACACCTCTCCCTGCTTGCGCAGCGAGCGCCGGTAGACCAGCGCGAAGATCATGAGCAGGGCCAGGATGAGGACGCCCCAGGTCGCGGAGCCGGCGAAGTCGCGCGGGCTGGCGACGAAGGCCTCGCGGAAGGCCTGGGTCACGAGGATCTCCGTGGAGTCGCCCGGTCCGCCCCGGGTGAGCAGGAAGATCACCGGGAACATGTTGAAGGTCCAGATGGTGGAGAGCAGGATGACGGTCATGCTCACCGCGCGCAGCCCCGGCAGGGTGATGTGCCGGAAGCGCTGCCAGGGGCTCGCGCCGTCCATCTCGGCGGCCTCGTAGAGCTCTCCGGGGATGGACTGCAGTCCGCCGAGCAGGGCGACCATCATGAAGGGGACGCCGAGCCAGACGTTGACGGCGATGACGGAGAACTTGGCCCAGGTGGGGTCGTCGAGCCACGGGATCGCGGCGATCCCGCCGCCGTCGAGGACCTTGTTGAGGATGCCGTTGTCGCGGTTGAAGAGGAACCGCCAGGCGAAGACGGAGACGAAGCCGGGGACGGCCCAGGGGAGGATGAGCGCCATCCGGTAGGCGGCGCGGCCCCGGAACTGCCGGTTGAGCATGTTGGCCAGGCCGAGGCCGATGGCGAAGGTGATGGACACGCACGCGACGGTCCACACCACCGTCCACACCAGCCGCTGCAGGAACACCGGGTCGCCGAGGACGGCCACGTAGTTGTCGAGGCCGACGAACTCGTACGTGGCCTCGATGTGGCGGACGCCGATGGTCCGGGCGACGTTGCGCTCGTTGGCGTCGGTCAGCGACAGGTAGACGCCGCGGACGAGGGGCCAGCCGATGATCACGCCGAGGACGAGCACGACCGGGGCGATCATGGTCCAGGCGTACCAGTGTGTGGCGAGCGCGCGCTTGAGTCCGCCGCGCCCGCCGCCGGTGCTGTCGCTGTCAGTCCTGCGGCTCCGGCCGCGGGCGGGGCCGGTGGTACCGGCTTCCCCGCCCGCGGCCTTCGCCACCGACTGGCTGGTGTGAGCAGCCATGGTTCGTTACTTCCAGCCCTTGAGGATCTTGCGGAACTCGGCGCCGGCGGCCTTGGCGGCCTCCTCCGGGGTGGAGGTGCCGGTGAGGGCCTTGGTGTATTCGACCTTCAGCGGCTCGAACAGGGAGCCGTTCTCCGGGATCCAGGCGCGCTCGACGGCCTTGTCGATGGCCGGCTTGAAGAACTGGACCATCGCGCTGCTCTTGACGTCCGGCTGGTCGTAGGCGGCGGTCCGGGTCGGCAGCAGGCTCAGTTCCTTGGCGGACTGGACCTGCACCTCCTGGGAGGTGAGGTACTCGACGAAGGCGTGTGCGGCGGCGCGGTTCTTGGAACCGGCGTACACGGCGAGGTCGTGGCCGCCCTGCGGGGCTCCGGCCTTGGCGGAGCCGGCCGGGACCGGGGCGACGCCGAGGTTGGCCTTGTCCTTGTACTGCTCGCCGGCGTAGGTGTCGGCGACGGCCCAGGGGCCGTTGATCATCATGGCGACCTCGCCGGACTTGAAGGCCGTCTGCATGTTGGTCCAGCCGTCGGTGGCGTTGGTGACGGCCGCACCGGAGGCGACGAGGTCGCGGGCGGCCTTGAAGGCCTTGACGCCGGCGGGGTTGTCGACGGTGACCGTCTTGTTCTTGGCGTCGACCAGGTCGCCGCCCTCGCCGTAGATGAACGGGAAGAACCAGTAGGAGTCGTCGCCGCGCAGGTACAGGCCGGTCTTGCCGGTCTTCGCCTTGATGGCGGTGGCGGCCGTCTTCAGCTCCTCCAGCGTGGTGGGGGGCTGGACTCCGGCGTCCGCGAGCATCTTCTTGTTGTAGAAGAGGCCGAGGGTGTCGATGACCTGCGGGACGGCGTACGTCTTGCCCTCGTACTTGCCGCTGGCCGCGGCCTGCGGCAGGAACTCGGCGTCGACCTTCTTGGCCGTCTCGGCGGGAACCTCGTCGAGGTAGCCGAGGGAGGCGAAGTCGGCGACCCAGCCGACGTCCGCACGGATCACGTCAGGGGCTTCGGCGCCGGAGTTGAAGGCGTTCTTGACCTTGTTCTGCGCGTCGCCGTACGGGACGTTGACGTACTTGACGGTGACCTTGGGGTGCTTGGCCGTGAACGCCTCGGCGATCTTCTGGAAGCTCGCCTTCTCGGCCTCGTTCGAGGTGTCCCACCAGGTGACCGTGCCGCTCAGCTCGCCGCCGGTCTTGACGTCCCCACCGTCGTCCTTGGTGTCACCGCCGCAAGCCGTCGCCGCGAGCGCCAGGGCCGCGACCAGCGCGGTGGCCGCTATGCCACGCCGCATATGAACTCCTTCGATGATCCCGGCCGCGTCCCTGCGGTCCCGAGTTGCCGAGAACGTAACAAGACTGAAAGCCGACCGAAAGACCTTGCGGCAATTTTCTGCAAGACGCGGCGATCGTTACATCCGTGTGTCCGGACGGTTGCCGCGGCTTGCTGTTAGTTCGACCCACCTTCGAGTGACCAGGCCCGCAACCATGGGGTGTGTACCCGCGTTGACCCCGATATGACCCACGAGTTGACGGCCTCCGGGCTTGCAAGCGCTTCCAGCAACACGTCCACGAGCGGCGTCTGGTGGCGCGATGCCGTCATCTACCAGGTCTACGTGCGCTCCTTCGCGGACGGCGACGGCGACGGGGTCGGCGACCTGCGCGGGGTCCGCGAGCGGCTCCCGCACCTGGCCCGACTCGGCGTCGACGCGGTGTGGCTGACCCCCTTCTACGTCTCCCCCCAGGCCGACGGCGGATACGACGTCGCCGACTACCGCGCCGTCGACCCCCTCTTCGGGGACCTCTCCGACGCCGACGACCTGGTCCGCGCCGCGCACGCGCTCGGCCTGCGGGTCATCGTCGACGTGGTGCCGAACCACACCTCGGAGCAGCACCCCTGGTTCCGGGAGGCCCTCTCCGCCGGGCCCGGGAGCCCGGCCCGGGAGCGGTACCTCTTCCGCCCGGGGCGCGGGGCGGACGGGGCGCAGCCGCCGAACGACTGGGAGTCCGTCTTCGGCGGTCCCGCCTGGACCCGGGTGCCGGACGGGGACTGGTACCTGCACCTGTTCGCCCCCGAGCAGCCCGACCTGAACTGGGAGCACCCGGAGGTGGCCGCCGAGTTCGCCTCGGTCCTGCGGTTCTGGCTGGACCTCGGGGTGGACGGCTTCCGGATCGACGTGGCCCACGGCATGGTCAAGGCGCCCGGGCTGCCCGACATCGGCCGCGGCGCCCAGGCCACGCTGATCGGCACCGAGCCGCTCCCCTTCTTCGACCAGGACGGGGTCCACGAGATCCACCGCTCCTGGCGGCGGCTCCTGGACTCCTACGGGGGCGAGCGGATCGGCGTCGCCGAGGCGTGGGCGCCGACCTCGGAGCGGCTCGCGCTGTACGTACGGCCCGACGAGCTGCACCAGGCCTTCAATTTCCGTTTCCTGACCTGTCCGTGGGACCCGGCCGCGATGCGGACCGTGATCGACGAGTCCCTGGCCGCGACCGCCTCGGTGGGGGCGCCGACCACGTGGGTGCTGTCCAACCACGACGTCGTCCGGCACGTGACCCGGTACGGGGGCGGGGCGCGGGGGCTGGCCCGGGCGCGGGCGGCGGCGCTGCTGATGTTGGCCCTGCCAGGCTCGGCGTACGTGTACCAGGGGGAGGAGCTGGGGCTGCCGGAGGTCACCGACCTGCCCGACGGGGCGCGACGTGACCCGGCGTTCCGCCGCGGCCGGATCCCGCGACAGGCGGGCCCCGCCGTCGAGGCCGGGGGCGGCGCGGGGGCCGGTGCCGTCGGGGAGGTCGGGGCCGAGGCCGCCGGGCAGGACGGGCTGCGCGACGGGTGCCGGATCCCGCTGCCGTGGTCGGGCGAGGAGCCCCCGTACGGTTTCGGCGGCGGTGGCAGTTGGCTCCCGCAGCCCGCCGACTGGGCCGGCCTGAGCGTGGCCGCCCAGACCGGGGACCCGCACTCCACCCTGGAGCTGTACCGGGCCGCCCTGGAACTGCGCCGGGCGATGCCGGGCCTGGGTGCCCCGGAAGCGGGCCACCCGGCCGCGGACGCCGGGGCCACGGACGCCGGGCTTTCCGGCGCCGCCCCCGGGGCTCGCGAACCCGGCGCTCCCGGACCCGGCGCCGCCCTTCTCCCCGGCATGGAGTGGCTGCCGGCGCCCGAGGGCGTGCTCCTCTTCACCCGGCCCGGCTTCGCCTGCACCCTCAACACCCGGGCGGAACCGGTGGAGCTGCCGTCCCCGGGTCGTCCCGTCCTGTCGAGCGCGCCGGTGCGGACGGACGGGCGCACGGTCCTGCTCCCGGCGGATTCCTGCACGTGGTGGGCAATCTGAACGCGCGCCCGGTACAGTCCAATCCCGTGACCGCACGGCTAGCCGACATCGCAGCCCAGGCGGGGGTCAGCGAAGCCACAGTCAGCCGCGTGCTCAACGGCAAGCCCGGTGTGGCCGCAGGCACCCGTGAGTCCGTGCTGGCCGCCCTCGACGTCCTCGGCTACGAGCGTCCCGTAAGGCTCCGGCAGCGCAGTGCGGGGCTCGTCGGGTTGATAACGCCCGAGCTGGACAACCCGATCTTCCCGGCGCTCGCGCAGGTCATCGGGCAGGCGCTGACCCGGCAGGGGTACACCCCGGTACTGGCCACGCAGACGCCCGGCGGGTCCACCGAGGACGAGCTGACCGAGATGCTGGTCGACCGCGGCGTCTCCGGGATCATCTTCGTCTCGGGGCTGCACGCCGACACCACCGCCGACATGGGCCGGTACGACCAACTCCGCGGCCAGGGCGTCCCGTACGTCCTGATCAACGGGTTCTCCGACAAGGTGCGGGCCCCCTTCGTCTCCCCCGACGACCGGGCCGCCATGCAGCTCGCCGTGACCCACCTCACCGCGCTCGGGCACACCCGGATCGGGTTGGCCGTCGGGCCGAAGCGGTTCGTACCGGTGCTCCGCAAGATCGAGGGCTTCCGGCTGGGGATGAGGGAACGGCTCGGGCTCGACGAGGCCGAGGCGGAGGAGCTGATCCAGCACTCCCTCTACACCCTGGAGGGCGGTCAGGCAGCCGCGGCCGCGCTGATCTCCCGGGGCTGCACCGCCGTGGTGTGCGCGAGCGACATGATGGCGCTGGGCGCGATCCGTGCCGCCCGGCAGCAGGGCCTGCGCGTGCCGCAGGACGTGTCGGTCGTGGGCTTCGACGACTCCCCTCTCATAGCGTTCACCGATCCGCCGCTGACCACGATCCGGCAGCCGGTCCAGGCGATGGGGCAGGCCGCGGTGCGGACCCTGTTGGAGGAGATCGGCGGGACGCCGGCCCCGCACAGCGAGTTCGTCTTCCTTCCGGAGCTGGTGGTCCGCGGATCGACCGCTTCGGGTCCGGGACAGCGACGGGTTCGGGAAGCCCCCGCCCCGTAGTAGTCCGCAGGGCGGACCCCGGGTCCACAAGACCGTCCCGAGGGATGATCGGTGGGGAGATCTCATCTGGCAGACTCTCTCCCCATGGGTGAAGCGAGCGTGAAGACACTGGAAACCCGGACGGACGTCTCGTCACCCCCCGTGGTCGAGTACGAGGCCCCTCCGACATCGGAGCGCCCCCTCCTCACACGGCTGCGGGCACCGCGGCGGCCCCGCATCTGGTTCGAGATCCTGCTGATCGCGGTCAGCTACTGGACGTACTCGCTGATCCGCAACGCCGTGCCCGAGCAGAAGGCCGCCGCGCTGGCGAACGCCGACTGGATCTGGGAAGTGGAGCGGAGCCTCGGCATCGCCGTGGAGCAGAGCGTCAACCACGGCATCAACTCGGTGACGTGGTTGATCGTCGGCATGAACTACTACTACGCCACCCTCCACTTCGTGGTGACGATCGGCGTGCTCGTCTGGATCTACCGCTTTCATCCGGGGCGTTACGCCGCCACCCGCCTGATCCTCTTCGCCACCACGGGCGTCGCCCTGGTCGGCTATTACCTGTACCCGCTCGCGCCGCCCCGGCTGATGAACGGGCAGGACTTCATCGACACGGTGCTCGTGCACCACACCTGGGGTTCCATGGCCTCCGGGAACCTGAAGAACATGTCGAACCAGTACGCGGCGATGCCGTCCATGCACATAGGGTGGTCGCTCTGGTGCGGGCTGACGATCTTCGCGGTCGCCTCTGCCCCCTGGGCCCGGATCCTGGGCCTGCTCTACCCGACGGCGACCCTCGTCGTCATCGTGGCCACCGCGAACCACTTCTGGCTCGACGCGGTCGGCGGGATGATCTGCCTGGCCTTCGGCTACTCCGTCTCGCGGGCCTGGTACGGCGCACTGCCGCACCGGCTGCCGCGCCACCCCGAGCACACCGGACCGCATCCCGCGGCCGCGCTGCTGAACCGCTTCCGCCGGTAGTACCGCAGGTATCCCCGCGGTCCCGTAGTCCCGTAGCCCCGTAAGCCCCCCCGGGCGCCCTGTTCTAGGCGCCGTCCGCGCGGTGGGTGACTCGCCCTCCGGACATCGTGAGCCGGACCGGGGACTGGGCCAACTCGTCGGGAGCCGCCGTCACCGGGTCGAGGCCGAGGGCCGTCAGGTCCGCGCGCAGGCCCACCGCGATCCGGCCGGCCACCCGCTGCTCCCCCGCCGCGAGCGCGGCGTGCGAGGTCATCCCCTCCAGTGCCATCAGCCCCGTCAGGTAGCGGCCGGCGGCTGCCGCGCCGCGCGGGCGCAGCGCCGTCGAGAGGACCTGGCGGGCGTCGTGGTGGGCGATGGGCCAGTCGGAGCCGAGGGCCAGGACCGCGCCCGCGTCCCGCAGGTCCCGGCAGCGCCAGGCCCGGGCCGCCCGCTCGTCGCCGAGCCGCCTGGACCATTCGTCGGTGTGGTCGGCGCGGGTGTACGCGGTGTGCGGGGGCTGCATGGAGGCGATCACGCCGAGTTCGGCGAACCGCTTCAGCTGGTCGTCGGGGACGGTCTCGATGTGTTCGACGCGGTGTCGCATGGCGCCGTGCGCGCCGAGGGAGGCGACCGTGTCCAGGACGTGTCGGACGGCCGCGTCGCCGATGGCGTGGGTGGCGGTGCGGACGCCGGCGGTGTCGAGGATGCGCACGGCGCGGGCGTAGGCGGGGAGGTCGGGCCAGAAGGCGTCGGTGCCCTGGCCGTGGCAGTCGGCGTGCTCCAGCCAGGCGGTGCCGCCCTCGACGGTGCCGTCCATGAAGAACTTGACGCCGCCGACCTGCCAGTGGCGGCCGCCGGTGAGTTGCAGTTCGATCAGTTCGGCCAGCTCCTCGTCGCTCGCGCCCGGCATGCACCAGGGGGCGAGGCGCAGGCGGAGCGGCAGGTCGCCCTCGTACTCGACGGTGGCGAGGAGGGCGGGTACGTCCCCGTCCCCGAGGTCCATGACGTGGGCGCCGGTGAGGCCGGTGGCGGCCATCTCGTCGAGCAGGGTGAGGAGGCGGGCCCGGCGGGCGGCGGCGGTGGGTTTGGGGGCGACGGCGCCGACAAGGGCCATCGCGGCGTGCTCGATGAGGTGTCCGGTGGGGCGTACGGCGCCCGTGGCGTCTGTGGCGCAGACGATCTCGGAGCGCTGGGCGAACGCGCGGGGTCCGGTGATGCCGGCGGCGGCGAGGGCCGGGCCGGTGGCGAGGGCGGAGTGGCCGTCGTAGAGGCGCAGGAAGGCAGGGGCGCCGGCGAGGGCCTCCTCGACGAGGGCGCGGTCGACGGGGCGGCCGCCGAAGGCGTTGTGGTCGAGGCCGTGTCCGAGGACCCAGCCGCCGGGGCCGCGCTCCGCCGTGCGCAGGACGGCGCGCAGTTGGTCGAGGTCGCGGACGGCGGAGAGGTCGGTTCCGGTGGCCATCTCGACGCCCCAGACGGGGTGGCTGTGGGCGTCGGTCAGGCCGGGGGTGAGGGTCGCTCCGGCCAGGTCGATGACCTCGGTGCCGGGTCCGCGCCAGTCCCGTACGTCGCTCTCGTGACCGACGGCGACGATCTGCCCGTCGCGGACGGCTACCGCGCCGGCTTCGGGGCGGGCGGGGTCGAGCGTGCGGACTCGGGCTCCGGTGAGGACGGTGTCGGCAGCGGGCACGGCTCTGCTCCTTCGAGGGGGGTGGTGGGGGCTTCGGGTGCGGCTTCGGGTGCGGCTTCGGTGCCGGGCCCGGTCCCGGTGCCGGCTTCGACCGGGTCCTCGGCGAAGCGGGCGTAGACCTCGGGCCGGCGGGTCCTGAGCCGGCGTGCGAGGCCGAGGCCGGTCAGGAACACCGCGGGGACGACGGCCACGAGGACGGTGTTGACGGTGGTGGAGGCCGCGGTGAACAGGCCGACCTTGGAGACGACGAGGAAGATCGCGACGGCCAGCAGGACGGCCGCGGTGACGGGGGCGACCAGGGTGCGCCAGGGCCCTTCGTCGTGGGCGGTGCGCCGGAAGTAGACCGGTACGGCGATGGCGGCGAGCAGCATCAGGGCCATGAGACCGATCATGCCCGGGGTGTTCACCCAGAGCAGGAGCTGCTGGTACGGGTCGGCCCCGGCGAGGGCGAAGGCGAGCACGATCACCGCGCCGAGGACGGTCTGGGCGGCGCCGGCGAGGTACGGGGAGCCGTGGCGGGGATGGACCCGGCCGAGGGCCGCGGGCAGGACTCCCTCCTCGGAGAGGGCGAGGACGTAGCGGTTGATGGCGTTGTGGAAGGCGAGGAGGGAGGCGATGACGCTGGTCACGATGAAGACGTGCATGAGGTCCGCCGCCCAGGGGCCGACGTAGGTGGTGATGGCGGCGAAGAACAGGCCGCCCGGATCCTCGGCGGCGGCGGTGATCACCTCCTCGGCGCCGAAGGCCTGGATGACGGTCCAGACGATGAAGGCGTAGAAGAGGCCGAGGAAGGCGACGGCGATGTAGGTGGCGCGCGGGATGGTCCGGTCGGGGTCGCGGGCCTCGCGGCGGTAGATGACGGTCGACTCGAAGCCGGTGAAGGCGGCGAACGCGAAGGCCAGGACGGCGGCGGTGCCGGGGACGAGGACCGCGCCGGGGGCGAAGGAGGCGGCGGACAGGCCGTGGGCGCCGCCTTCGGCCAGGACGCCGACGGCGAGGAGGACGAGTATCCCGGTCTCGGCGACGAGCAGGACGCCGAGGAGCTTCGCGCCGAAGTCGATCGAACGGAAGCCGCCGTACCAGATGAGCAGGAGGCCGGCGAGGGAGACCGGTAGCCAGGGGACGTCGATGCCCGCGAGGGCGTGGCCGGTGTCGGCGGTGGTGGTGCCGAGCAGGCCGTAGACGCCGATCTCCATGCCGTTGTAGCCGACGAGGGCGAGCAGGGCGGCGCCGATGCCGACGCGCTTGCCGAGGCCGCGCGCGATGTAGGCGTAGAAGGCGCCGCCGCTCCTGACGTGGCGGCTCATGGCGGTGAACCCGACGGCGAAGACGGTGAGGGTGAGGCCGGCGAGGAGGTACCCGGCGGGGGCGCCGATGCCGCCGAGGAGGATCGCGACGGGCGCGACGCCGGCCATGACGGTGAGGGGGGCCGCGGCGGAGACGACGAAGAAGGAGATGTCGGCGGTGCCGAGGGCGCCGCGGCGCAGGGCGGATCCGGCTGCGGTGGGGGGCGGGCCCGGGGCGGGCGTGGGGGTGGTTCTCGGCGCGGGGTCCGGCGTTTCGGGCATGCGGGGGCACCCTTCTGCGAACGGCAGGCGGCGGAAATCCGAAAACCTAAAGGCTTTCGGTTTGCGGCAATGTAGCCTCCGGTTCTGGCGTACGGGAAGACCTCACGGCGGGAGAAGACCGATGGCACGGCCGCGCACCCCCCTGCTCGACCGGGAGCGGATCGCCACGACCGCCCTGCAACTGGTCGCGGAGCAAGGGGAATTCAGCGTTCCGCAGATCGCCCGGGCGCTCGGGGTGCAGACGGGCTCGCTGTATCACCACGTGGACGGCCGGGCCGGGGTGGTGGAGCTGATCCGGGAACGGGTGTGCGCCTCGATCGCCGGTTCCGCCCTGAACCTGACCCCCTGGGACCGGGCGCTGGAGGAATGGGCGCGGTCCTACCGGGCGGCGTTCGCCGCCTACCCGCGGGCCATCCCGCTGCTGATGACCACGCCGGTACGGGCCCCGGCCGTGCTCGCCCAGTACGAGCGGGCGGTCGCCCTGCTCCTCTCGGCCGGGTTCGGCGAGGAACAGGTGATGCCGCTGCTGACCGGCCTGGAGAACCTGGTCCTGGGCTCCGCGCTGGACCTGGCGGCCCCCGAAGCCATGTGGGAACCCTCGACGCAGACCCCGCTACTGGCCCGGGCGCTCGCCGCCGGGGGGCCGGGGCGGGCCGACGCGGCCTTCGACCTGGGCCTCGAAGCGCTCCTCGCGCACGCCAGGGCCCTGCGGGCGGCGCGGCAGTGAGGGGACGACGGCCGGCGCCGGGCGTGGGGCGTACCGCGTGCCCGAGCCGGGCGGTCCCCCCGGCTCAGGATCCGTAGAAGAGGTCGTCCACGACGGCCCGCGCGCGACGCGTCGTACGGCGGTAGTCGTCCAGCATCTCGCCGACCCTGCCCTCCGGGTAGCCGAGGTAGCGGCCGACGGCCGCCAGCTCACGGGCCTCGGACGGGAAGGTGTCCCCGGCCCGGCCGCGGACCAGCATGACGGCGTTGCGGACCCGGGTGGCGAGCACCCAGGCCTCGTCGAGGATCTGGGCCTCCTCGGTCGGGATCAGTCCGGCGGCGTGGGCGGCCGACAGCGCCCGGCGGGTCCGGGTGGTGCGCAGGCCCGGCTCGGCCCAGGCGTGCCGCATCTGGAGGAGTTGTACCGTCCACTCGACGTCGCTGAGGCCGCCGCGGCCGAGTTTGGTGTGCAGGGTCGGGTCGGCGCCGCGGGGCAGCCGCTCGGTCTCCATCCGCGCCTTGAGTCGACGGATCTCCCGGACGGCCTCCTCGCCGAGGCCCTCCACGGGGTAGCGCAGGGGGTCGATCAGGTCGATGAAACGACTGCCGAGTTCGTCGTCCCCGGCGACCGGTACGGCCCGCAGCAGCGCCTGGCTCTCCCAGGTGAGGGACCAGCGGCGGTAGTAGGCGGCGTACGAGGACAGGGTGCGCACGAGGGGTCCGGAGCGGCCCTCGGGGCGCAGGTCGGCGTCGATGAGCAGCGGCGGGTCGGCGGTGGGCAGCTGGAGGAGCCGTCGCATTTCGGAGATGACGGTCTGGGCGGCCTTGGCGGCTTCCTGTTCGTCGACGCCCTCACGGGGTTCGTGGACGAAGAGGACGTCGGCGTCGGAGCCGTAGCCGAGTTCGTGGCCGCCGAAGCGGCCGACGCCGATGACGGCGAAGCGGGTGGGGAGGGTCTCGCCCCAGTGGTCGCGCACGGCGGCGCGCAGGGCTCCGGCGATGGTGACGGCGGTCAGGTCGGAGACGGCTTCGCCGACCCGGTCGACGAGCGCGCCCTGGTCCGTCTCGGCCGGGCTGTCCTCCGTCCCGTACGAGGCGATGATGTCGGCGGCGGTGGTGCGGAAGAGTTCGCGGCGGCGGACCCCGCGGGCCGCCGCGACGGCCGCCTCGCCGCTCTCGGCGCGGCCGACGGCGGCCAGTACCTCCTGTTCGAGGGCCTCGTGCGTACGTGGCCGGAGGTTCTCGGGGTCCCCGAGGAGGGCGACGGCCTCGGGGGCGCGCATCAGCAGGTCGGGGGCGAGGCGTCCGGCGGACAGGACGCGGGCGAGGTTCTCGGCGGCGGCGCCCTCGTCGCGCAGCAGGCGCAGGTACCAGGGGGTCTTGCCGAGGGCGTCGGAAACCTTGCGGAAGTTGAGGAGTCCGGCGTCCGGGTCGGCGGAGTCCGCGAACCAGCCGAGGAGGACGGGCAGCAGGGTGCGCTGGATGGCGGCCTTGCGGCTGACGCCGGAGGCGAGGGCTTCGAGGTGGCGCAGGGCGCCGACCGGGTCGGCGTACCCGAGGGCTTCGAGGCGCTGGCCGGCGGCGCGCGGGGAGAGCCTGGTCTCGCCCGGGGTGAGCTGGGCGACGGCGTCGAGGAGCGGCCGGTAGAAGAGCTTCTCGTGGAGGCGGCGGACGGCGGTGGCGTGCCGACGCCAGGCCTTGTTGAGCTCGGCGACCGGTTCGGTGCGCAGGCCCATGGAGCGGCCGAGGCGGCGCAGGTCGTTCTCGTCCTCGGGGACGAGGTGGGTGCGGCGCAGCCGGTAGAGCTGGATGCGGTGCTCCATGGAGCGCAGGAACCGGTAGGCGTCGCCCAGCTGGGCGGCGTCGGTCCGGCCGACGTAGCCTCCGGCGGCCAGGGCGTGGAGGGCGTCGAGGGTGGTGCCGGAGTGCAGGGTGGCGTCACCGCGGCCGTGGACGAGCTGGAGCAGCTGGACGGCGAACTCGACGTCGCGCAGACCACCGGGGCCGAGTTTCAGCTCGCGGTCCACCTGGGCGGCGGGAATGTTGTCGACGACGCGGCGGCGCATCTTCTGGACGTCGGCGACGAAGTTCTCGCGTTCGGCGGCCTGCCAGACGAGGGGGGTTATGGCCGCGATGTACTGGACGCCGAGGCCGGGGTCGCCGGCGACCGCGCGGGCCTTGAGGAGGGCCTGGAACTCCCAGGTCTTGGCCCAGCGCTGGTAGTAGGCGAGGTGGGAGGCGAGGGTCCGGACGAGGGGGCCGTTGCGGCCTTCGGGGCGCAGGTTCGCGTCGACGGGCCAGATGGTGCCCTCGACGGTGGTCTCGGAGCAGATCCGCATGAGGTGGGAGGCCAGCCGGGTCGCGGACTGCATGGCCTGGCCCTCGTCGGCGCCGGGGGCGGCGTCACCGACGAAGATCACGTCGACGTCGGAGACGTAGTTGAGCTCGTTGCCGCCGCACTTGCCCATGGCGATGACGGCGAGCCGGCAGCGGGCGGCGTCCTCGGGGGCGGCGGCGGTCGCGATGCGCAGGGCGGCGCGGAGGGTGGCGGTGGCGAGGTCGGCGAGTTCGGCGGCGGTCTGGGCGACGTCGGTGGTGCCGCAGACGTCGCGGGCGGCGATGGAGAGCAGGCAGCGGCGGTAGGCGACGCGCAGGGCGACGGGGTCGTGCGCGTCGGCGAGCCCCTGCTCGAACTCGGGCAGGCCCGGGTGCAGGTCGGCGGCCTCGTAGGTGATGAGGGCGAGCCAGTCGCGGGGGTGGCGGGCGAGGTGGTCGGCGAGCGCCTCCGAGGCGCCGAGCACGCCGAGGAGCCGGTCGCGCAGGGGTTTGGCACTGACGAGGGTGTCGAGGAGCCCGGGCAGCTGGTCCGGCGGCTGCGCCTCGGCGAGGCGTACGAGACCGCGCAGGGCGAGGTCCGGGTCGGCGGTCGCGCCGAGGGCGTCGAGGAGCACCGGGTCGGTGCGTACGGAGGCCAGCACGTCGGCGTCGAGGAGCCGGGCGGCGGCGGAGGGGTCGGTGAAGCCGCTGCGCAGCAGCCTGATGAAGGTGCTGCTCCTGCGTCCCGGGACTGTCATCCCGCCGCCTCCCGCGTGCGTCGCGGCCGGTGGCCCGGCCAGGTCTGTGGTGAGCCTAGCCGGAGCGGCGTTCGATTCACCGGCGCGCCGTGGCGCACATCATGAGGCGGATTATCAGATTTTCTGAATACTTGTAGATCTATGCGCCAAGGGGCCCGGTCCCCGGCTGACCGGTCACGAGGAGCCCCATGCCCGAAGGACGCCCCCTCCTCGATCCCCCCTGCCCCGCCGCCCCCACGGCCCCCGCCGGTCCCACCGACGGCGCACCGACCGCCCTCGCCGGGGCGGACGCCCGCGCGGTACCGGCCGCCCGCGGCGGGACGAGGCCGGCGCGTGCGGTGGCCGCGGCTTCCGGAACGCGGCCCGGTCCCGAGCCGTCCCCGAGCGCCCGTCCGCCCGTGATCAAGCCGCGGACGGCGCCGGACACCTGCGCGTGGCTCCCCCGGGACGTACCGGCGCCGGACACGACCGAACCGGACACGACCGAGCCCGACGGGACCGAGCCCGACGCAGCCGAGCCCGACGCGACCGACGAGCACGCCCCGAAGGGCCACCTCCCGCACGGGCACGATCACGGGCACGGGCACGCCCACTCCCTCGCCCACCACCGCCGGCTCGCCCGGATCGTCAAGGTGGTCGCGTTCTGCGCCGCCACCGTCGCCGGCAGCATGCTCGTCCTGCGCGGCAACGAGGCCCTCGCCGGTCTCGGCACGCCGACCACCGCCGACTCCCGGGCCACCACCGCCACCGCCGCGGGGCTTCCGGACCCGGGCCGGGTGCTCCAGGTCGTCGCGCACCCGGACGACGACCTGTACTTCATGAACCCGGACCTGCGGTACTCCATAGCCGCCGGCCACCCCGTGACCTCCGTCTACCTGACCTCCGGCGAGGCCGACGGCGTCAACGCGGGCTCCGCCAAGGGCGCCTCCACCCGCGCCGACAAGCCGGGCTACGCCGAGGCCCGCCAGAACGGCATCCGCGCCGCCTACGCCAAGATGGCCACGGGCGACCGCAGCAGCGCCTGGAAGCGGACCGTCGTGCCGACCGCCGGTGGCGCCCACGCCGAACTCGACGTCCTCGTCGCAAAGCCCGAGGTCAACCTCGTGTGGCTGCAACTGCGCGAGGCGGGGCACGTCTACCAGGACGTCCCCGACAGCCTGCACGGCCTGTGGGACGGCAAGGTCCCGCACCTGGAGTCGATGCTGGCGTCCGGGACCCCCGTCAAGCAGCCGTTCACGTACACGAAGGACCAGGTCGTACGGACCCTCGTGAGCATCCTCGACCGGTACCGGCCGACCACCATCCGCACCCAGGACCCCACGCCCGGCCGGACCCCGGACACCAAGCGGTACACCGACCACCAGGACCACTTCTACGGCGCCCGGTTCGTGCAGCTGGCGAGCGAGACCTACGCGCGGGAGGTCAAGGACCGGCCGCACTTCGCGACGCAGAACTACGTCGGCTACTTCAACAGCTCGCTACCGAGCTCCCTCGACCCTGCCGAGGCCCGCGAGAAGCTGGACATCCTGGACACGTACGCCTGGCTGGACCGGAAGAACCACTGCGGCAGCGAGGCCGGCTGCGGAGACCTCAAGGTCGCCGACCGTCCTGCGGGCAACCGGTGGACCGAGTCCATCAACTACGCCCGCGGCAGCGGCACTTCCTGGCTGACCTCCGACGCGCAGCAGGGCCTGTGGGCATTCAAGGTGCTCGACGGGCAGGTCGCGCTCTGGCACCGGACCGGGCTCATAGGCCGCTGGAGCGGGCCACTGCTTCTGCCCGGGACCGGTATGGACCAGGGCATATCGACCGTCACGTTGAAGGACGGCCGGATCGCCGCCTTCGGCACCCGCACCTCCTTCGGGGAGGCGCCTTCCGACTACCGGCGCGAGGTCGTCCTCGCGGTGCAACGGGCTCCCGGCTCGGAGGAGTTCGAGGACTGGGAGTCACTGGGCACCCCGGACGGCGCGGACGATGAGTGGACGTCCGACATCAGCGCGCCGGCCGTCTCGGTCGACGGCGCCGGGCGGATGGCGGTGTACGTGCGCGACGGCGCGTCCACCCTGCGCGGCCGGACCCAGGACGCGGACGGCGCATGGGGGCCGTGGGAGCGGCACGGCGGCGCCGACCTGCACGGCACTCCCGTCACCGCGACGGACGGTTCCGGGCGACTGATGGTGTTCGCCGCGACCACCCGGTCGGTGACGGGCTGGGCGCAGCCGGAGCCGGGCGCGGCCCTGGGCCCGGCCACGGCCACCGGCCTGCCGGAGACGACGGTGCCGCTGACGGCCGTGGGCCGCGAGGGCGGGGTGCGGCTGTGGTTCCGCAAGCCGGGCTCGGGCAACGTCCGTACCGCCCTGATGACCGCGGACGACGGGCCGAAGGTGACCGGCCTCACCGACCTGGGCGGGCTCCAGGGCTTCGGTTCGGTGACGGCCAGCGGACACCTCCTCGCCGGCCGTTCGTCGGGCGGGCAGTTGGGCTCGGACCTCGGTCCGGGGCACCTGTGGCAGCGCTCGCCGCTGATGTTCGTCGGCGCGCCGTCCAGCACGATGACGGGCAGGAACCTGGTCAGCCTGGCGGTGGTCGGACTCGACGCGCGGCTGTACGTCACGTCCTCGGCGAACGACTCGGGCGACGGGGGCGCGGTGGAAGGCGCGGACGTCGTGAGCGGTGCCGACGGAGCCGGCGGCGCGGGCGGCACCGGTGGTTCCGGGAACCCCGGCGGTGCGAACGCGTACCTGGCGCCGTGGATGCCGGTGGGCCCGAGCAACACCGGACCGTAGGAATCGCCCGAAGCTCGCATTCGCCCCTGATCACACCGAACGCCCCCTCCCGGGGCGTTCTTTGTTTTTCCGACACGGTCAACTCCGTCCACGATCCGGTCACATGCACAACCAGGAGCCCCAACAGGCACAATCGCACCCGGTCGTTTTCGGAAAGCAGACGTCATCGGCGAAATCGGTGAACCAAGTCCCCCGATTTGGCCTCTCAGTGACCGAACAGCGGTTCTTCCCGCCCCGGAACGACCTCAAGGCGTTGACCGATGCCCGTTTCCCGCCGCCGCTTCCTCCTCGCGGCCGTGTTGCCCATGCTCACCGTGGGCGCCACCGGTGTGCTCGCCGTCGCCTCGGGCCAACAGACCTCGGCCGAGGCGACCGACGCGCGGGACGCGCTCCCCGTCCTCCCCGCGAGCACCACGGCCGGAACGGTGGTGCAGATCGTCGCCCACCCCGACGACGACCTGTTCTTCATGAACCCCGACCTCAGCCGGTCCCTCACGGCCGGGACCAGGGTCACCACCGCCTACCTCACCTCGGGCGAGGCCGACGGCCGCAACGAGGCCCGCGGCGGCGAGGCCAAGGACCCGGAGCAGCCGGCCGACCGCACCCACTACGCGGAGGCCAGGCAGAACGGCATCCGCTCCGCCTACGCCCAGATGGCCACCGGCGACCGCACCAGCGCGTGGAAGCGCACGGTCGTACCGACGGCGGGCGGCGGGCAGGCCGAGCTCGACGTCCTCGTCGCCCGGCCCGAGATCCACCTCGTGTGGCTCCAACTGCGCGAGGCGCGCAGCCCGGCCGGGAAGAACCCGGACAGCCTGCGCGGCCTGTGGAACGGGGACATACCCGCGCTCGAAGCCCAACTGGCCTCGGGCACCCCCGTCAAGCAGCCGTTCACGTACACCAAGGACCAGGCGATACAAGCGATAGCCGGGGTCCTGGAGCAGTACCGGCCGACGACGATACGGATGCAGGACCCGACGCCCGGCCGGTACGAACACACCGGCAAGTACACCGACCACCAGGACCACATGTACGGCGCCCGCTTCGTGCAGGCCGCCACCGCGGCGTACGCGGAGCGGGTCACGGACCGCCCCCGCTTCTCCGTGCAGAGCTACCTCGGCTACCACAACGGCGCCCTGCCCCACTCGCTGGACCCGCAGACGGCCGAGACGAAGACCGGCTACCTGCGGACCTACGCATGGCAGGACCGCACGGACCACTGCGGCAGCCCGTCGGGATGCGGCGACCGCAAGGTGGCGGGCAGCCCCACCGGCCGCAACTGGGCCCAGTCACTGCGCTACGCCCGCGCCGACACCACCTCCTGGCTGACCGAGGGCACTCCCGGCCGGCTCTGGGCCTTCACCGCGCTGGACGGCCGGATGGCCGTCTGGAACCGCGACCGTGCCGGCGCCTGGACGGGCCCCGCCCTGCTCCCCGGAACCGGCATCGACCCGGGCGCCACCACGGCCCGCCTGCCCGACGGCCGCATCGCGGTCCTCGCCACGCGCACCACGCTGGGGCCCGGGCCCGCCGACTACCGGCGCGAGGTCGTCCTCGCCGTCCAGACCGTCCCCGACGGACCGTTCGCGGCGTGGCAGTCGCTCGGCACCCCCGAGACGGGCGACGAGGCCGGCACCTCGGCGATCAGCGCCCCGGCCGCCGCCGTCGACCCGGCGGGCCGGCTCACCGTCTACCTCCGCGACACCCGCCGCACCCTGCGCGCGAGCACCCAGCAGCCCTCGGGCGGCTTCACCGACTGGCAGCGCCTGGGCGGCGAGGACCTGCAGAGCGACCCGGTGGCCGTGGTGGACGCGGCCGGACGCCGGCACGTCTACGCCAGCACCGCCAGGTCCGTCCTCGCCTGGACCCAGCCCACCGCCGGCGGCCCGCTCGCCGGCCCCTTCCCCACCGGGCTCCCCGCCACCACGGTCCCCCTCACGGCGACCCCGGACGGCGCGGGCGTCCGCCTCTGGTTCCGACGCCCCGACTCGGGCGTCGTCCGCAGCGCGCTGGTCACCGCGGGCACCGCCGCCCCGCAGGTGTCCGCCCTCACGGAGGCCGGTGGCCGGGCCGGTTACGGAGCGGTCGGCGTGGCGGGCCGCCTCGTCACGGGCCGCGCCGACACCGGCACCATCGCCGCCGCCCCGCTGGGCGGGCCGCCCGCCTGGACCGAGTCCCGCATGCTCTACGCGGGCGCCCCCGCGGCCGTCCAGGAGGCCGGCGGCGGCGTCACGACGGCGGTCCTCGGCCTCGACGCCCTGATCCACACGGCCACCGCCGGCCCCACCCCCATCTGGCGCCCGGCGGTCGCACCGCCGTTGCCGAACGCCTGACGCACCGATGGAGTTCGACGGCAGGCCCTCAGGACGCGCCGTCCGGCGGACCCACCGTCTCGACGGTGCCGCTCCGGCGTGCGCGTTCGGCCGCCAGGACCGTCAGGTGGCTGGTGAGGGACTCCCTCGGCCCGGACTTCACGAGGGCGGGGTCGCCCGCGGCCACGGAGGCGACGAAGGCGGCCATCAGCGCGGCGTCACCGCCGCCGTGCCCGCCGCCCGCGTCCGCCGTCCCCTCGACACCGACCTCGACGCTCTCCTCGCGGCGGGTCAGGAAGTCGTACACCCGCACCCGCCGGCCGTCGCCCCGCAGTTCGGCGCGGGTCCCGAAGACGCGGGTTCGGCGGTCGGCCTGTTCGGTGAACGCGGTCATGGTGAAGGTGGCCGTGGCCCCGGAGCCGAACTCCATGGCCACCACCTGATGGTCGACCACGTCGTTGTCGCAGGCGTACACGCACCGGCCGTACGGCCCCTCGCGCAGCGCCGTCTCCAGGGCCTGCGGGGTGAACTCGTCGACCACCACGCTCAGCGGCCATCCGTGCCTGCCCGCGGCGAGCCGGTCTCCGTAGTCCCGCGGGGCGGAATAGGCGCACGTGGCCTCCACCGAACAGTCCAGGCAGCGGTCGGCGGCGCCCGCGGGCCTGTTCCCGGCGTGGAAGTGGGAGAGCCGGCCGAAGCTGGAAACGCGTACCGGCGGCTGCCCGAGCACGTACTGCAACCAGTCCAGATCGTGGCAGGACTTCGCCATGATCATGGACGTCGCCTCGTCCTCCCGGCGCCAGTTGCCCCGGACGAACGAGTGCGCCTGGTGCCAGAACCCGACCGGTTCGAGGTGCTGCACGCTGACGACCTCCCCGAGTCGGCCGGAGTCGACCACGCGCTTCAGGGCCTGCGTGTAGGGGGTGTAGCGCAGGACGTGTCCGACCGCGAGGATCACCCCGGACTCCTCCACGGCGGCGACGATGCGCCGGCAGTCGGCCTCCGTCAGCGCCATCGGCTTCTCCAGCAGGATGTGGTAGCCGAGCGCGGCGAACGCGATCACGGGCTCCAGGTGGTCGCGGTCCAGCGTGCAGACGAGCACCGCGTCCGCGATCCGCCCACGGGCGGCCAGTACCCGCCAGTCGTCGACCGCCGCGTCCGGCTCCAGCCCGTGCGCGGCGACGAGCCGCTCCCGCCGGACCTCGCGGGGCTCGGCAACCGCCACGACCCGGGCCCGCCCGGGATGCGCCAACGCCCAGGCCGCGTATCCCGTTCCCCGCTCCCCGGCACCGACCACGGCAAGAGTGATCATCGAAGCACCTTTCCCGCTCCCGTCCCACCGCCCGCACGGACGACGCCCGCACCCGGGAAGCCGACGCCGGACCCTCCGGTACGAACACCGGGGGGCACCGACTCCCCTTCCCATTGCGGCACTCCCACCGCCGCGCAGTCAACTCCCCGCGCGGACCGGCCCCTCGCGGAACGGGCGACACTGCGGCATGCCTGCCCCGGGGGTCACACCGGGCCCCACATCACACTCCGCCCGGGGCCGACGGTCCTCGGACAGCTCGGGGGATCTGCTCGTTCGGCGGCGGGGTCGCACGTGGCTCCGCTTCAATGTCCGCCATGGAACTCCGAGAGAAACGCCCGTGGGCAGCCGGCAACCACGGCGCCGGCACGGCTTCCGCACGGGGCGAGTGCACCTGGGGCCTGTCGTCAAACTCCCGTCGTCGCCCGGAGGGCGGCCTCGCGGCGTCCGGTGCGTGCTCCCGGCGTGCCGGGCGGAAGCCCGCGTACCGGACGTACTCGGGCTTTCGCCCGGTGCGGCGGGAGCGCGTGCCGGCCGCCGCGAGGCAGACGGGAGTTTGACGACAGGCCCCAGGGGGCTCCCTGCCGCCGCCCAGCGGTGTGGAGCGTGCGGGTAGGCGACGCCGGCGGTGACAGTTGGTGGGCCGCTTGCGCGGATCACGACGCCGCGTCCACCACGCTGTCGCCCCACGCCACCGGCTGAGAACCAACAGGCCCCCGGGGCTCCGCCCCCGAAGGGTCCGGCCCATGGTCAGGAGGCGGCCCACCGATGGCCCGGGGGGCGTGGAACGGCTTCGGGCCGGCGGTCATCGACCGTCGGCCCGAAGGGTGGAGCGTGCGCGCAATGGCGCTGACCGGCGGTTACAGCACCGGCATCATCTTGCGGAGTTCGAAGGCGGTGACCTCGCTCCGGTACTCCTCCCACTCCTGCTTCTTGTTGCGGAGGAAGAAGTCGAAGACGTGCTCGCCGAGGGTTTCGGCGACCAGTTCGCTGCGTTCCATCAGGGAGATGGCCTCGCCGAGGTTCTGCGGGAGGGGTTCGATGCCCATCGCGCGGCGTTCGGCGTCGGAGAGGGCCCAGACGTCGTCGTCGGCTCCCGCCGGGAGTTCGTAGCCCTCCTCGATGCCCTTGAGGCCCGCCGCGAGGAGGACGGCGTACGTCAGGTACGGGTTCGCGCCGGAGTCGATCGAGCGGACCTCGACGCGCGAGGAGCCCGTCTTGCCCGGCTTGTACATCGGGACGCGGATCAGGGCCGAGCGGTTGTTGTGGCCCCAGCAGATGTACGAGGGGGCCTCGCCGCCCGAGCCGGCGGTGCGGGAGGAACCGCCCCAGATGCGCTTGTACGAGTTGACCCACTGGTTGGTGACCGCCGCCGTCTCCGCCGCGTGGCGCAGCAGGCCCGCGATGAAGGAGCGGCCGACCTTCGAGAGCTGGTACTCGGCGCCCGACTCGTAGAAGGCGTTGCGGTCGCCCTCGAAGAGGGAGAGGTGGGTGTGCATGCCCGAGCCCGGGTACTCCGAGAACGGCTTCGGCATGAAGGTGGCCTGGACGCCCTGTTCGAGGGCGACCTGCTTCATGACGAGGCGGAAGGTCATGATGTTGTCGGCCGTCGAGAGGGCGTCGGCGTAGCGGAGGTCGATCTCCTGCTGGCCGGGCGCGCCCTCGTGGTGGCTGAACTCGACCGAGATCCCCATCGATTCGAGCATGGTGATCGCCTGCCGGCGGAAGTCCATGCCGACGTTCTGCGGGGTGTGGTCGAAGTAGCCGGAGTTGTCGGCGGGAACCGGGCGGGACCCGTCCAGCGGCTTGTCCTTCAGCAGGAAGAACTCGATCTCCGGGTGGGTGTAGAAGGTGAAGCCCAGGTCGGAGGTCTTGGCGAGGATGCGCTTGAGGACGTAGCGGGGGTCCGCGAACGACGGGGAGCCGTCCGGCATGAGGATGTCGCAGAACATCCGGGCGGTCCCGGGGGCCTCGGCGCGCCACGGCAGTATCTGGAACGTGCTCGGGTCCGGCTTGGCGATCATGTCGGACTCGTAGACCCGGGCGAAGCCCTCGATCGCGGAGCCGTCGAAACCGATGCCTTCGTCGAAGGCCTGCTCCAGCTCGGCGGGTGCGACCGCGACGGACTTCAGAAAGCCCAGTACGTCGGTGAACCACAGGCGCACGAAGCGGATGTCGCGCTCCTCAAGCGTCCGGAGGACGAATTCCTGCTGCTTGTCCATGGCTTCATCCTCGCAGTTCAGACGGCCTGTGCACCACCGCCCCGAGGAGCGGGTGGGCACAGTCGGGCCGGCCCAGTATCGCCGGCGGTGGTTTCCGCCACATTACGCACCCCCGAAAGGTGATGACACCCCGCACTGACCGCGGGCCGGTCATGAGCATTACCATCGGCGCCCATGGGGGCCGGGGAGCACATCAGGGGCGGGGACCGCGGGCGTCCGCCCGTGCGCCGCGCTGCCGTCCTGCTGCTGATCGCCTTCGGGGTGGCGGCCGGGATGGCCTTCCTGTGCGTGCGGCCCGCCGACGCGCACGTCCCGGATCCCGTACGGACGCAGTCCGCGCACGCCGTCTGCGTGTCCCCGTACGACCTGCCGGGCTGCTCGCCGCTGTCCCACGTGACACCGGCCGTGCTGCCGGCCCCGCCGCCCGCGGCGGCGCTCGCGGGGGCCGGGTCCGACGTTGCCCCCCGTACGGCGCCGGCGGGGCCGGTCCGCCCTCCCGGGACGCTCGCCCGCGCGCCCGACCTGCACGCCCTGCAAGTGCTGCGGACCTGACGGGTCCCGCTCCGCACCGCACCGCACCACAGGCTCGACCCCGACACCCCCCTCACCAGAAGGAACCAGGGCACATGGCCAGCAGGACGTCCGACCAGCACTCCCGCCAGACGCGCATAGCCGAGATGCGCCGCGCCGACAAAGCACGCGACCGGCGTAACAAGATCATCGCCATCACGGCCTCGACGGCGATCGTCGCCGGGCTCGTCGGCTTCGGCGCGTGGGTGCTGATCGACCAGAAGCAGAAGGACGAGGCGGCCGCGAAGGCCAAGGCCGCGGCCGTCAAGAACCCGGTCAGCGGCGAACAGGAGTGGGACGCGAAGAAGCTCGGCCGCAACCACGTCGAGACGCCGGTGAAGTACGAGATGAACCCGCCCGTCGGCGGGGACCACCACCCGCGCTGGATGAACTGCAACGGTGACGTCTACACGGAGCCGGTCCCCGAGGTGAACGCCGTCCACTCCCTGGAGCACGGCGCGGTCTGGGTGACGTACAACGAGAAGGCCCCCAAGGGCGACCTGGACAAGCTCTCCGGGAAGGTGAGCAAGACGCCGTACACGCTGATGAGCCCGGTCAAGGAGCAGACCGGCGCGATCATGCTCAGCGCGTGGGGCAAGCAGGTGACGGTGGAGAGCGCGGCCGACCCCCGCGTCGAGCAGTTCTTCACCAAGTACGTGATGGGCGCGCAGACCCCCGAGCCGGGCGCGGCCTGCACGAACGGGCTGACCGGCAAGTGAGCCGTACGTACTGGGCCGCGGGCGCGGCCGTCGTCCTGGCCGTGCTGTTCGCGGTCGGGGCCACGGTCGCCACCGCGAGCGGCTCGGGCGGCGGCGACGCGGCCCGCACCCCGGGGCCGCACTCCCCGGACGCGGGCTTCGCGCGCGACATGGCGGTGCACCACCAGCAGGCGGTGGAGATGTCGTTCATCGTCCGCGACCGCACGCAGGACGAGGCGGTCCGCACCCTCGCCTACGACATCGCCAACACCCAGGCCAACCAGCGCGGCATGCTGCTGGGCTGGCTGGACCTGTGGGAGTTGCCGAAGGTGATGGCCGACGAGCCTCCGATGTCCTGGATGGGGACGACGGGCACGTCCGGGGGCGCGGGGCACGGCGCGCACTCCGGGCACGCCGCGCCACCCACGGGGTCCACCGGATCCACCGGATCCGGGGCGATCATGCCGGGCATGGCCACCAAGGAGGAGCTGACGCGGCTCGGCGCCGCCGGCGGCCGGGACGCCGAGGTGCTCTACCTCCAGCTGATGACCGACCACCACAAGGGCGGCGTCGCGATGGCGGAGGGCTGTGCGCGCCAGTGCCAGACCCCGGCGGAGCGGACACTGGCCCAGGGGATGGTGGAGGCCCAGCAGTCCGAGCTCACCCTGATGGCGGACATGCTGAAACAGCGCGGGGCGGCGCCGCGCGGCTGATGCGCGCGGCCCGTCCACGAGCGCCCGTACGGGTGAGGAGGCCCGTCCTCCCACGCGTGCGGGCGCCGGCGCCCGCCCCGTGGAGTCGCGTACTCCGAACGGGCGAACGAGGATGGGGACGCCGGGACGGACGCGTCCGCGCCCGCCGCGACGGCGTGCTCAGGAGGTTCTCACGATGACCACCGCCGGAGAGATCATGCACCCCGGGGCCCAGTGGATTTCCGCCACCGAGACCCTGGACCGGGCCGCTCAGCTCATGAGCCGCCTCAACGTGGGCGCGCTGCCCATCAGTGACGCCGAGGAACGGCTCTGCGGCATCCTCACCGACCGCGACATCGTGGTGGGCTGCGTGGCCATGGGGCACGACCCGTCGAAGATCACGGCGGGCGACATGGCCAAGGGCACGCCGCGCTGGATCGACGCGGGCGCGGACGTCTCCGAGGTGCTGGAGGAGATGCAGAGCCACCAGATCAAGCGGCTGCCCGTGATCAGGGACAAGAAGCTGGTCGGCATGATCAGCGAGGCCGACCTGGCCCGGCACCTCTCGGACAAGCAGATAGCCGACTGGGCGGAGCAGGTCTACGCCCGCGGCTGACGGGCCTACGCAAGCGGCCGGCCGGCCTGCGTACGACCCCCACGGGGTCGCGCGGCGGCCTCCAGGACCGCCCGTGCCACCTGGTGCGGGCGGTCCAGCATGACCAGGTGCCCGGACGGTTCGGCCACCTCGAAGCGGGCGTCGAGCAACTCGGCCAGGGCTTCCTGCCGCGCGAGCCAGCGCCGTGCCGTGCGCCCCGTGCCGCCGCCGTGGCCCACCATGACGGTGGCGGGCGCCTCCAGGGGGTGCGTACCGCGCAGGGCGGCCACCTCGGCGGCCGTGTCCGGGTAGCGGGAGTTCTCCAGCAGCGCCCCGCGCCAGACGCGGCCGGTGCGGTAGCAGCGGCGTACGAGGTCCTGCGGGGCCGGGTCGCCGCCGCCGGTCCGGGAGGTCCGTACGACCAGGCGGCGGGCGGCCGGGCCGAGCGCGGCGGGAAGTCCGGCGGCGGTCACCGCACGGCCGAGGGCACGGGCCGCGCCGGTGCGCAGCGCGGCGGGCAGCAGCGCGCGGGGATGCTCCTCGACGCTGGAGTCGAGGAGGACGACGGCCGCGGTGCGCTCGGGGTACAGGCGGGCGAAGGCCTCGGCGTGGAACCCCGCGATGGAGTGCCCGACGACGGTGACGGGCCCGGGGTCGGAGACCGGGCCGAGGGCGTCGAGGAGGGCGGCGATCCGGTGGGCCTCGCCGGCGGCGGTCGCGGGTTCCGCGGCGGGCCCGCTCAGTCCGTGTCCGGGCCGGTCGAAGCGGACGACGGTGCGGCCCCGGTCGGCGAGGAGCCGGGCCACCGGGTCCCAGTCGAACCAGGCCATGGCCAGCCCGGCGGCCAGCACGCACACCGGCCCCCGGCCCTCGACGACGACGTGCAGCGGGACCCCGTCGACGCGTACGAAGCGTCCGGCGCCGCCGCTCACGTCCGGCGCTCCCGGTGGACGGAATGGGCGAGCAGCCCCAGCCAGAGGGCCACGAGCAGCACCTGGAGCCGCTGGCCGGCTCCCAGGGCCCAGGTGCCGTGACCGGCGGTGAACATCGCGATGGCGGTCAGGGTCCAGGCGGTGGCGAGGAGTTCCAGGACGACGAGGGCGGGGCCGTAGCGGGCGAGCGGGGCGAACCAGCCGTAGCGGCGGGCGGCGATGGTGAGGGCGACTATGCCGGTGAGGGCGCCGGTCATGGCGAGGCTGCTGCTGACGGCATGGGCCTGATGGGTGGCGGGAACCAGTCCGGCGGTCTCGCGGGCCGCGCATTCGGGGTCCACGGTGGGCGCGCAACTGAGCGGCAGCCAGGCGTCGGCGGCGGTGGCCGCGCCGAAGAGGGTGACGCCGGCCCAGCCGATGACCGCCCAGGGGCGTCGGGACTCGGGGTACCGGACCAGGCGGGCCAGGGCGATGAGTCCGCCGAGGAGGACGAGGACGCCCGCGGTGAAGTCGGTGGCGCGGAACAGGCCGCCGAGGGGCTGGTCCTGCGCGGCGAGCTCGCTGACGTACGTCTCGATGGGGTTGAGGCCGGTCGAGAGGACGACCTCCAGCACCCAGGCGGTGTAGGCGGCGGCGCCGAGACCGATCAGGGTGGCGACGGGCCAGGCGCTCCGTACGGAGGGGCCGTTGCTGCCATTTGTACGCATAGTGTGACTAATCCTAAGCAGATCCGGGTCCGGTCCCCCGGTCGGAACCACCGGGCCGACCGGGCCCACGGGAGGTAGGACGTTCGAGTGCCCACCGGGGTGCCCGTACCGCGAGTGGCGATCGCCACGGCCGGGGCGGGGCCGTGCCGGGTGGCGACACCCGGCACGGCGGTCCGTGGCGTGGCGGGGTGATCGCCACGGACCGGGCGAAGTCGGTCGATACCCGCCCGGGGTCGCCATGTCGGAGGCGCGAAGTCGGTTTGTGGGGCCGCCCCGTCGTGGCAGGCTGGCGCACGCCCCTCGCCCGCCCACCGCACAAGGACGCCCCGGTATGAGCACGCCACCGAACCCGCCCAGCGACTCCGTCGGCCCGCCGTCGGAGCCCGAGGGGACGCCCATACCCGGGACCCCCGCTCGGACGTCCCTGTCGAAGCCCCCCTCCGCCGAGCCCACGCCGCCCGACGCACCCCCGGCGACCCCGGCGACGTCGCTGAGCAAGACCCCGCAGGACGCACCGCCGACCGCACCGGCCACGTCGCTCAGCAAGACCCCGCAGGACGCGCCCCCGGCCGCGCCGGCCACGTCGCTCAGCAAGACCCCGCAGGACGCACCGCCGACCGCACCGGCCACGTCGCTCAGCAAGACCCCGCAGGACGCACCGCCGACCGCACCGGCGACTCCGGCGGCCCCTGCGATACCGACACCGATGCCGACGCCGACGCTGCACAACCACTTCGGCCCCGACGCTCCCCCGGTCGCTCCCCCGACCCCCGCGCCCGTGGAACCGCCCGCGGGCGGCTTCGGCGCCCCCACGGCGGCGGGAGCCCCCACGCCGCCCGCCGCCCCCGCCGAGCACAACCCGTTCGCGCCTCCCGCCCCCGGAGGGTTCGCGCCCCTCATGCCGCCCCCGCCGCCGGCCGGCGGTCACGGCGTACCGGCCAACGCCTGGGGAGCCCCGACCGGCCCCACCACCGGCTACCCCGGGCAGCCCGCCCACCCCGGCCACCCCGCCCACCCCGGACACCCCGCCTACCCCGGCCAGCCCGGCTACCCCGGCCAGCCCGGCTATGCCGGCTACCCGGCGCCCGCCCCGGCCACCAACGGACTCGCCGTCGCCGCCCTGACCCTCGGCATCATCGCGATCCCGGCGACCCTCGCCCCCTTCTTCTTCTGGCTCGGCACCCTCGTCGGCCTCACCGCTCTCGGCATGGGCATCGGCGCCATGGCCGCCGCCCGGCACGGCGCCGCCCGCAAGGGCATGGCACTCGCCGGCACGATCCTGGGCGTGGTCAGCGTCCTGACCTCCGTCGGCGGCGGGTTCCTCACCGTGGCCGTGGTCCGGAGCTCGGCCGAGAGCATCGACGAGGACTGGGAGGAGGACGAGCCCTTCACCATGCCGTCGGGCGGCCCGACGTACAGCCTGCCGCCCACGACCACCGACGAGGGCCCGGGCAGGAGCACCCCGCTGGCGTTCGGCCAGACGTACTCGTACCCGAGCGGCATCAAGGTGAGCCTGTCGTCGCCGAAGAAGTACGTCACCAAGAGCAAGGTGATCAAGGTCGGCAACGCGGTGCAGCTGACGCTCACCATCACCAACTCCACGGACAAGCCGCACGAGGTCATCTACGCGGTGCCCGACATCAGGGACGAGAAGGGCAACGAGGGCGAGGTCGTCTACGACGTCCGGATGCCGCAGCACGTCGAGGGCACCATCCAGCCCGGCCAGTCCGCGACCGGCACGATCGCCTACGAGATTCCCGAGGGCGCAACGCACATAGACGCCGAGATCTCCCCCGGCATCCTGCTGCCGGACGCGAAGTTCAGCGGCCCGATCGGCTGACGCCGACAGGGCCCGGATGCCCCGACCACAGGACATCGCGTCAGAAAGACGATTAGACTGGGTCGCGTGCCTCAACTTCGTCTCGCTCTGAATCAGATCGACTCGCACGTCGGCAACATCGACGCCAATGCGGACTCGATCGTCCACTGGACCCGGCACTCCGCCGAGCAGGGCGCTCACCTGGTGGCGTTCCCGGAGATGGTGCTGACCGGGTACCCCGTCGAGGACCTCGCCCTGCGCGGCTCCTTCGTCGAGGCCTCCCGCGAGGCGCTCCGCGAACTCGCGGAGCGCCTCGCGGCGGAGGGCCTCGGCGAGCTGCCGGTGGTCGTCGGCTACCTCGACCGCACCGAGCAGGCCGTGCCCCGCCTCGGCAAGCCCGCCGGTTCCCCGGAGAACGCGGCCGCCGTCCTGCACGGCGGCCGGGTGGTGCTGCGCTTCGCCAAGCACCACCTCCCCAACTACGGCGTCTTCGACGAGTTCCGGTACTTCGTGCCGGGCAACACCCAGCCGGTCGTCCGGGTCCGGGGCATCGACGTCGCCCTGGCCATCTGCGAGGACCTCTGGCAGGACGGCGGCCGCGTCCCGGCCACCCGCTCCGCCGGGGCCGGGTTGCTGATCTCCGTCAACGCCTCCCCGTACGAGCGCAACAAGGACGACGTGCGCCTGGAACTGGTCCGCAAGCGGGCCCAGGAGGCCGGCTGCACCCTCGCCTACGTCGCCATGATGGGCGGCCAGGACGAGCTGGTCTTCGACGGCGACTCGATCGTCGTGGACGCCTCCGGCGAGGTCGTCGCCCGCGCCCCGCAGTTCTCCGAGGGCTGCGTGCTGGTCGACCTGGACCTCCCGGCCGCCTCGCCGGACGCACCCGAGGGCATCGTCGACGACGGCCTGCGGATCGACCGCGTCGTCCTTTCCGAGGAGCCGGTGGAGCCGTACGAGCCCGTCGTCCCCGGCGGCTACGCCGAGCGGCTGGACGACGACGAGGAGATCTACGACGCGCTCGTCGTGGGCCTGCGCGCCTACGTCAGGAAGAACGGCTTCCAGTCCGTCCTGATCGGCCTGTCGGGCGGCATCGACTCCGCGCTCGTCGCCGCCATCGCCTGTGACGCGGTCGGCGCGCAGAACGTGTACGGCATCTCGATGCCGTCGAAGTACTCCTCGGACCACTCCCGGGGCGACGCGGCCGGACTCGCCGAACGGACCGGACTGAACTTCCGGACCGTGCCGATCGAGCCCATGTTCGACGCCTACATGGGTTCGCTGGGCCTGACCGGGCTGGCGGAGGAGAACCTCCAGTCCCGGCTGCGCGGCACCATGCTGATGGCGGTCTCCAACCAGGAGGGCCACATCGTGCTGGCGCCGGGCAACAAGTCCGAGCTGGCGGTCGGCTACTCCACCCTCTACGGGGACTCCGTCGGCGCGTACGGCCCGATCAAGGACGTCTACAAGTCGGACGTCTTCCGTCTCGCCCGGTACCGCAACCGGGCCGCCTTCGAGCGCGGCGAGATCCCGCCGATCCCGGAGAACTCGATCGTGAAGCCGCCGAGCGCCGAGCTGCGCCCGGGCCAGGTGGACACGGACTCCCTGCCGGACTATCCGGTGCTGGACGCGATCCTGGCCCTGTACGTGGACCGCGATCAGGGGGTCGACGCCATCGTCGCGGCCGGCTTCGACCGCGAGCTGGTCGCCAGGACCCTGCGCATGGTCGACACGGCGGAGTACAAGCGCCGCCAGTACCCGCCGGGTACGAAGATCTCCGCGAAGGGCTTCGGCAAGGACCGCCGACTGCCCATCACGAACGGCTGGCGCGAACGGGCGTAAGGGCGGCCGGGCCGACCGGAGCCGTGGCGCTCGCGGCTAAGGCCTGACGGTGAGGCGGGCGGCGACGGGCAGGTGGTCGCTGCCCGTGCGCGGCAGGGTCCAGGAGGCCTCCGGCTTGATGCCGCGCACCATGATCTGGTCGATGCGGGCCATCGGGAACTGCGCGGGCCAGCTGAAGCCGAAGCCGTCGCCCGCCGCGCCCTGCGTGGAACGCATCTGCGAGGTGACCTCGGACAGGGCCCGGTCGTTCATGGTGCCGTTGAGGTCACCGAGCAGGATGACCTTCCGCAGGGGTTCGGCGGCGAGCGCCGCGCCCAGCGCGTCGGCGCTGTTGTCGCGCTGGTTCGCGGTGAAACCGGCGTTGAGCTTGACCCGTACCGAGGGGAGGTGGGCGACGTAGACGCCGATCGCGCCCGTGGGGCCGGCCACGGTGGTGCGCATGGCCCGGACCCAGCCGAGGCGGATGTCGACGGGCTTGCTGGAGGTCAGCGGGTACTTGCTCCACACCCCGACGGTGCCCTCGACGGCGTGGTACTTGTACGTGTCCGCCAGCGCCTTCTCGTAGATCGGGACGGCGCTCGCCTTGAGCTCGGTCAGCGCCAGCACGTCGGCCTTGGACTTCGACACGGACTCGGCGGTGCCGAGCGGGTCGAGGTTGTCGGCGTCGACGTTGTGCGTGGCGACCATCAGGTTGCCGCCCGCGCCCGACTTGTCGGTGACCAGGCCGCCGAAGAGGTTCGCCCAGACCACGGTGGTCAGCAGTATCGAGATCAGCGCGGTGGCCGACTTGCGGATCACCGCCGTGACCAGCAGCACCGGCACCATCAGGCCCAGCCAGGGCAGGAAGGTCTCGGTGAGGCTGCCCAGGTTGCCGACGTCGTTCGGCAGCTCCGCGTGCAGGATCATGACCAGCGAGGTCAGCGCGGCCAGTGAGGCGGTCACGATGCCGCGCTTCCAGATGCCCCGGTCGTGCCTCAGTCCGGCCAGCCGGCGCCGCAGACCGGTTCGCGAGGGCCCCGGCTCGGAGCCGCCGTTCCCCGTCTCCGTCATGTACGCCTGTGCCATGCCCATGTCCTCGCTGCCGTGCTCGCGCTCCGTCCCCGCCCCTTGACCCTAGGCGATGCGCGGAGCCTTCGGTGCCGTCCTGTGCGGCCATACAACCGGAGGGACGAACGGCCGTGCGGCAAGGGTTCCGCTTGTCACGAAACGCGCACATTGGCTCGGGCGCGCCCTGAGCCGGAGCAGGAGTGTGACGGACCGGTCAACCGCCGCCCTCCGTGGCACTTCCGTCGTGGGGCGGACGGGTGCCACCATGGTGGGTGAGTCCGGGGACGCCGTGAGGGCGCCTCGAGATGACACAAGGAGCAGTTGCAATGTCGCATGCCGTTTCGCCTGCCCGCGAAGCCTCTCCGACCCTGTACGGGGGCGCGGGCACCCGCCGCATCACCGTCCGCGACCTCACCCTCGCCAAGGAACGCGGCGAGAAGTGGCCCATGCTCACCGCCTACGACGCGATGACCGCGTCCGTGTTCGACGAGGCCGGCATCCCGGTCATGCTCGTCGGCGACTCGATGGGCAACTGTCACCTCGGCTACGAGACCACCGTCCCCGTGACGATGGACGAGATGACCCTGCTGTCGGCGGCCGTCGTACGGGGCACCAGCCGGGCCCTGATCGTCGGCGACCTGCCGTTCGGCTCGTACCAGGAAGGCGCCGTGCAGGCGCTGCGCAGCGCGACCCGGCTGGTCAAGGAGGCCGGGGTCGGGGCGGTCAAGCTGGAGGGCGGCGAGCGTTCGCTGCCCCAGACCGAGCTGATCGTCCAGTCCGGCATCCCCGTCATGTCGCACCTGGGTCTGACCCCGCAGTCCGTGAACGCCATGGGCTACCGGGTGCAGGGCCGCACCGACGAGGCCGCGCACCAGTTGCTGCGCGACGCGAAGGCCGCGCAGGACGCGGGTGCCTTCGCGGTGGTCCTGGAGCTGGTCCCGGCCGAGCTGGCCGCCGAGGTCACCCGGTCCCTGCACATCCCGACCGTCGGCATCGGCGCCGGCTCGGAGTGCGACGCGCAGGTGCTGGTGTGGACCGACATGATGGGCCTGACCGGCGGGAAGATGCCGCGCTTCGTGAAGCAGTACGCCAACCTCCGCAAGACGATGGGTGACGCGGCGAAGGCCTTCGCCGAGGACGTCGTCGGCGGATCGTTCCCGCAGGCGGAGCACGCCTTCCACTAGAACCGGGCCCGCCGCCGACGGCCCGCCGACACGGATGTCGGCGGGCCGTCGCCCGCCTGTCGGAAGCCTGTAGGGGCTTTGTCAGTGGCGGATGGTCCCATGGTGGGCATGACGCGAAACGACAACCATCCCAACGCCGTGGAAGTGCGGGGTCTGGTCAAGCACTACGGCGAGACCAAGGCCCTCGACGGTGTCGACCTCGATGTCCGCGAGGGCACCGTCCTCGGGGTCCTCGGCCCCAACGGCGCGGGCAAGACCACCCTGGTGCGCTGCCTGTCCACCCTGGTCGTCCCGGACGCCGGAACGGCGCGGGTCGCCGGCTACGACGTGGTCCGCCAGCCCCGCCAGCTGCGCCGGACCATCGGCCTGACCGGGCAGTACGCCTCGGTCGACGAGAAGCTCTCCGGCTGGGAGAACCTCTACATGATCGGCCGGCTGCTGGACCTGTCCCGCAAGGACGCCCGGCTGCGCGCGGACGAGATGCTGGAGCGGTTCTCCCTGACCGAGGCGGCGAAGAAGGCCGCCATGAACTACTCCGGCGGCATGCGCCGCCGGCTCGACCTCGCGGCGTCGCTGATCGGCAACCCGGCCGTCCTCTACCTGGACGAGCCGACCACCGGTCTCGACCCCCGCACCCGCAACGAGGTGTGGGACGAGGTCCAGCGGCTGGTCGCCGAGGGCGCGACCGTCCTGCTGACCACGCAGTACATGGAGGAGGCCGAGCAGCTCGCCAGTGAGCTGACGGTCATCGACCGCGGCAAGGTCATCGCCAACGGCAAGGTCGACGAGCTGAAGGCGCGCGTGGGCGGCCGCACCCTGCGGGTCCGTCCCGTGGACCCGTCCGACCTGCCGGGCATGGCCCGTTCCCTCGCGGAGGCCGGGCTGGACGGCATCGCCGGTTCGCAGGCCGTGCCGGACGAGGGCGCGCTGCTGGTCCCCATCCTGAGCGACGAGCAGCTGACCGCCGTGGTCGGGCTGCTGGCCGCCCGCGGGTACGCGATCGCCGACCTCGGCACGTACCTGCCCAGCCTCGACGAGGTGTTCCTGTCCATCACCGGGCAGAAGCCGTCCTCCTCCGGGGACCCCGTCGCCACCGAGAACACCGAGCGGAATCAGGAGGTCGCGGCATGAGCACCGTAACCACGACGAAGCAGCCCGCCGACACCGCGCCCCTCCCGGCTCCGGCGGTCGCGGCGTCCGGCGAGGGCCGGATCGGCCTGCGGGCGAACCTGCGGCACATCGGCGCCCTGGTGCGCCGCAACGCCCTCCAGATCAAGCAGGACCCCGAGTCGATGTTCGACGTCCTGTTCATGCCGATCATCTTCACGCTGCTGTTCGTGTTCGTCTTCGGCGGCGCGGTCTCCGGCAAGGGCAACCAGGGCGCCTACGTCAGCTACCTGGTCCCGGGCCTGATGGCCATGATGGGGATGAACATCGCCATGGCGGTGGGCACCGGCGTCAACGACGACTTCAAGAAGGGCGTGATGGACCGCTTCCGGTCCATGCCGATCGCCCGGTCGTCCGTCCTCCTCGCGAAGATCGTCGTCGAGATCGGCCGGATGCTGATCGCCATCACGATCCTGCTCTGCGTCGGCTTCATCCTCGGCCTGTCGATCGACGGCTCGATCCTGGACCTGTTCTTCGCCATCGGCCTGTCGGTCGTCTTCGGCGCCTCGCTGATGTGGATCTTCATCCTGCTGGGTCTCACGATGAAGACCGCGCAGGCCGTCCAGGGCATGGCGATGCTGGTCCTGATGCCCCTGCAGTTCGGCAGCTCGATCTTCGCGAAGCCCGCGACGATGCCCGGCTGGCTGCAGAGCTTCACCGACTACAACCCGCTGTCCAACCTGGCCGACGCCGCCCGTGCCCTGATCAACGGCACTCCGGTCGGCGACTCGGTGTGGATGACGCTGGCCTGGTCGGTCGCCATCACCGCGGTCACCATGCCGCTGGCCGTCCGCAAGTTCCGCCAGAAGACCTGATCCGGCCGGGTCGCAACGGTCCGTTCGGATCGCGTCCCGGACGGGCCCCCGACCCGGGCCCGGATCAGAACAGGGCGGTGGCCTCCTCCAGGGTGAGGCCGCCGCCTTCGGCGTACGCCGCCTCGTACGCCGCGTCACCCAGCGCCGCCCGTGCCAGTTCCTCGGCGCGGGCGGAGTCCTCCCGTTCGGTCGACACGGGGAAGTGCCCTACGGGCAGCAGGGCCCGGTAGGCCCCGAGCAGCCGGGCGGCGTCGCGCGTCCGCCGGTCGCCGCCGAGCAGGGCCAGGGAGAGGCCGGCGGTCATCAGGTAGACGGCGGGCATCTGCGGGGCCACCAGCAGCGCCATCGGGTCCTGGACGGACTCCATGGCATGACGGATCCGGTCCAGGGCCTCCTCGTAGCGGCCCTCCTGGTTGTCCAGCCAGGCCATCGTGCCGAGCAGGAAGCCGTCGAAGACGGCGAACGCGCCGAACGCGAACTCGTCGCGCAGGAGCTGGAGCTGCTCCCGGGCCTCGGTGGTGCGCCCGGTGCGGCCGAGGATGCCCGCGAGGAACATCCGGGCCGCGGGCAGGGCCTCGTTGCCGTACTGCTGGACCGTGGCCATGACGTCCTTGAGGATCTGCTCGGCCTCCTCGTGCCGGCCGCTCTCGGAGAGCGTCCCGGACATCCGGACGCGCAGCACCGCCACCTGGGCCTTGGCGCCGAGGCGTTCGGCATAGGCGATGGCCTCGCGGTAGTCCCGGGTGGCCGGGCCGTACTCGCCGCGCTTCTCCAGTGATTCGGCGCGCGCCGACAGCGCTTCGGCGCACCCCCAGGCGTCGCCGAGGTCGCGGAACAGCGCCAGGCTCTCGTCGGCGTCGCGGGCGGCGTCGCCGGCCCAGTCGGCGCGGTTGGCCAGGACGTTGGCGCGCAGTTGGAGCGCGGAGGCCAGTTCCCAGCGGTAGCCGAGCGCGCGGGCGGTGGTGACGGTCGAGTCCACGACCTCCTTGAGCAGCCCGGGGTCGCCCGAGATCATGACCGCGTAGATCCACAGGGAGCTGGGGGTGCGGCAGGTCTGCGGCAGGCCGGGCCGGTAGGCGGTGAGCACCCCATCGATCTGGGCCCGGACGTCCGGACTGTTCCAGGTGTCGTTGGTCTGGTCCCGGGCGGCCAGCCGGACCAGGTGGACGGCGCGCCAGGCCTCGGTGAGGAGTTCGCCTGAATAGGGCGGCGGCGAGTCGACGAGCCGCTCGTGGACGGGCTCGGCGGGCACCACGGGCGGGGCGAAGGGGTCGGGGCCGAGCGCCGCGGCCGCCTCGGTCCAGTGCCGGGACTCGGCGCGCAGGTCGTGCATGTGCCAGTACCAGCCCAGCGAGTGGATCAGGCACAGCGCCTCGTCCGCGTCGCGGCCGGCGATGGCCCGGCGCAGGGCGGTGCGCACGTTCTCGTACTCGGTGGCCAGCCGGTCGGCGGCCGCGCGCTGGCCGTGCCCGCGGAGCAGGGGTTCGGTGGTGCGGGCGAGTTCGCGGTAGTGGACGAGGTGGCGGTGCCCGGTGTCGTGGAGGTCCCCCGGTACCTCGGCGAGGCGTTCGGCGGCGTACTCGCCGACGGTCTCCAGGAGGCGGTAGCGCATGCCGGAGCCGTCGGGGCCGGGGGTCGCGACGACGAGGGACTTGTCGACGAGGGAACCGAGGGTGTCCGCGATGTCGAGGGTGCCGTGCGCGCAGACGGTCTCGGCGGCGGCGAGGTCGCAGCCGCCGGCGAAGACGGACAGCCGGCGCAGCACGGTGCGTTCGGCTTCGTCGAGGAGGTCCCACGACCAGTCGACGACGGCGCGCAGGGTCTGTTGGCGGGGCAGGACCGTACGGGCGCCGCCGGTCAGGAGCCGGAAGCGGTCGTCGAGTCGGTCGGCGATCTGGCGCGGGGTGAGCAGCCGCAGTCGGGCGGCGGCCAGTTCGATGGCGAGCGGCAGGCCGTCCAGGCGGCGGCAGATCTCGGCGGCGGCGACCGGGTCGTCCGCCGGGCTGAAGCCGGGTCTGGCGGCGGCCCCGCGGTCACCGAGGAGCCGGAGCGCGACCGGGTCTGGCAGGGGTTCCACCGGGCGCAGGGTCTCCCCCGGTACGCCGAGGGGTTCCCGGCTGGTGGCCAGGATCTGCACGCCGGGGCAGTGCGTGAGGAGCCGTTCGGCGAGTTCGGCGGCGGCGCCGATGACGTGCTCGCAGTTGTCGAGGAGCAGCAGCATCCGGCGGCGTGCGCAGTGTTCGGTGAGCCGGTCGAGGGGGTCGTCGCCGGCCCGGTCGGTCAGGGCCCGGATCTCCTCGGCGGCGGCGCCTCGGAGCTTGGTCTCGCGGGCTCCGAGGGCGGCGAGGACGGCTTCGGCCACGTCCTCGGGGTCGTCCACGGGGGCCAGCTCGACGAGCCACACACCGTCGGTCCAGGCGTCGGCGACGTGCGCCCCGTCGGCCGGTGTCCCTTCGGCGCGGGCCCGGTCGGCGTGTGCCCGGTCGGCGTGTGCCTCGGCGGCTTCCTGGGACAGGCGGGTCTTGCCGGCGCCACCGGGGCCGAGCAGGGTCACGAGCCGGGCGCGGGCGAGGTCCTCGCCGATGACCCGGATGTCGTCCTCGCGGCCGACGAAGGTGGTGAGGCGGGCGCGGAGGTTTCCCGGGGCGGATGCCGGCGCGGGGCGGCGGGAGT
>NZ_JANFAK020000407.1 GCF_024721315.2 Streptomyces sp. Isolate_45
TCGTCGCCGTTCCACTCCACCAGGACCCGTTCGCGGTCGGCGGTGTCGAGGGTGTCGAGCCGGCCCACCGGCTGGTCACCTTCGCTGACCAGGGCGTCCAGGACACGCAGTACCCGCTGCGACAGCGAACGGGCCAGGCGGTCTTCGCAGACGTCCGTCCGGTAGTCGAGGTGCAGTCGCAGTGCGGCGTCCCGGGTGTGGGCGACGAGGTTCATCGTGAAGTCGGTGCTTTCGACGGCGTCGAAGCCGTCCATGCGCAGTCCGGCGCCGTCGAGCCGGGTGTCCGTGGCTCCCGGGCTCACGGGGTAGTTCTGGAAGACCATGGCGGTGTCGAAGAGTTCGGCGTGGCCGGCCCAGCGTTGGATGTCGGCGAGTCCTGCCCACTGGTGGTCCAGCAGGCGGGCCTGTTCTGCCTGGAGGCGGCGGAAGAACCCGGTCAAGGGTTCGGTGTTGTCCAGGCGGGCCCGGACCGGGAGGGTGTTGATGAACAGGCCGACCATCGACTCCACGCCGGTGA
>NZ_JANFAK020000408.1 GCF_024721315.2 Streptomyces sp. Isolate_45
CCGCCCTCACGGGCATAGAACGTCCCCTGCTCATCGGGATCCGAGCTGTAGAGACGATCCAGATCCCAACCACGATCGACCGGGAACTCGCCGATGGCGTCGCCACCACTCGACAACAACCGCCAAAGATCCTCCGGAGTACGCACCCCACCGGGGAAACGGCAACTCATCGCCACGATCGCGATCGGATCGTCATCGACGGCCTTACCGACGACAGCCACCGGACCCGCGACCTCACCCTGCGCACCCAGGAGTTCATCCCGCAGGAAACCGGTCAGCGCCGAAGCCGTCGGGTAATCGAAGATCAACGTCGCCGGCAGGGTCACACCCGTCGCCGCACCGATCCGATTGCGCAGCTCCACAGCGGTGAGCGAGTCGAAACCAAGCTCCTTGAAAGCACGCTCCGCACCCACCGCTTCCGAGCCTTCATGCCCCAGGACCGCCGCGACCTGCGCACGGACCAGCCCGAGCAACTCCCGCTCCAACTCGACCGCACCAAGACCGGC
>NZ_JANFAK020000041.1 GCF_024721315.2 Streptomyces sp. Isolate_45
CAAGCTTATATGTGGTTTTGTTGTAGTGTGGTGTTTTTTTTTTTTTGGGGGGGTGGGGGGGGGTGTGGGGGTGGGGTTGGGGGGGGCGGGGGGGCCGGGGGGGGGGGGGGCGGGCCCCCCCCCCACCCCTGCTGAGGGCACCTACCCCGGGGCAGCACATGTCCCAGCCAGGGCCGGCGAGCAGGAACCGATCGAGGCCGGCCGACCGCGACCGTCCCGTGCGTGGACTGCGGCTTGGCGAACTCGCGCAGTTCGGGTCCGGTGTCGAGCAGGGGCTTGTCAAATGCGGCCTTACCAGCCACAGAGCTTTTCCGGCTTGGATGAAATCGGTTGTAACGGGGAGGGACAGCCGGTTCCTTGGGCCGGGGGGCGTTGTCGCCCGGGGTCTACAGCCCGTTGACCCGTGCCATTCGTGCCACGTCCTCCGGCGGGTGGAACTTTGCCGGCACGGCACGGCCCCTGTGGGGCAACCGGGAGCGCGGGCGCTCGACCTTGGCCATGAGGCGCCTACTGCGCAGGGCCAGCTCCAACTCGAAGCGGGTTCGAGGGTTGCGGAGATCGGGGCCGAAAAGCTTGGTCAGTTGCCGCATGCGGTATCGGACGGTCTGGGGATGCACGCTCAGGGCCCTCGCGGCCCCGGGTGCGCCTCCGCCCTCCAACCAGGCCAGCAGAGTTTCTTCGAGTCGTGCTCTCTGACCAGGCGTGAGGTCCGCCAGTGGCCGCAGCCGGTGTGCGGCGAACGCGTGGGCAAGGTGTTCGTCCTGGAGCAGCATCATGGTCGAAAGGTGGTCGTCGACGAACACTGTGCCCGCGTCCGGGTCGGACGCGATGGGGATGAGGGAGAGCAAGCGCCCGGCCCAGCGCTGGGAGGAGGCCGTGTCGCGGGGTGGGACCGGGTGCCCGACGACGGCGTCCCAACCGTGCAGCGCGCTTTCCAGTGTGGTGCGGGCCTCCGGGTCGGGTGTGGGGACCAGCAGGCAAGGCTGCCCGCACACCAGGCCGAGCAGGGCGTCACCCAGGACGGCCGCCAGTTGCTGGGTCTCACCGGGCGAGGTCAGGACGATGGCCCGGACGTAGTCGGGCAGGGGCCAGTGGGCCGCCTCGGCCAATTCGTGCAAGGCCGTCTCGCACACGGGCGTGTCAGATGTGAGAGCGGTGAGGAGCTCTTGGCGAGCACGGTCGGGCCCTGTTTCGCGTCCCTGGACGGTGACCGCCCGGAGGGGAGCCAACGGGTCGCTGTCGAGCGCGTGCCGTCGTCGAGGATTCCCTTCGTCCTTGCGCGTGACCGAGGGTTCGCGGTAACCGAGGGTGGTGAGAAGGGCCGCCTCCACGTGCTGTCTGACGACGTCGTGGTCGATGCCCTCGATGTGAGTGGGGAAACCGGGGATGCCGGTGCGCAGTTCCCCCACGATCGCCGCGGCCAGTGCGGGTAGCTCCGTTCGCAGGGACTGGGCCCACTCGCCGCGTGGGTGGGCCCACCTGCGGTTCAGCAGTTTGGACATGGTTACCTCGCCTCCATGGTGCGGGCCCTTTCCCAACATGGGGAGTTGAGCGCCTTGTACTCCCTCCAGGAGAGCGCCAAGTACCTACGGACCCGCCACATTGCCTGATCTTTACCTTTGGGGAGGTGCGGCGGCGGATTCGGGGGTGAACCTTGACACGTCGGGAGAGGCCTTCCTCCCGGGCGGGCGGGCGGGCGCGCGGGCGGGGCGAGGTCGTACAGCGTTGGGAGAAGCCCGAGCGGCCGGGCCACGTGCACGGCTGCGCCGCCGCCAGGACCTCCGCCCCGTCCGGTGTCCGGGCCGGCTCCCGCGGCGGGGCGCCTCGGTGGGGGAGCCGGGGCCGGGGGGAGGCTTGTTTGCGAAGGGTGGTCGAGCAGATGGGTGTCGGGCCGTCTCCGGTGGGGTCGGCGAGATCGTCCGGGCGGCGCATCCGGTCTCTGCCGGCTTCATGCGCCGCAGGACGGTCCGAGGCCCTGAGCCCGGGAGGCACTGCCCTTGCGCGGCGCGATATCTGAGCGCAAGCTCCCTACTCCCTCCTCGCACCGTATCCAAGCCGCTTGGGTACCTGAGGCGTGCGGTCTGCCGCGTCCTCACTTCGGCGACCGTGAACGGCGCACTTTCGGCGTGCTTCAGTGAAGGGCGCGTGGCTGGCGCGCCGGGCACGTCGGGCATTCCGGATTCGTTTGTTCGTCCTGATCGGCCCGGATCCTGGAGGCGGAGAAATCTCCGAAACGGGACCGCCTCCATGGGGGCGGTCCTGTTGTCTCCGGCGCATCGGCTGCGATGATCGGCGTCGCTCCCATCCCGCTCGTGGTACAGGCGCACGAGTTCAACAGCCGCCCAGCGTAGGGCCGTCGTCGCGTGATGGCAGGTCTTGCCCATGGTTGGCCCGAATCTTCAGCCCCGTCCCATCCGGCGGCCGCCTGGTTCGGCTGTTCGCCGCCGACTTGTCACGCCCATGAGTAGTGGTTGCCTGCGGTGCTGCGAGAGTGCACACTTGCGCGAATTCCGGTTGGTATGGCGTGGCGATTCCGCGATGGATGCGACGCGCTCGGCAGGACGTTCGAGTACCCGCCTCCTCGCGGGCGGGTGCGCAAGCGTTGCAAGCGGATCTCGCGCTTCCGTGCGCACTTGACTGACCCGCCCACTGAAGCGGTCATGTGCTTACATGTGCGATGATGTCGGTTTCTGATCGATTGCAATCTGTCGTGCGTGGCCGCCGCGCCGGGCGGCAGGTCGTGTCCCTTCGTTTCTGCGACCACTGGTTGTCACGCCGTGGTTCACCTCTCATCCCCCTCCAACTCAAGGACGGTTCATGTTCCAGCGCTACAGCCACAGACGTCGGGTCGGGGCAGCCTTGGCGGCCGTGTTGGTGGTGGGGCTCGGGGCGACCGAGGCCATGGCCGACCGTGCGCTGACTCCCGTCCCCTTCAAGGACGGGTTCGAGTCCGGAGACACCACCGCATTCCCGCGCAAGGGCATAGACGGCACCGGCGTCGTGGACGTCAAGGCTGCGCCCGGTGGGCGTGGCGGCAAGGCCGTCCGGTTCGCCATGCCCGATGACGGGAAGTCCTACCGCACCGAGATAGCCACAGCGCGTGTCCCCTACGGCAGCTACCGGTACACCTTCGCCAACTACCTGCCCAGCGACTGGCTGCGATACGACGCACAGACCATCGTCTCCCAGTGGCACGGCGGGTCAGGTACCTACCCCGCGGTCGTTCTCGCCGTCAAGGGTGACCGCTGGATGATGATCGTCCACTGGAAGACCGGTTCCGAGAAGGTGGATGAGAGCAAGAAGCCGGCGCACGAAGTCAAGTACGACCTCGGCCCTGTTCGGTTCGGACACTGGAACCAGTGGTCCTTCGACATCACCTGGTCCACCGCCACCACCACCGGCTCCATCACCGCCCGGCTCAATGGGGCCGAGGTGGGATCACACCGGGGCCCCAACAGCTATCACCAGGACACCGCCCCGTACCACAAGATCGGTCTGTACCGGCCCAACTGGCAGGCCTCCAAGGGGCACAAGGCGGGTGGCACACCGGCCGTGGTGAATTACTACGACGACGTCACCATCACCGCCATCTCCCCGGGAGCAGCCGTACCACCGCCGGCCACACCCTCCGCGAACGCCGCGGCTACTTCGGCACCCGACCTGCCCGGCTCATCGTCATCCCCCTCGGCGCAGGCATCCACGTCGGCTCCGGCAACGGGACCGGGCACGTCCGGCTCGATACCTGACGCTGCGGAGGGCATCCCCATGGACACCGGCACGGACAAGGACACCGACAACGACGCCAAACCCCTGGCCGAGACCGGTGCCTCCAGCCGAACCCCGATCATCCTTGCCATCGGCAGCGGCCTGCTTGCCGCCGGCCTTCTCCTCTTCCTCCGCGGCCGCGCCAGGGTGGCACGGCTCCTGGTCGTCGACCGGAGGAGGTAAGCGAACCGGGTGCGGGCGAGCCGGTCCGATCGTGAGCGCACGGCTTCCGCCGCCCGACCGGGCGGGAGCGCCGGGTGTCCCAGGGTTGGTCCGACCCTTCTCGCAGAGGGATCCATACCGCTCGCGGACGGATCCGAGTCCGGCGTTAGGCCTTGACGGTCGCGAAGGGGCATCGAGGACGCGGGCCCCGTGGCAGCGGGGCCGGCGATCGGACCGGCGCCTCCCAGTCATGTCCCTGGTGTCTGGACACGTCCTCGCGCGCCACTGTCCGCGAGGACGAACTCTGCCCAAGCCCCTTGGTAGCGCCATCGCGCTACCCCGCACCACCAACAACCCATCGAGTGATCGGCTACCGCGGCGAGGGACCGCTTTCCTCGGGAGCTGCCTTGCGGGGTATCAGCAAGCCACACTGGAGCACGCGTTGAACACATTGGGTACTGCCCGTCAGCAGGACCTTCGAAGCCTGAGTGACGGGGAGTTGTGCGCCCTGCTGCGTGGGCACACGTCGGAATCCGACGCCGCCGTTGACGATGTAATGGCCGAGGTGTTCGCCCGTCACCATTCCTCGGTGCTCGCCTACGCCCGTACGTGCTGCCGGGACCTACCCACCGCCCAGGACCTCGCCGCCGAGGCCTTCGCCCGTACCTACCGGGCCGTCGTATGGGGCGCCGGGCCCGAGTGCGCCTGGAGACCGTACCTGCTGACCTGTGTTCGCCACCTTGCGGTCGCATGGACGCGGGAGGGTGCCCGTATGCGGATGTCCGACGACTTCGTGGAATGGGCCGCGCACATCACGGATGACCAGGACGTCGAGGAGGCCGTCTTCTCGGCGGAAGAGGGGTCGCTGGTCCTGCGGGCCTACAAGTCGCTGCCTGAGCGCTGGCGGGCCGTGCTGTGGCACGCCGTCGTCGAGAACGAGCCGGCCGCCGAGACCGCCGGTCGCCTCGGAATATCGGCGGGAGGCGTCGGTTCCCTGGTGGCGCGTGCGCGAGAAGGCCTGCGCGAGGCCTACCTGCGCGCCCACCTGGACCAGAGCGCGAGCGACGAGTGCAGGCACTACGGCGTGCAGATCGCCGCCACACTCCGGCGGCCGGGCAAGCGCCGCACCCGGGACCTGGACCGACACCTCCGCGCATGCCACGACTGCGCACGCGCCGAGCGCGACCTGCGCGACCTCAACGGCCGTCTGGGGGCACTGCTACTGGGCGGAATCCTGCTCTGGAAGCCCGCCGCCTTCCTGGCGACCCTGGGTGAGAATGGCGCCCATCTCGCCGCGGGAACGCTGAACGGGGCCCAGCTCGCCGGAGCCATGAAATGCGCCGTCGCGGTCGCCGTGGCGGGAGCAGCGGTTACCGCCGTGGTCGCCCTGCTGCCGGCCGAGGCCGAAAACAACGGTTCCGACCGACCCGCCGCACCCGCCAGGACGCATTCGGCCCCCGGTTCCACCCCGAGCGGTCCGATCGTGACGGCGACACCGGCCGTGGTCACCGGCACCACATCTGGCACCGCCCCCGCTTCACCCACCAGAGCCCCGCGCCCCTCCAAGTCCGCACCGACCACCGAGTCGCCGACGCCGACGCCGACGCCGACGCCGACGTCGACCCCGACCCTGACCTCGACCGCGCCGGCTCACGACGGCAGACGTCGGAGTTCCGATTCGGGCAGCGCAGTCCCGTCCCCCGAGCCGGAAACCGGTGGCACCGGGCTCGGGGCGGGCGTGTGGGACTGGTAGGGGCGGCGCAGCACCGTGCGGACAGCAGTGCGCTTCCTGGCCGGCGAGTGCAGCACGGAGCCGGTACACGAAGACGGGTTCGACTCGCTCGGCATCGATGAGAACGGGTCAGTGTGCGAGCACAGACGCGTCCAGGCCCGCTGGGTGGCGTACTGGATCACACGGGGAGCAAGGGGTGTCCCGGGCTCCCGCTGAAGAGGTGGGGGGCAGGCTGGGTCAGCGGCCTGCGTCGTGGCCGGTAATGGCCGAGGGAGGGAATGTAGTGAGTGGTGGGCGTTGTCCGGGTTGTGGCTCTGTGGGTGCCGGCTGCGGGTGTGTGGATGGTGGGGGTTTCGACCCCATGCGTATCCGTCCGTACGTGACGTTCACCGACCCCTGCGGGACGGATGCCACGGTGTCCCTTCCTCCGGTTCTGGGGGCGGTGACACCCCCACCGGATGACACCCAGCGGTACCGGGTGCCCGCACCACTGGAGGACCAACCTTGGCCGGACGCCATGGAGCCCGTCCCGCACGCCGCCGACACGAGTCGGCTCCAGTCGGTTCCCGGGCTGCCTGCCCCGAGACCGGGCGGGCAGACGGCGCGCCCGGCCGGGGCGGGCCGTCCCCGCAAGGAGATTGTCGGCCGGACTTCCCGGCGGTCGGCGGCGCCGCTGCTCGCTGCCGCCACGGTGATCGCGGTCGGCGGGACGGCCATGGCGTTGTTGACGCCGAATTCATCCGGCAATGACATCATGATTCCGGAAATCGGACTGTCTGCTCCTGCGGCGAGCACGCTCGCTCCCGTGCCCTCCCCGACACTTTCCGCCGAAGCTTCCGGCCATTCGCCGTCCGCTTCGGCTTCCGGCTCTTCGTCACCGAGCCTTTCCCGCACGTCCCCGTCCCCCTCGTCCGCCTCATCCCTTCCGGCGTCACCGTCTACTTCGCTGAGCCCGTCCCCGGGCGTGGATCGTCTCCCCAGCCACAAGCCGCCGCCCTCGCCGCCGCCGATCCTCAGGTTCGGCGACTCGGGCCCCGAGGTGGAGGGGCTGCAGGGACTGCTTGCCAGGAAAGGCCTCTACAAGGGCAAAATCCACGGCCGATTCGACCGGGGAGTCAGGCAAGCTCTGTCAAAGTTCCAGCTCGCCCTAGGGGTTGAGGACGACGGATGGGGTACCTACGGGCCGGCGACCCGTCGAGCGCTGGAGGAATAGGGACCACAATTCCGGAGTCCCCTCGGCATGGACCGTCCGAGTGAAGAAGTCCTGAATCAAGACCTGGTCGGATGACCCAAGGAGAAGGGAGAAGTGGCGCCATGCCAACCTGTCCGAACGGGCACCAGTCCGCCTACGAGCACTGGTGCGAGGCCTGCTGCTACCCTCCGGCGGCCGCCCCGAGCACTCCCGCCTCGCCGGCCCTCGGCGGCGGCCATCCCACGGCCGGTGAGCCGACCGCGCCTGCAGGAACGTGTCCGCAATGCTGGACTCCGCGCGAGGGCATGGCTCCGTTCTGCGTGGTGTGTCGGTGCACCTTTCAGACGCGGTCGCCGGCTCCGTACACCCCGGACGCGCCAAAGCCGGGCACGACGGTGGGCAACCCGAACGTGAACATCCCACCGCCACAGTTCCCGTCGGCCTTCTCACAGGCCCCCTTCGAATACCACGGCTCACAGCCGTCTTGGGTGGAGCGGTCGGCCGAGCCGCTCGGCAACCATGACAGCCGACTGCTCCCACAGCCCGGGCCCGAACAGCAGTCGTATGCCCAGCAGCACCTTCATCAGGAGTACCAGCAGCCCTCACTGCATCGGCAGCAACAGGAATACGCGGCCCGATGTCAGGTCCCATCCCACGTCGGCGGCGTCTGGAGCGCGACGGTCGGCCCCGACAGCTCGTACTACATGTCGATGATGCGGCGAAGTGGCCCGGAGGCGGCCGGGTTGAATCTGCCCGCCGATTTCCCCGAGCGGCACCTCGCGCTCTCCGGCGGACAGATCACCATTGGTCGCCGGCGCGCATCCCGGGGCGATCAACCGGACATCGACCTCTCGGTGTCTCCCGAAGACCCCGGCGTCTCCCACCAGCACGCGATGCTTGTCCAGCGCCCCGACGGAAGCTGGTCCGTGATGGACCAGAACTCCACCAACGGCACCACCATCAACGGCGGCGAGGAACCGATCCAGCCGTACGTTCCGATCCCCCTCGGCGACGGCGACCAGATCCATGTCGGCGCCTGGACCACCATCACCGTCCGTCACGGTTAGAGAGGAGCATGGCGCGTTCAAGCGCCACCACCTCCTCGCCGAAGCCCGCCGCAACCTCTCCTGCGTCCTGCGCGGCGTATCCCGGCACGAAATCGAGCACGCTGGGGATGTCGATCCGGGCGATGCTGATACGGCCCGTTGAGTGCTGCACATGGCGGCGATGCGTGCTGCGGCCGCCGTCGAGCGGGGCGGGAGGGACCTGCGTGACGAGCTCGTGGCGGCGCGTGCCGGCTGCCGCCCAGCGGCTGTAGCGCTCGGCGTGCGGATTCAGGTGAAATGACTGGTGCTCCGCATCCGTTCGCCGGCTCTGCACCGTCCGGGAAGAACCGTGTATCAGCCCCGCCGTCCCGCACACTCCTTACGTGCGGAAGCAGCATTCGTCCAGATGAGGAAACAACACTGCGAACTTCAGGCCGAGTTGATCACGGACCTCGCCGGATATGCGCATATCGCACCAACGAGCCGAACCGCGGGAAGCAACACCTTGATTCTCTGCGAGCCCTTACGAACTCGTGCATGGTTGGCGGTGCGACGCTGGATCGTGATCCCTGATCATGTTCGTGTGGTGGGGAACCGGACTCGTGGAGCGATCATCAGCGATCGGAGGATCACAGGGCTGTCGGCCGGTGTGATCGCCGAATTCGTCGCCGAGGTGGGTCCGTTATGGCACGAACGGCACCGGGCGAGACTGGAGTCCAGGCCACGCCGGCGGGCCGTCGGTGCCGGCGCAAAACACCATCTGCTCTTCATCGACCGGCTCCTGGCCACGCTCGTCCACCTTCGCCACGGTGCCACTCACGACGTACCGGCCTGCTGGTTCGGCGTTGACCGCTCCACGATCACCCGGGCGATCGGCGAGGTGCAGCCCTGCCCGCAGCACGCGCCTGCACCATCGTGGCCGGCATCCGCTTCCGCACCCTTGCCGAGGTCATCGACGACCTCGGCGCCGGCGGGCAGACCGGGATCATCGACGGGACCGAGATTCGGTCCATAGGTCGGCCGTCGGTCGCAAGGACCGGGAGAAGTTCATCTCCGGCAGGAACAAGCAGAACGCGGTCTAGGCCAAGGTCCTCACCGACGCCGGCGGCAGGATCCTGTTCTGCGGTCCAGCCCAGCCGGCAAGCTGTGCCGACATCACCCACACCCGGCAGTTGGGCCTGGTCAAGCACCTGACTGGCAGCCCAGGCCGCCGTGGAGATCCTTGCCGACGCCGGCTACCAGGGCCTGGGTGCCCAGACCGGCGGCCGCGTGGTGACACCACCGCACCGCGAGTTCAAGAAGAACCCGCCGGACTGGTACGAGGAGATCCACGAGCGCGAGCGCCGGCGCAAGGCGTACTCTTCACGCAGGATTGGTCGGCATCGGCTGCGTCGATCCAGTTGGGAAGCGTGGCGCCGAGGCGATTGGTGAGTATCTCGCCGAAGTCGCGGACGTGTTCGGCGGTCTGTTCCAGTTCGGGTCTGAACCAGAGCCGCCTGCCCGATGTCCGGTCCGGACGAGGGCGGAGGACCGGCGAGAGTGCCGTCGGTGATGCCGGCAGGCCCGGTGAAGTGGACGGCGTACCCCATCCGTCCGGGATCCGGTACAGGACGCGGCTGGTCGGCGTTCCGAGGGTGCGCCAGTACGGCCGCCGTTTGCTCGCCATTTCGGCACGGTAGCGCGGACTCACCGCCCATGCGGTGCGTCCGGCGTCACCGGGGACGTATGCGCCCCCGAGCGTGCGGATAAACGGATGGCGGGGGGTGAGCGTGACGCGGCAGGATGCTCCGCATGACATTGCCCACCCCCGAGCTGCAAACCGCCCGGTTGCGACTGCGGCGGTTCACCGACGCCGACGCGGCACCGATCTACGCGCTGCACAGCAGTGCACACGTGCTGCGTTACTGGGACTCCCCGCCGTGGACCGAACCGGCCCGCGCCCAGCGCTTCATCGCGACCTGCCGGACGATCGAGGAGGAAGGCGCGGGAGCGCGGGTGGCCGTCGACCGTGTCTCCGACGGTGCGTTCATCGGCTGGTGCGGCCTGACCAGCTGGAACCCGGACTTCCGCAGTGCGTCCCTGGGCTACGTTTTCGATGCCACCGCGTGGGGGCACGGCTACGCCACGGAGACCGCGGACGCCGTCCTGCGGTGGGCGTTCGAGACCCTGGACCTGAACCGCGTCCAGGCCGAGACCGACACCCGCAACGTGGCGTCCGCCCGGGTCCTGGAGAAGCTCGGCTTCGTCCGCGAAGGCACCCTCCGCGAGGACTGCGTCGTCAACGGCGACGTCTCCGACTCCTGGGTCTTCGGCCTCCTCCGCCGTGAGTGGCGCCCGACGGCCACGCCGACGGCCGGCCGCTAGTAGGACTCCGTTAGGTCCTCCGGTTCGGGCTGCTCCTGGGCGGGCAGGCCGGATGTGTGGATACGCGTGAAGTGGAGCGTGTAGGCGCCGAGTTGGCGTCGTATGTGGCTGACGTGTTCGCCTCTCAGAGGCCCAAGGACCAGCGGGCCAAGAGCGACTGTTACCTGCGGGGACTGATGCCGGAGGGCCGTCGCAAGTCGATCCAGGCCATGGCCGCTCGGCTGCCGGACGGCAACGGCAGAACCCGCAGCAGTTCGTGAACCAGTCCACCTGGGATCCGGTGCCGGTGCAGCGTCGGATTTGCGAACGCATGCTGCCGCTCATCGCTCCGACGGCGTGGGTGATCGACGATGTGTCGCTGCCCAAGGACGGGAGAATGTCGGTGGGAGTGGCCCCGCAGTACTGCGGGGGCCCTGGGCAAACGCGCAAACTGCCAGGTCGCGGTCAGCGTCCATGCCGCAACCGACACCGCCTCATGCCCACTGCAGTGGAGGCTGTTCCTGCCTCGGCCATGGGAAGCGGACAACGATCGCAGGAGGTCCGCCCGCGTTCCGTCCGAGGTCACACACCGTGAGAAATGGCGGTTGGCCCCGGACATGCTCGACACGCCGGCCGAGTGGGACATGAGGCCTCCGGTCGTGGTGGCGGACGCCGCCTACGGCACCAACGCACACTTCCGGGCGGCGCTCACCGACCGCGGAATCCACTACGTCCTGGCCGTCCGAGCGGACGTGAGTGCCCATCCGCTCGACACCGAGCCCGAGGCGCCGCCCCGCAAAGGACCGGTCGGCTGCCGGCCCCAGCCTCGCTACCGACACCCCGCGCCGTCGGTGGCGGCCCTGGCCGCAGGTCTCGGGCCGGAGGCATTCACCATCGTCGCTTGGCGTCAGGGAACCCGAGGTCGGCTGAAGTCCCGCTTCACCGCTGCGCGCGTCCGGCCCGCCGGCAAGGCCGTCGAGCGTCCGATCGAAGCCGTCGCTTCCTCCGATCAAGGCTGGTGGGACGGGGTCCTGCCTGACTGCCGGCTGCTGGTCGAATGGCCGGACGGCGCTGCAGCCCCCACCGACCACTGGCTCTCCAGCCTGCCTGCCGACACTCCGATCACCGAGCTGGTGCGGTTGGCGAAGGTCCGCCGGCGCATTGAACACGACTACCGAGAACTCAAGCACGGCCTGGGTCTGGACCACTTCGAGGGACGGTCCTGGCCGGGCCGGCACCACCACGTCACCCTCGTGGCTGCAGCCCAGGCATTCCTCACCGAACAGCGACTGGCCCCAAAAGTCCCAGGACCGGCCTCACTCTCTACCAGACCCTCGATGCCCTCCAGAGCATCCTGAGGTGCTGGGACCGGCATCTGCACCACCTGCCACCAACCCCTCCCCATCAGGCCGGGCTCGACCCAAAGATCAAGAACGACCTGACGGAGTCCTACTAGCCCACCGCCCGGCACGCGCCGGCGCCTCCACCTGGACAGTCGTCGTAGCCGGCCCGGCTCCCGCCTCGGCTACCGTGTTCCTCTACGGGGTGCCATAACGGATGTGACGCCCCCCACCGGAGGTAGTCAGCGTATGAGTTCAAAGCGCAGCAAGAATCCAGCCCTGCCCGTACTCGACGACGCATACCGACTCGCGTCGGTCAAGGACGCCGAAGAGTCCACCCGTGACTTGGCCGCGCGGCTGGCGACCACGGAGCTGCGCCGCGTTTCCCACCCGGGCCGGGTCACCTGGGAGCCCACCGATCAGGCCGAGCCCGTACCGGTCCCGCCGACTGTGGTCGACGGTGACGGGGACCTGTGGCTGCGGGACCGGGGCACTGGCACCTGGACCATGCCCGAGTTCAACCCGAAGGAGTTCCCGGCCCGCTGTGGCGAGGTTCTGACATGGAACCAGCTTGCCCGCGAGTTCGGCCCGCTTACCGCACTGGCCGACGACCGCCGCATCGGCGGCGGCCGGCGCTGACCGCGCAGCCTTCTGGGATGACCGCGCCCCTGAAGCGCCTGTGACGGGTAGCCGGGAGCTCCAGCTCACCGCCGAGCTCGACGATGGCGGCGAGCTGGAGCCGGGCTCGGACAGAGCGATGCGGGCGACATGTGGCCGGCGCTGGCACGCCTTCACGCCGCACACCGCGACCCGGTCGGCCGCCTCGTGCCGTTCGAGCGACCGGAGGCGCTGCTGTTCCTCACCAAGCCGGACGGCCTCCTCTTCACCGCACGGGTGGAGCTGTCCGGGATGGAGACGATGAGCCACCTCCACGAGCTCATCCGCACGGTCACCCACGGCGTCACCACGGAACTGGGCTACGCGGGGCCAGGGGTCGCATTGGAGGTCCTGGTCGGCAAGCGCCACGAACTCGCCCTGCACCCGGCCTGTGTCGACGGCCTCACCCGGCTCATGCGCCACGCCCCGGCACCATCGTGGCCCGCAGCACGCCCGGGGGCGGTCGGTGCTTCCACTGCGACGGCACCGGGCTTGCCCGCCCGCTGTGGGAGCCGGCCGCCGGGCAAACCTGATCCGCCGGGCAAGCCTTGGGGAGCCTGGGCAAGCCACCCGCAAGGGCGGCTTGCACAGGGGGCCGGGTTACGACTTCGCGGCGGCGACGGTCTCCAGGACGACGAGCTGCTCCGGGTCGACCGGGACGTCGGCCTGGCGCAGCGAGCGGAGCGTGGTGCCGTCGGCGCACAGCCTGCACAACCCGGCCAGAGGGAACGGGGTGGCGCCGATGAGGGTGTGCGAGGAGGAGCTGCCGTAGACGGTCCGGTAGCAGCCGGGGCACGGCAGGCAGTCATCGACTCCGTCCCCGGCCGGCGCGTCCGGGCCGAGCGGCGGCACGATCCGCAGGAGGTTCTCCCCGGCCTCGGCCCACTGTGCCATCGGCCGCTCCGCGGACCGCTCGAAGACGACGTCGTCGCCGTCCGGGCCTTCGCTGGTACGGATCCGGGCCGGCGTTCCGACGCCTTCCTCGGGGTGGTTCGGGAGGAACGCCAGGACGGTCTTGGCGCCGGGCTCCTCGGTGACGCTGTAGACGTGCCCGCGCCCGGCCTTCATGGCCGTGCCCATCTCGTTCAGGCCCTGGCCGTCGTCGTCGTTGCGCAGGCGCAGCTGCCACGAGGCCGGGGCCCCGTCGATCTCGGCGGGGGAGGAGGTGATGAGGATGCCGTTGTGATCCGTGCACGGTCCGATCGGTCTGCTGAACCCACAACCGCTGCCCGGCCGCTCAGGCACGCCACAGGCCCGCTCCACCCGTTCAGCACACCTGGGCAAGCCCCCCCGGCCGGGAGGTGTGATTGGTCGAGGTGGTCGTCACCAGGCGCACCCCACGATCTGCGCGTTCGCCCCCCGGGGGTCGCGCCAACTGTCACCAGCCAAGGCTTGTCCCGCACACTGCGTGCTCAGGGCCTGATGGCATGATCTGAGGCGTGATCAACGAACGCGGCCGTCCCGGTGCGAAGCGGTATGTCCTGTTTGATGTCGATGGCACGTTGATGGATGCCGTGGACAATCAGCGCCTGGTCTGGCGCACGTGGGCAGAGCGGTACGGACTCGACCCTGATGAGGTCTACCGAGTGGCGCTGCGGACGAGGCCGACGGAGACGTTCGCGCAGGTTGCCCCGGACCGGGACCCTCAGGAGTGCTTGGCCGCACTGCATGAGCTGGAGGACGAGGACGTCCGGGCCGGCTCGTATTCGGCCTTCGACGGTGCCTCGGAACTGCTGAACGCCTTGGAACCCGGGGGCTGGGCCCTCGTGACCTCGAACTACGAGCACCGGGTACGTGGACGGTTCGCACGGACGGGCTTGCCGGTCCCGAAGGTTGTCGTGGATGCGGCCGCCGTGGCGGACGGCAAGCCGTCGCCGGTGCCGTATCTGCAGGCGGCCGCACAACTCGGTGCCGAACCGGAAGACTGCCTGGTCATCGAGGATGCCCCCTCCGGGGTGCAGTCCGGGCTGCGCGCCGGGATGACGGTGTGGGGCGTCAACACCCTCGCGGCAGTCGATGGCGTGCATCGTCACTTCGGCAGTCTGTGGGAGGCGGCCCCGGAGATCCTTGCCTTCGCGTCCGGGGCCCGTCCTGACCGGCTGGAGGGCTCAGCCACGGTGGAGTGATCTTGCTGTGGCTGGTGTGATCACGGCGTCGGAGCCGTCCTGGCCGGCGCTCGCCCGATACCGACCGCCTGTGCTGGTCCGTCGTACAGGGACTGCGTAGGCATGCCGTCGGGGCCAACGCTGAAGTGCGGTGGCCCCGACGGTGTTTACCGTCTGTGGGCCTCACTTGTCCCTGTGAGTTCGAGCTCACGGCGAGGTGGGCGCCTCCAGCCGGCAGTGGACCTGTACGACGCCTTCGACGGAGTGGGTGAGGCGTGCGGCCATTCCGATCAGATGGCTGTCCCTGACTTGGCCGGTCAGAGTGGCGATGCCTTCCGTGACGGTGACCTTGACGGCCTTGTGGGAGAGGGGGAAGAGGCGGTCGACGACGGTGCGGCGGATCTCGGTGGCGAGCTCTTCGTCGGTGCGTAGGAACACCTTGAGGAGGTCGGCTCGGCTGACAATGCCCTTGAGGGTGCCGTCGGCGTCGACGACCGGGAGGCGCTTGATGTGCCGGTCGGCCATGAGGCGGGCGGCCTGAGGGAGCGTGGAGTCGGGGCGGATCGTGATTGCCGGGGTGGTCATCATGCTCTCGGCCCGTGTGGAGCCGGCCTTGGCGGTGTCGCCGAGGCGGCGCATCTGCTCGATCAGGCCGGGGCGGTGCTCGTGGAACTCCTCCTTGGGTAGGAGATCGGCCTCGGAGACCACGCCGACGACGTGGCCCTCGCCCTCGATGACGGGTAGGGCGGTCACCTTCCACCGCTCCATCGCGGTGGCGATGTCCTTGAAGCCGGTCGAGGGGGTGACGGCGACGACCTTGGTGGTCATGACGTCTGCGACGGTGTAAGGGGTGGAGGGCATGGCGGGTTCCTCAGCGTGCGTAGGCGAGCGGGTTGCCGCTGCCGCAAGGGGCGAACAGGTTCCACGGTGCCGCACTGGATGATCCAGAACTTCTCGGCCCGTCGGTGTTCGTTGAAGACGCGACTGCCGGCCGGGAAGGTCACCTGGTGGGAGCGGGCGAGCAGGGCTTCGCGGGCTTCCGGTGCCAGCGCTTCGATGATGGTGTGCATGGTGCTCATGGAGTGCCTCCAACCCTTTGCATCCACCCTGCGGGGTGGGCCACCACGTCCGGGAGGTCCGCGCGGTGCACACCGCCGGGGCCGTCCGGCCCGAGTCAGCGGACCAGGACGGCTTCCCCGGACTTGGGTACGACGGTCGTCCAGCCCAGTTCGTCATCGATCCTGTCGCGCAGTGTTTCGGAGGCGGTCTCCTCGCCGTGGACGAGGTACGTGGTCCGCGGGGCGGGGGCTGCGCGCAGCCAGTCGATGATCTGGTCGGCGTCGGCGTGCGCGGAGAAGTGCGGTACGTCGGCGACCTCGGCGCGTACGGGGATGTACTCGCCGAACATCTTGAGCGTGCGGGCGCCGTCCACGAGGTCGCGCGAGCGGGTGCCGGCGGCGGCGAAGCCGACGATGACCACGGCGTTGCGAGGGTCGGGCAGGATCCGGTGGAGATGGTGCAGGACGCGGCCGCCGGTCGCCATGCCGGCGGACGAGACGATGATTGCCGGACCGGTGGTGTTGTTGATGTCGATCGATTCCTGGACGGTCCGGGCGGCTAGGAAGGGCTCCGGGCTGATCGCCGCCTCGCCCCGGGCAAGGATCTCGGGGCGCAGCTCGGGGGAGTGGGTCCGTACGGCGTCGCGGTAGACGTCCAGTGCGGCCAGGGCCATGGGGCTGTCGACGTAGACGGGTACGTGACGGGGCAGGGTGCCGTCGTCGCGCAGGGTGGCCAGCTCGTGCAGGACGACCTCGGTGCGGTCGATCGCGAAGGCCGGTATGACCACCGTTCCGCCACGGGACAGGGTCCGCGTGATCACCGAGGCGAATTCCCGGCGGGCGCTTTCGTGGTCGTGGCGGCGGTTGCCGTACGTCGATTCCATCAGAAGGACGTCGGCGCCGGAGAACGGCTCGGGCGGCAGGAGGAGCGGGTGGCCGGGGCGGCCGAGGTCGCCGCTGACGGCGAGGGTGTGGCCGTCTTCCAGGGTCAGGTGTGCCCAGGCGGAGCCGAGGATGTGCCCGGCGTGGTGCAGCATCAGCTTCGTGCCGGCCATGATCTCGATCTCGCTGCCCACCGGTACCGGGTCGAAGTACTTGATCGTCCGGTCGACGTCATCGTCGTCGTAGAGCGGCCTGGCGGGGCGGTGTGTGGACCAGCCGTGCTGGTTGGCGTGCTCGGCGGCTTCCATCTGGAGGCGGGCGCTGTCGCGGAGCACGATCTCGGCGAGCCGGGCGGTGTGGGCGCTGGTGAGGATGGGGCCGCGGAAGCCGTGCCGGACCAGTCGCGGCAGGTAGCCGCAGTGGTCCAGGTGGGCGTGTGTCACGACGACCGCATGGATGTCCGAGGCGTCGCAGGGCAGCCTGTCCCAGTTGTGGCGGCGCAGGTCCGCGACACCCTGGAAGAGTCCGCAGTCGACGAGGATCCGGGCGTGGTCGCTCTCGACCAAGAACTTGCTGCCGGTGACGGTTCGCACTCCGCCGAGGAACCTCAGCAGAGCCGGGCGGCCGGAAGCAGGGGAAGGGGCTGACTGGGACATGGCAGCAGCCCTCCTTTCGGAACGGATGCCGGTCTCCACCGTCGCACCGCAACGCCCTGTCCGCCGGGGACCTACCGGTCCCGGGTAGGGGCCGACCGGCCCATGCGGGAGGTAGCGGCACGGGCACAGCCTGGCGGTGTCCCCCCTCCCGCACAGCACATGGAGAGAAGGCCTCGCCATGAGGGCACTCGTCTTCCACGGGCCCGGACAGACCTCCTGGCAGGACGTCCCGGACCCCTCCGTCAAGGACGCCGCCGACGCGATCGTCCGGGTCGACGTCGTCACCATCTGCGGCACCGACCTGCACATCATCAAGGGCGACGTCCCCGAAGTGACGCCCGGCCGGATTCTCGGGCACGAGGCCGTCGGAACCGTGGTCGAGGTCGGCGGTGACGTCCGCAGCGTCCGCCCCGGTGACCGCGTCCTGATCTCCTGTATCTCAGCGTGCGGCCGCTGCCGGTTCTGCCGTGAAGGGCGCTACGGCCAGTGCCGCGGGGGCGGCGGCTGGGTCCTGGGCCACACCATCGACGGCACCCAGGCCGAATACGTGCGCGTCCCGTTCGCCGACCTCTCCGTCCACCCGCTGCCCAGCGCCCTGGCCGGCCATGAGGCCGTACTGCTCGCCGACATCTTCCCGACCTCCTACGAGGTCGGCGTGCTCAACGGAAACGTGCGCCCGGGCGATACGGTCGTCGTGGTCGGTGCCGGCCCCATCGGCCTGGCCGCGATCGCCACAGCACAGCTCTACAGCCCCGCTCGTATCATCGCCGTCGACCTCGCCGCGTCCCGGCTCGCCGCCGCGCGCGACCTCGGCGCCGATGCCACCGCGAGCGCGGACGAGGAGCCCGAGCGGCTGGTGGAGGACCTGACCGATGGACTCGGCGCGGACGTGGTCATCGAGGCGGTCGGCGTGCCCGAGGCCTTCGAGATGTGCACCCGCATGGTCCGCCCGGGCGGCCGAGTGGCCAACATCGGGGTGCACGGCAAGCCCGCCGTCCTCCACCTCGAGGACCTGTGGATCAAGGACGTGACCATCACCACCGGTCTCGTCGACACCCACTCCACGCCCATGCTGCTGCGCATGATGGCTGCCGGCCGCCTGCCCGGGGCCGCGATGGTCACCCACCGCTTCGAGCTGGACCGGATGGAAGAGGCCTACGACGTCTTTTCGTGCGCCGGCGACACCGGCGCCCTCAAGGTCGTGCTCGGCGGACCGCAGCACGACACGGTCGCCGTACCACCCCAGGAGCAGTGAGTGCCGTGAAGAGCACACCGAGCATGCACCCCCAGCAGTCCAGCGGGATGACCGGACGCACCGACCTGGGCCGCCGCCTGGCTGCTCGCCGCGAAGCCCTCGGTCTGAGCCGCGACGAACTCGGCCGGCGGTGCGGTGCCGACGCCACGTACATCGCCTACCTGGAGGAGCACGCCGCCAGTCCCGCAATCGGCACCCTTGTCCGGGTGGCCGACGCCCTCGGCCTCACCGTGGACGACCTGACCGGCGGCAACGCCCACCGTGTTGCCGGCCGATCCACCGCCCGGCGCGACAGTACGCTCGTGCCACTGGACGAGACCGAATGCCGGCGGCTGCTGAACACCCACGGGGTGGGCCGCATCGCGATCTTCACTCCCGAAGGCCCGGCCGTCCTCCCCGTCAACTACCTGATCACAGGCCCCGACATCGCCTTCCGCACCTCCGTCGAAGCCGTCACTGCCAGAGCCGCCGGCACCGAGGTGGCCTTCGAGATCGACAACATCGACGACGTGACCGCCACGGGTTGGAGCGTGCTGGCCGTGGGCGAACTGGCAGCGGTCACGGACCCGGACGGGATTCACCACCTCAGTGCCACGGCCCGCTCCCAGCCCTGGGCCGGCGGCCCGCGCACTCAGTGGATGAAGCTCACCCCCGCCCGCATCACCGGCCGTCGCGTGGAGCACGGCTCATGAACGAACTACGCGCGGTCATCTTCGACACCGACGGAGTGCTCCTCGCCACGGCCAACCGCCATGCGGCTGCCTGGAAGGAGGCATCCGACGGCTGCCTCCGGAGGGCGATGAGCTCCAGCACCGCCGGACGGGAACTGCCCGACAGCAGAATCTCGGTGATCTCTGCATTGGCCTTGAGCCACCGCTGCTGGCGCTGCGACGCCTCGTACAGCCGCGCGTTGTCGATCGCCACGCCCGCCGCCACCCAGAGGGTGGAGATCACAGTCTCGGGCCGTGACCGGCCGGCAGGGGACCGACTTCGGCGACGGCCTCCTCGTCGAGCCCCACGGTCAGGAACTGCGACAGAGTGCGGCCGTCGGGGCCGATGACCCCGAGCGCCCCGTAGTCGGCGTCCACGAGCAGGGCCGCGGCCTCCACGATCCGCCGCAGCACCTGGGCCGGATCCAGCTCCCGGCCCACCGAGACGACCGCCTCCAGGAGGCTGTGCACCCGGTCCCGGGTGCCGCGCACGGCGTCGATGCGTACTTGGAGCTCGTCGAGCAGCTCGTCCAGCCGCATCCGGGGCACTTGCGTCAACGGATCCCCCACACTCACGTGATTCCCCTTCACCGCCCGCCCCGTTCGGAGCCGGCGTATCGGCGAGGCCGGGCCCGAGGAGGCCTCCACCGCGGTCGATACGGAATGGGGAGTGGGCGCCCGGTGACAGCTGTCGGTGAAGTCCGGGCCAACACCTCGACACACCTGTGCGACGCGCGAGGCACCCTTGCGCGCGGGCGCGTGCCGTGACCGACTTGCTCGCATCACTGGACGGCGAGAGGGACGGTGCGGCGGCGATGAGCCTCAAGAAGGCGGTCTACGAGAGAGAACTGCTGCGGCTCCAGACGGAGCTGGTCAAGCTCCAGGAGTGGACTCGTGCGGAAGGCGCCCGCTTGGTCGTCGTCTTCGAGGGGCGGGACGCCGCGGGCAAAGGGGGCACGATCAAGCGCGTCGCAGAGCACCTCAATCCCCGCGTCGCACGCATCGCGGCGCTGCCCACGCCGACGGAGCGGGAGCGTACCCAGTGGTACTTCCAGCGGTACGTCGAGCATCTGCCCGCCGCCGGCGAGATCGTCCTCTTCGACCGCAGCTGGTACAACCGCGCCGGAGTGGAGCACGTCATGGGCTTCTGTACGCCCGTCGAGCACCAGCGCTTCCTGCGCCAGTGCCCGGTTTTCGAGCGGATGCTGATCGAGGACGGGATCCTGCTCCGCAAGTACTGGTTCTCCGTCAGCGACGCGGTGCAGGAGCAGCGGTTCCGGCGCCGGGCGGATGACCCGCTGCGCCGGTGGAAACTCTCCCCGATGGATCTGGAGTCCCTCACCCGCTGGGAGGCGTACTCGAGGGCCAAGGACGAGATGCTGGTCCACACGGATACGGCTGATGCCCCGTGGTACGTGGTCGAGAGCGACGACAAGCGCAGCGCGCGGCTCAACATGATGGCCCACTTGCTGTCTTCGGTTCCCTACGCGGACGTGGCCCCACCGTCGCTGACCTTGCCTCCGAGGCCGCCGTCCACGGGCTACGAGCGTCCGTCCAAGGAACTGCAGACCGCCGTACCCGACCACGCGGCTACCCTCGGGAGGGACTGAACGGTCGATGCCTGTGGTGTCTACTCCCGGATCGCCAGTACCTCGGTCAACGGGCGGCGCGGGGTATCGGGGCCTGCGGGGCCGTAGCCGATGCGGAAGACCATCTGCACGTGTCCCATGGCCGCGACCGGGTCGCGTAGCGTCCACCGCAGCTCCGGCCACTCCAGGGGATGGGACGTCATCGAAGTGGCAAGGCCGTCGGCAGTGGCCTGGAGAAGGATGCGCTCCATCGCCTGGCCGGCCCGCAGCCAGTCGAGCCTCGTGTCCCCCGGGGTGCTGAGCAGAGCTAGCTGCGGCCGCTTCTCGAACACGGCCCAGCCGCGATCCGGTATGGGGTTGGCCCAACCGAAGTCGCGCACGGGGGTGGGGCCGCCGGAAGCCTTGGGTCCGAATGCGGCGGCGGGGATGCCGTCGCGCCGTGTGCCTGTAGCGCTCTGAGCGTGGGAGGTCCAGGCCTTGGTCTCCGCCCGGGCGAGCGGATCGATCTCCTCGCGGTGTTCCGCGTCCCGTACCAGCCCGAGTACGGTGTCGATGTGCCAGGTGTCCGGGACGGTGAGTCGGCAGCCCTCCAAGTGGGCCGCGGCCCACAGCCCGTCCAGCAGTGGGGTCGGCACTGGCTCCTCGCTGAAGGGGTACCGGCTGGTGTGCCGACGCCGGACGGCGTCGTGCAGGGAGGCCAGCTCGCGGTCCGTGCCCGCAGCTTCGTCGATGGTCACCGTCGCGAGCAGCCACGGTTCGGCGTCGTCGGGCAAGAGCCGTACGCGGACCGGGAGGCCGATCGAGGCTGCGGACACGCGCAGGTTGAACAGTGCCGCAGCACAGCCGAGGTGGAGACTACGGTGATCCGGGTCGGTTCGGGGCATGGCCCGGTCCGGATCGCCGTACAGGGCGAGGGCACCACTGCCGACGTGGAACACAAACTTCCACGGCTGGGCGTTGTGCATGGAGGGGGCGGTGACGGCGTCGCCGACGAGCCGCATGACGGTGTCGGGGTCGAAGTGTGTTGCGGTCACGGGACTGTTCCTGTCTGTGCGGCCTCAGTCGTGCGCCACGACGGCGACCGGTGAGGTGGCGTGGTGCATCACCGCGTGGGTGATGGGGCCGAGGCGGGCGCCGAATGCCGGCCGGTCCGCCCAGCGGTCGACATCCTGGCGACCCAGGCCGGGGAACACTGGGTCCAGGGGCCGGTCGACGGCGTGCACGAGGCGCAGCGGAACCTGCCGCAGGACAGCCTCCTGCGCGGCCCGGTGTGCTGCTGCCCGGCTCTCCGCGGAGCCGTCGACTCCGACGGTCACGTGGTTCTTCATGGCTGCGATTCCCGTCGTCCGGTCCGGCGCTCATCACCACGGCATTGCGTGCCGGGCGTGGTCCGCGTGGGTGGCCGTGTCGTCGGTGCCGGCGGTGACGCGCGATGCCACGGCGACGACCCCGTCGAGCCGTTCCACGAGGCTGAGAAGAGCGGCGAGCTGACTCCGGCGCTCGACATGGCCCTCCAGGGTGACGATGCCGTCCACCACGTGGACGTCGACGTCACCGGCCGGCACACGGAGTACCTCCGTGAGGACCTCGTCGGTGACGCGTCGGCGTATCTCGGAGTCCGGGCGCAGGAACATGCGGAGCAGGTCCCGGCGGGTGACGATGCCGACGAGCCGGTCCTCCACGTCCACGACGGGGAGGCGTTCGATGCTGCGGCGGGTCATCAGCCGGGCGGCGTCAGCCACTGTCTCTTCGGCGTGGATGGTGACCGCGGGCGCGGACATGACGTCGCCCGCGGTGGGCGGCCCGGGCACTGGCGTGTTCTGTTCGGGGGGTTGGGGCCCCGGCAACGTGTGGGCCAGCAGGTCCGTCTGCGAGACGACGCCCACCACGCGGTCCTCGTCGTCCAGGACGGGGACTCCGGAGATGTCGTACTGGGCGAGGAGCTTCGCTACGTCCTTGAAGCCGGTACCCGGGGCCACGGAGACGACCTCGTCGATCATCAGGTCCGCCACCTTGAGATGCTTCATGAGACCCTCCTGCTCCGCCGTGTCACGCGAGGCTGATGTCCGGTGTGCGGTTCACCCTCACCATCCGCCGACGACTGCTCGAGATCGAGGGCCGAACGGTCCCGTCCGGGGCCCGCAAGGGCCCGAGGTGTCCGGTCGACGACGATGGGGCCCTTTGGTCCCGTCGGCTGCCCCGGGCGGCCCCTCTTGCCGAAGCAGGGACGCTGCCAGTGTGAGTGGTGTCCCTCATCGGCTTCTCGGTTGGGAGGAATCGTGGAAAGCACATTCCGCACCCCGGACACCAGCTCGGTCACCGTCGGCGTGGACGGCTCGGAGTCGGCGCGCGTCGCTGCCCTCTGGGCAGCCAAGGAGGCTGTACGCCGTGACCGACCCCTGCACATCGTCTATGGCGCCGACACCGACGGCCGGGCCTTGTACCTGTCGGCGGAGACCATCGAAAGGGTCCGCGCCAACGGTCGGGCCCTCCTGGACCACACGGCGAAGGCCGTGTCGTCCGAGTACCCCGGGCTGAACGTGACCACCGAGTTCAGCCGCGCGAGCGCTGTCGACAGCCTCCACCGGGCCGGCGGACTCCACGGCACGGTCGTGGTGGGCAACCGCGGTCTGGGCGGATTCAACTCCCTCATGCTCGGCTCGGTCGGACTGGGCACCGCGGCCATCGCCATGACCCCCCTCATCGTCGTCCGAGGCATCGACGGGACCGAGGAGACCGGCACGGTCCTCGCGGCGATCCGCGACGAACACGACCTCCTGATCGCCCGGTACGCCGCCCGGGAAGCCGAGCTGCACAAGGCCTCCCTGCGGCTGTTGCACGTGTGGAACGTGCTCCAGTCCGTCGGCGAGGTGGTCAGCATGCTCGACGGCGTCGACGAGATCGCCGGCGGCCACGCAGAGAGCTTGCGGGCCGTCACGGACGTGGTCCGCGGTGAGTTCCCCGACCTGGAGGTGCAGGCCGATGCGGAGAAGAGCATCTCCGTGGCCGGTGTCCTGGTCGAGGCGTCCCGTCACGCAGACCTGCTCGTCATGGGCGGCCGCCGGGTCCCAGGGCCCCTCGGACTGGCCCCCAACCTGGGCAAGGCCACGCACAGCCTGCTGCATCACGCCCACTGCCCCGTCCTCCTCATTCCCCGGGCCGGCAGTGACTTCGGGAGCCGGTCATGACCATCCACCCCGCAGGAACCCATGACATCGTCGTGGGCATCGACCCGGCCAGGGACTGGCACCTTGCCCTGGCCTGGGCCGCCGACGAGGCACAACGGCGCCGGCTCCCGCTGCGCCTGGTGCTCGCTGTACCGCCCCGACACGACACCCATCACGTCGATGACACCCCCGGTCGGACCGCCCAGCGGCAGGCCGGTTCCGACAAGCTCGAACAAGCGTGCATCTGGGTGCGTGACCGCCACCCCGAGGTGGCCGTCACCGGCGATCTGCTCGGCGGCTTCCCCGCCCCCGTCCTGGGCGGCGCGGCACGAGAAGCCCGCATGATCGTCCTCGGCTCCCGGCACCTGAGCCGCACCGCCGAGTTCTTCAGCGCCGGCTCGATCGTGGTCCCCATCACCGCCCAGGCCCATTGCCCGGTCGTCGTGGTGGGCGACGCCGAGCACATCAGCCAGCAGCCGCCGTACGTCGTCGCGGGCACCGATGGCAGCGCGTCCGCCACTGCGGCGCTGGCCCTCGCCTTCGACGAGGCCGACCTTCGGGGTGCGGCACTGCGGGTCGTCTGTGTGTGGCAGCCGCCGCTGATCATGCTCGACGACGAGGAGGTGGCGCTGCGGGCCCAGCGCACTCTGCTCTTCGAGGCCACCGCAGGCCTGTCCGAGAAGTACCCGGACGTGCACGTCACCCACGAGGTCATCACCGGCCACCCCGTCGAGGAACTGGCCCGGGCCGCCGAGCACGCCCTGGCCGTCGTCGTGGGCCGCCGCGGCCGCGGCGGATACACCGGCATGCGGATCGGATCCGTCGTCCACGGTCTCCTGCACCGCGCGCACTGCCCCGTGATCACGGTCCCCACCGGATGAGCGCGCCATGACCAGCCGCGCGATCGACACGCCGCCCGTCGGCTCCCCGGCCCCGACAGGGCTGACACAGGCCGAGGCCGAACACCGACTGGTCCAGTACGGCCGCAACGAGGTGGAACCGCCACGGCCCACGCCCCTCCACCGTCGAGTGCTGGCGCAGCTGCGTGATCCGTTGATCATGGTGCTGCTCGGTGCCGCACTGCTGACCATCGCGATCGGCGATCACCCGGACGCTGTCGTCATCGGCCTGGTGGTCGTCTTCAACACGACCGTGGGCGTCACCCAGGAGGTACGGGCGGACCACGCGGTCGCAGCGCTCTCCGCTCTTTCGGCCCCGCGCGCCCGGGTACTGCGTGACGGCGCCGCCTACGAACTGTCGGCAGCGCTCGTGGTGCCGGGTGACAGCCTGCTGCTGGGCGAGGGGGACATCGTTGCCGCGGACGCCGATCTCACCGAGGCATCCGCTCTCCTGATGGACGAGTCGATGCTCACCGGCGAATCGGAACCCGTCGCCAAGACCACGGGTGACACCGTCAGCGCCGGCACCGTCGTGGTGCGTGGCCGGGGTGTCGCGACCGCCACGGCCACAGGATCCGCCAGTGCCCTCGGCCGCATCGCTGCGCTCCTAGACGGGGAACACGGGCCGACCCCGCTCCAGCGCCGCCTCGCGTCCCTAGGCCGCATTCTGGCCGCCGTCACTCTCGGCCTGTGCGTGCTGTTCTTCGCCCTGGGCCTCGTACGCGGCCTCGGCGTGAGCACGATGGCCGTCACCGCCATCAGCCTGGCCGTCGCCGCGGTACCCGAGTCCCTGCCCGCCGTGGTCACCCTCGCCCTCGCTCTCGGGGCTCGCCGCATGGCGGCCCGGGGCGCCCTGGTCCGACGCCTGCCGGCCGTCGAGACCCTGGGCTCGGTGAGCGTGCTGGCCACGGACAAGACCGGCACCCTCACCGAGGGCCGTATGGTCGTTCAGCGCGTGTGGACGCCGTCAGGAGCCGCGGACGTGTCCGGCAGCGGCTACGAACCCCACGGAGACCTGACCCGGACCGGACGCTCCTTGACGCCCGAGCAGCTCCGCCCGCTGCAGGAGCTGCTCACCACGGCAGCCCTGTGCAACGACGCGAGCCTGAAACCGCCCCAGAGCAGCTCCGACGCCTGGACGGCCGTGGGTGATCCCATGGAGGCCGCACTGCTGGCAGCCGCTGCCAAGGCAGACTGCCCCGACCCCGCCGAGTTGCACCGGGACTGCCCCCGGATCGGAGAAGCCCCCTTCGACAGCCTGCGTAAACGGATGACCACCCTCCACCACCTGCCCGACGGCAACGTCCTGGTCTGCCTCAAGGGAGCGCCGGAGACGGTCCTGGCTCCCATGGTGCTCGCCGAGCCGCCCGAGATCCTTGACCAGGCCCATGGGCAGGCCGCCGAGCTGGCCGCGCACGGATTCAGGGTCCTGGCGGTGGCAGGCACCGAACTGCTCTCGTGGCACCCGCCGGCCGCCGAGGCTGAACACGGGCTACGCCTTCTCGGCCTGATCGCCATCAGCGATCCGCCGAAAGCGACCGCCGCCATCACATTGGCGGCCTGCCGCACCGCCGGCATCACCCCGGTCATGATCACCGGCGATCACCCGGCGACGGCCCACGCCATCGCCGTACGCATCGGACTCGTCGAGGACGGTCCGGCCGATGCGGTCGTCACCGGATCCGATCTGGCCGCGGCACCGGACACCGACCTGACCCGGGTGCGCGTCTTCGCCCGGACGGATCCACAGCAGAAGTTGGACATCATCCACGCCTGGCGTGACCGCGGCGCCGTGACCGCCATGACCGGGGACGGCGTCAATGACGGCCCCGCCCTCCGCGAGGCCGACATCGGCGTCGCCATGGGCGCCCGCGGCACCGAGGTGGCCCGCCAGGCCGCCGATCTCGTCCTCACGGACGACGAGCTCTCCACCGTGGTCACGGCCGTCGAAGAAGGCCGTCGCGTCTACGACAACATTCGGCGCTTCCTCGTCTATGCCATGGCCGGCGGAACCGCCGAGATCCTAGTCATGCTGGCAGGCCCCCTACTCGGCCTGGCCCTGCCTCTGCGGGCGGGGCAGATCCTGTGGATCAACCTCCTCACCCACGGCCTGACCGGCGTAGCCATGGGTGCCGAACCGGCCTCGCCGGAGGCCATGCAGCGCCCTCCCCGGCCGCCCGGACAGCACATCCTGGCCGCAGGCGTGTGGCAACGCCTCCTCGTCCTTGCCATCGCCGTGTCAGCTTTCAGCCTGCTCGCCGGCATCGGCGCGCGCGCCATGGGCCTGCCCTGGCAGAGCGTGCTCTTCCTGTCTCTGCTCGGGGCCCAGTTGGGCGTGGCCCTGGGTCTACGGGCTCGGCTGGTCACCACCCGGAACCTCTTCCTCCCCGCCTCCGTGGCGGCCTCCGCCCTCCTTGCGATGGCTGCCCTGCACGTTCCCGCACTGCAGTCGCTGCTGGACACCCAGCCGGTGGGCTGGGCCGGCACGGGCCTCGCCACCGCGGCAGGGCTCGCGGCATTCATCGCCGCCCGGCTTCTGCGGGGCGCATTCCACAGAAAGGCTTGATCATGAACGCGTACTCGCCTGCCTACGGGCACGGGATTTACGCCGAGCTGGGCGACCAGATCGTCGTGGGCGGCCCCACCGTCGGAGCTCCGGGCCGGGACGGAGAAGTCGTTGCCCTGCACCACGAGGACGGCACCCCGCCGTACGACGTGCGCTGGTCCGACACCGGTCGTACCACCGTGTTCTTCCCCGGCCCGGACGCCCACGTCCGGCACCTGCACGACGAACCCGGCACGCCGCGGCACGAGGAGAGGCCGAGCGGGGCAGTCGCCTCCTGCTGAGTGGGAAGGCCGGGCCCCCCGGCCGGAGATACCGTGGAAATGATGGCCATCTCGCCATCGCTTCCGGCCGGAGGTGGGCATGAGCACAGGGGAACAGCCCACCGGGAGCGGTGTTCCTCGATTGCGGCTCGACGAACTGCTGGATGAGCTGCAGGTGCGGATCGACGAGGTCAGGGGCACCCGCGACCGGCTGAACGGTCTGCTCGAGGCCGTCATGTCCGTGGGCCGGGAACTCGATCTGCCGCAGGTGCTGCACGGCATCGTCGAGGCCGCCGTGGTGCTCGTGGACGCCGAATACGGGGCCCTCGGAGTCATCGGGAACGACAAGAAGCTGGCCGAGTTCCTTCCCGTCGGCATCAGCGATGACCTCCGCGCACAGATCGGAGACCTGCCGTCCGGCCACGGGATCCTCGGCGAGCTGATCCGCCATCCCGAACCGTTGCGACTGTCGGAGCTGTCCGAACATCCGGCCTCGTACGGGTTCCCCGACCACCACCCGCCGATGCACTCTTTCCTCGGTGTCCCGATCCGCATTCGCGAGGAGGTCTTCGGCAACCTCTATCTGACCGAGAAGCGCGGCGGCGCCGAGTTCGACGCGGAGGACGAAGCGGTCCTGTCCACCCTCGCCGTCGCGGCCGGCATCGCCATCGAAAACGCCCGGCTCTTCGAGGAGGTCCGGCTGCGCGAGCGCTGGCTGGAGGCCAGCGCCGAGATCACCAGCGCCCTGCTCTCCGGAGCACCCGAGGACGAGGTCCTCGAGGGCATGCTGGAGCGGGCCAAGGACATCGCCGGCGCGGACATGGGCGTCTTCTACCTGCTCGGCTCCGGCGGTGAACTGCGAGGCTCCCTCGCCCTGGGAGAGGGAGCAGAGGCGCACCGCGGGATCGTCCTGCCCAGTACGCAGGGCACTCTCGCCGAGGCCGCGCTGGCCCGCAACGGCCTCATCACAGTCCCAGATATGGCGACCGACGAGCGCGTCACCGTGCAACCCGAGCGGTGGAAGGGGTTCGGCCCGGCCGTGGCCGTCACCGTTGGCACCAAGGAAAAGCTCAGAGGCGTCCTGATGCTCGCCCGGCTGCACGGTCGCCCCGTGTTCGCCACTACGGAGGTCGCTGCGCTTCCGGGGTTCGCGGGCCAGGCCGCCCTCGCACTGGAGCTTGCCGACCGGCGCCATGACGCCGAGCAGATGAGTCTGCTGGAGGACCATGACCGCATCGCCCGTGACCTGCACGACCTGGCCATCCAGCGCCTCTTCGCCACAGGCATGACCCTCCAGAGCGCCCAGCGCTTCGTCGACCACCCCCAGGCGTCCGAACGCCTCGCCCGCGCCGTGGACGACCTCGACGCCACCATCAAGATCATCCGATCGACCATCTTCGGACTACGCGAACACGAGGCCCCAGGTGAGGCGTCCAAGATGCGCTCCCGCCTGGCCCACGCCCTGGATGAGGCCTCGGCAGCCATCGGCTTCGCCCCGGCCCTGCGGGTGGAGGGGCTGATCGACACGGACGTACCGTCGGTCGTCGCGGACGAGGCTCTCGCCGTGGTGGGGGAGGCGCTCAGCAACGTCGCCCGCCATGCCGAGGCCACACGGGCGGATGTCTCGATCGTTGCGGCCGACGGGAACCTGACGGTCACCGTGACCGACAACGGCGTGGGCCTGTCCGCAGGCGGTCGGCGCAGCGGACTGCGGAATCTGGCAGAGCGTGCCGAAAGGCTCGATGGTCGGATGGAGGCCGCGGCGCGGCGCGATGGGGAGCGGGGTACTCGCCTGGAGTGGCAGGTACCTCTGGTCCCACCGACGCGATGACCGTCACCGGACGTTCCTACGGTTTCGCCGTTCCGGCCTCGTGCTCGTGGACCTGGGCGGCGATCACAGCTGCCTGGACCCGCCGTTCTACGCCGAGCTTGCCCAGCAGCCGTGAGATGTGGTTCTTGACCGTCTTCTCCGACAGGTAGAGCTGTTTGGCGATCTGCCGATTGGTGAGGCCCTCGCCGATGAGCTCCAGGACGGCCCGCTCCCGTTCGGAAAGAGCTGCCAGGCGGGCGTCCTCCGGTGCCTTTGCCGATTCCGGGTCGCGCAGGGAGCGCATCAGGCGGGCGGTGGTCGCGGGGTCCAGCATGGACTGGCCGGTGGCGACCGTGCGTACGGCCGAGACGAGATCGGAGCCCTTGATCTGCTTCAGCACGTACCCGGCGGCACCCGCCATGATCGCGTCCAGCAGTGCGTCCTCGTCATCGAAGGACGTCAGCATCAAACAGGCCAGGCCGGGCATTCGGGAGCGCAGCTCGCGGCAGACGGTGATGCCGTCGCCGTCGGGCAGCCGTACGTCGAGCACGGCCACGTCCGGGCGCAGCGCCGGCCCGCGGGCCAATGCCTGCTCGGCCGTACCCGCCTCGCCCACGACGGCGATGTCCGGCTCGGCGTCCAGGAGGTCTCGCAGTCCGCGCCGAACCACCTCGTGGTCGTCGAGGAGGAACACCTTGATCGGCGCTCCGGCGGCGGCATTCAGATCGTCGGACATGATCGCCCTTGGCTCGGCCTGTACGACATGTTTCCATCCGAATTGTCTCAGGAAGGCGTGCGAAGCACCCGTGGCGGTGAGAAGGCTCTATGCGGCGAGGGCGCCGTCCAGCTCCATCCGGACGTCCACGACACCCTCGACCGCGCGGATCGCCCGTGCGAGCAGCGGGACCAGGGCGCGGTCCCGCAGGGGTCCTCGCAGAGTGACGACGCCGTCCTGTACAGCGAAGTCCAAGGTCACACCGGGGATCAGCTCGGTGAGCACGCTCTGGCGGATCTCCTCCTCGAGCTCCTCGTCGGGCCGCAGGAACACCTTCAGGAGGTCGCTGCGGCTGACCACACCCTCCAGCATCCCGAGCGCGTTCACCACGGGCAGGCGCTTGACGTGCTTGCGTGCCATGACCCGCGCGGCTTCGGCGACGGGCGCGTCGGGGTGCACGGTGATCGCCGGGCTCGACATGAGCTCCTCGGCCAGCACCGCGCCGGCCTTCGAGGCCTCTTCCAGTTGCTCGGGCAGGGTGGGGTCAGTACCCCGAAACTCTTCCTTGGGCAGCAGATCCGCCTCGGAGACCACGCCGACGACGCGCCCCTCGCCTTCCAGGACGGGGACCGCGCTGACCTTCCACTCGTGCATCAGCTCGACGATCTCCTTGTAGGACGCCTCTCGGCCGATGGCGACGGCTGTGTGCGTCATGACGTCACTGACGGTGTAGCGGGATACGGGCATGACCAGCTCCTTGGGCGTACGGGCGATCAGAGGAAGCTGCCGCTGCCGTAGGGCGCGTACAGATCGAGAAGGCGCACCCGGGCGGCCTGCAGCCGGTTGGCGAGGACCTGCCCCACCCAGTGGCCGACGGCAGAACCGAAGGCGGCGTCGGCGTCCATGAGGATCCGTACACGCTCCGCCTCGAACTCGTACGTGCGAACGGGTGTCATCGCCTCGGCGCCCAGACGCCAGGAATACGGTTTGAAGAGCCACGAGCAGCCGACCAGCTGGCCGGTGCCCAGACTCTCGATCACGGCGGCGCGCCGCCCGGGCACATGGACGTCCAAGGTCACGGTGCCGGACCGGACGATCCAGAACCGGTCGGCGTGGCCACCCTCACGGAAGAGCCGGGTCCCCTTGTCGAAGTCGACCTCTCGGGCCAGCTCCATCAGCCGGGAGCGGCAGTCGGCGGGCAGCGCCTCGGAGATGCGGGTGGGCGAAGAGGTGCTCATGGACGGCCTCCTGTTCGAGTCCGTCTTCAGTCTTGGCGATTCCGCCGGCCCCGGGCATGGGCCCTGTGGTCCCGCCCTGGGGCCGATCGGCCCATGTCCGCGATCGGCGCAGGCGGAGATCCTGGCAGTGGACGGCCCGTTCACGGCCTTTGCCCCTGAGCGACTGACAGGCGTGCGACGTACGGGAACGGACATGGCACGGAGATCGGAGGTGTTCGCCTCCCTCACCATGCCGTCCGTCCGGACAGCGGTTTGCTCGCTCGATGAAGGACGCCCACGATGAAAACCCACTCGGCCGGTGCGACCGCCGGTTCGCCTGCCCTCGATCTGCCAGGACGGCAGATGGAGGAGCTCAGCGCCGACGAAGCGCTGCAGCTGCTCGGCACCGCCGAACTGGGCCGGATCGTTTTCACCCGGCACGCACTGCCCGCCGTGCGCCCGGTCAACCACGTTCTCGATCGCGGCGACATCATCATCCGCGTCCAGGACGGATCGACGCTGGCGGCTCTGCTCACGGCCCAGCAAGGCGCAGCCGTGGTCGTCGCCTACGAGGCCGATGACATCGATCCGGGTGAACACCTGGGCTGGAGCGTGGTCGCCACCGGCTACGCCACCGCTGTCACCGACCCGGACGAGATCGAGCGGTACGTGCACCTCCTGGAGCCCTGGGCAGCGGGCAGCACATCGGGAGCGATCCGGATCAGACCCGATCTGGTGACCGGCTTCCGCTTGCACGAGGGCGGCCCGTAGCGGTGCCCGTTCGCGCGCTTCACCTCCGCCCGGCCCTCCGCACGTCACGATGGTGCGGCACACGTCCGCAGGAGTTCCGGCGGTGCCATGCCGAAGCACGGATGGACCGTGGCGTTCCCACCTGCCTTCCACGGCTACAGGGCTGCCTGGCTCCGGGGGACGTGTTGGCCGGCATCACGGTCGCGGCCCATCTCGTGCCGCAGGTCATGGCCTACGCCGGTGTTGCCGGCCTGCCGTCGGCCTTTGGGCCCCCGAAGCGCGGAGGAGCGGTTCGGGAGCAGAGGGCCAAGGGCGTAGCGGGGATCAGGCAGGGGTCGGCGCCGAAAGCGTGGCGAGTTCGCCCAAGGCGCGGGCCGCAGGCGCGGGGTCGACCAGCCACTTGAGGTGGCTTCCCTCCAGGGTGCGGACATCGTACGGGTTGTCGGGTGTCAGCTCGTTGCCCTCGCGGATCAGCCGGTCCTGCAGAGCGAGAGGCAGGCTGGCGTCGTCGGCCAGGCGGATGTAGGTCTTGGGGACGTTGCCCCAGGTATGGGCTTGTGCGCGGTCGGCGGGGCCGCCGGCGTCCAGGTTCTCGTCGGGCTGGAAGGTGTTCAGGAAGGTCAGGAACTGTTCGTCGGTGCCGTCCGCGAAGAACGCTGCCTTGAAAGCGGCGAGTGCGTCCGGGCTCGCGGTGCGGAAGTTGACGCGGAGAAGGCCGAGGTCGGCAGGATTTCCGGCCAGCGCCGAGGCGAAGGCGGTAGGATCGACCCCGGCCATTTCCGGCTCGGCGTAGTAGTCGCCGACGTCGAGACGGACCGGGCACCAGGCGGAGATGTAGACGATGCGGTCGATCAGGTCCGGACGGGCGTTGGCCGCGGCGGTGGCCGTGATACCGCCACGGCTGTGGGCGACGAGGATCACGGGGCCGTTCCGCTTGGCCCGTTCGAGGATCTCGACCAGGTGTGCCACGTTGTCGGCGAGCGTGACGCCCTTGATCGAGCCGGGCGTGGTGGCGAGCCCGTCGGGGTTCTGCGGTGACTGGTAGGCGAGGGTGAAGGTCGCCTGGAAGCCATGACCGGGCAGGTCGACGGCGACCGAACGGTGTCCGAGGAGGCCCAGTTCGGCCTGCAGGGGGGCGAAGGAGAAGGAATTCGCGAAGGCTCCGTGCACCAGTATGAACGTCGGTTGCATTGTGTGTACTCACTTTCCGGCCGTCGCGATTTGGCGTCGGCCATGACAGGCCTCCCGGCATGACGAGCCGACTCAGTGCCGGGAATGGTCCACGTCCGCGGCATCCGCCCCGTGGCGGGGGACGTTCTCGTGCACGGAAACGCGTCATTCGGCACGTGCGGTCAAGCCGCGCCGGGCGGGCATGGAAAAGGCACTCGTTCGAGGTCCCAAGATCTACTTGTCCAGCGGAAGGGTAACCGCATCACCGCCGAACGGGGCCTGACAGACATCGGCTTCGGCTCACCCGAACCGCGCTGGGCGAAGGGGTGTGCCGGCTGCCTCGGGCGGCCAATCCGATGTTCGGCGCAGGACCAGGCAAAGGAAGCCGAGGCTGTCCCGGTACCCGTTCAACCACTGAGAACGCCGGGCGTTGGCCGTTACCTGCGCGCCGGCCGGATCGGCGCGGTGGTCCAGAGCCCAGGAGGCCAAGGAGCCTCAGCAAGCCCACTCGTAGGCGTCCAGCTCATGGCGGGTGCCTCGTAGACGGGGTGGTAGCAGTCGGGGCACGACGACGTCCGCCTCAAGCTCCAGCGACTGGCCGACCGCGGGATCCTGGCCGAGGCCGAGCCAGGCTTGTTCACACGCCTCGGCCATCGTCGACCGATGCCGCCGTGACCTGCCCGTTCATCCCGCGCGAAACGAAGAATCGGGCATCAGTTCTCTAACCGCGCTGTGAGGATCACGAGGCCTGCTCCAATGCCATCCGGAAGTCGGCCGCGCTCCGGAAACCTATCTCCGGGCGTTCACGCAGCGCCTGATCGATGACGTCGGCGAGGGGCGCCGGGATGCCGGGCTCGCGGCGGCGGATCGGGATGGCCGGCTCCTGCAGGACCACCTGCCAGGGGTCCTTCGCGGGAGGGAACTCGCGGGGTGTTCTTCCGGTGAGCGTCTGGTACAGGCAGGCGGCGACAGCCCAGACGTCCACCGCGGGCGGTGCCTTGCGGAAGTTGATGACCTGCTGGCGTGGCATGAACATCGGCTTGCCCGCCGTGGCACCGGTGCGCGTGAGGCCGCTGAGGCCTGCCTGGTCGAAAGCCTTGCCGATGCCGAAGTCCGCGATCTTCGCCGTCCTGGTGCCGTCCAGAAGGATGTTGGACGGGGTGAGGTCACGGTGGATAATGCCCCGGTCATGCGCGTGCTCCAGTCCGCGCAGGGCCTGCAGGACCAGGGGGACGGCCTCGTCGGCAGGGAGGCGTCCGCCCCGTTCGGCCAACAGGCGGTCGAGGCTGCCGCCGGTGCAGTACTCGGTGGTCAGATAGAAAGTACCGCTGGCGAAGCCCGCGTCGTGCAGTGCCACCACATGCGGATGCCGCAGCGCCCGGGTCAGCCCCACCTCGCGCAAGAAGCGGGCCCGTGCCGTGGCGTTCGCAGCGACCTTGGGCAGCATCACCTTGAGCGCCACCTCTGCTCCGGTGGACTCGTGTCGCGCCAGATAGACCGCGCCCATGCCGCCGCGGCCGAGCTCGCGCAGCACCGTGTAGCCGTGGATGGCCTTGAGATCGACGTGCCCGCCCTTCGCCTGGTCCAGCAGCAGCTTCAGTACGGCGGCGGGCTCCGACTGGCAGACGGCGCACAACACCTCGCCGTCGCGGCCGGGGTCGGCCACCTCGCGGCCGCATGTGGCGCAGGCGTCGAGGACACGGGTGGGCTGCTGCCGCGTGACGCCGACTCGCAGCACGGTCTCGCCGACTCGGATCTCGTCGCCGTCGGACAGATCGTGCTCGGGGTACGAATCGCCTGCGGCCTCGGCGGGAGTGAGGCCCTGGCGGCGCTGGCCGATCTTCTCGCCGTTGACATAGGTTCCGTTGAGGCTGCCGAAGTCGCGGATGCGGATGTCGGGCGGATTGATGTCGATGAGGCAGTGATGGCGGGAGACGGTGCGGTGGTGCTCGTCGTTCGGCAGCTGAGGGGAGCAGTCCGAGGAGCGGCCGAGGACGCAGGTGGTGCGGTCGTCGTAGACGTACTCGGCCGGGTCCAGCCGCCCTTTGACGAGCGTGAGTTTGACGGTGGCGGGCGGTGGTGTCATCAGGAGTTCTCCATGGTCATGGACAGCGCCTCACCTGCGGCGTCGGCCCGGACCGCCGAGCCGTCGCGAATGTCGCCGGTGAGGAGGGCGCGGGCCAGGGGCAGGACGAGGAAGCGGGCGATGGCCTGATCGAGGAAGCGGGCGCCGGCGCGGCGGTCGGTGCCGTGGCGCAGGAGCAGCGCGCGGCCGGCGGGGGTGAGGGTCAAGGTGATGGCGCGGGTGGCAAGCCGGGCATGGACCCGGTCCGGGATCTTATCGAGGACGGGGTGCAGATCAGCCTCGGACAGCGGGGAGAAGACGACGATCCGGCTGATCCGGCCCAGGAGTTCGGGACGGAAGGCTTGGCGCAGGGCGTCCAGGACCGGCCGGTGCGCAGGGTCGGCAGGCCCGGGCCCGGCGGGGGACGCCGCCTCCCGCCCGGTGGGCACGGACCCGTTGCCCCGGGGCGCGACACCGGCCGGCGACGCCCCTGCGATTCCGAAGTCACCGGCGGGCCGCGAAACCGCCCGGCCCCGACCGCGCGGTGCGCACCGCCTCGGCCACAGCCCGGACTGCCTCCTCCTGTCCGACCACGTGGCGACGCAGTTGCTCCTCCGTTGCCGGCAGCCGCTCCGACTCCCCCCGCGCCACCTGCTGCAACGGCAACCTAGATGTCCTCCCCATGCCCTTCCCCACGTACGCAGCGTGCCGAATGACCCGAACGGCTCGGCACCAGGCTTACATGAACGGGTCGAGATCGTGGTCGTCGAAGCCGTGATCGGTGCGCGGCCGATAGTCGCTTTCACGTACGTGGCGGAGGAATTCCTCAGGAATCTCCAGCTGGTGATTCTCGAAGTAGTGGATCGAGTCGGTTCGCCAGACCCACACTCCGTCGGTATGCAAGGACGGCCCACCGAGGATGAACTCCTTCTGGTCGAGCAGGTCGCGGATGGCCGACATGTAGTCCATCGCTGCGAACTTTTCGGTCTTCATGTATTCGATGACCTGGGCCCGGTCCTCGAGCACGTGCCCCGTACGGACTTCATGGATGGAGGGCAGGTGCTGCAGCCACCCTTCGTACATCTGCCGGTACAGCCCGACCGGCTTCAGCTTCGTGTTCGCCCGCTCCGGTTCAGGGCTCGCGGTGACGGTGCGCAGGGCCTCGTGTTCCTCCCTTCGGGAGGGTGCCGCGGGGGCGGTGGCCAGGCGGCGTAGCTGGGCACGTACGCCGTCGGGACGCAACCAGCCGTAGCCGGCGTCGCGCAGACGGCCGAGCAGGGTGTCCACATCGCGGTCGGTCAACGGTGTCGGGTGCCAGGCGAGGAAGGTCTCCACGTGCGACGACGCGGCGTCGTCCCAGTCGGCCGGTTCGCGTGCGGCCAGTTCCCAGTCGAGTTCCCAGAGCTGAACGGTGCCGTCCTGTTCGCCGGAGAGGGCGAAACGGCCGTCGGGCGTCAAGGCGACGCTGGACACACTTGTCCGGTGACCTTCGAGGACGCGAATGCAGCGTCCACTTTCCACATCCCAGACGCGGACGAGGGAGTCGCTGTGACCGGACACCGCGAAACGGCCGTCCACGCTGAGCTGGACGGCGTTCGCCCGGCCCGCCTGCTCGTCGAATACCCGCACGCACTGTCCGCTCGCCGTGTCCCACAGTCGGATGGTCCGCTCGCTGGAGAGCACGGCTCGTTGATCAGCGCTCAGGCACACTGATGTCAGCTGCTCGGCGTGCCCCCGCAAGGTGAGCACACCTTCGCCGCTGTCCAAATCCCACAGCTGTACGGAATTGGCGGCGTAGCCGCGGTGGGCGACGAGGCGATCGCCGGCGGTGGCTCCGGCCGTGTCCGCCTGTGCACGCTCGGCCTCCAGAGTCATCGGCAGCCTGCCGCTTTCGAGGTCCCAGAACCGGATCATGTTCCCCGACGCGCCGACCAGGGCCGAGCGGCCGTCGGGGCTGAACCGCATCCACAAAACCCCGTGGCGGTGACCGTCCAGGACCCGCAGGCACTCGCCGTCATCGGCGCGCCACAGCCGTACGGTGCCGTCCTGGCATCCGGACAGCACGTACCGCCCGTCGGCGCTCAGCCGCACCGACTCGACATTGTGGTGGGAGTGACCGTCGAGGACGCGGATGCACGCTCCGCTCTCCAGGTCCCACAGTCTTGCCGTCCGGTCACTGCCGGCGGTCACGGCAATCCGGCCGTCCCCGGACACGTCGACCGAGTTGAGATGGCGGTCATGGGCGCGAAGGGTCCTGACTCGCCAAGCGGACCGCAGGCCTGCACGGACGGTTGAGAGGCCCAAGGCCCGCCATGCGGAAAGAAGTTCGGGATCCCTTTCGAATCCGGGGATGTTCCTTGCCCGCGTGAGCAGATCGAGCGCGTGCGCGTACCGGTTGGACGCGCGTGCCTGCTCCGCCTCCGCTGCCAGATCCGTCACCTGGGCTCTCAGCCGGCTCACCTCGCTGTGCGCCCGCGGCCGGCTCGGCAGCAGCACGCTGGAGTGGCTTCCCGGCAGTTCCCAGGTGCGGCGGACATCCGCTTCCACGGAGACCGCGTGCCGTCCGTCCGGGCTCGGCGCGACCGCGAGCGGCACGCTCTTCAGACCCTCGAAGGTCCGCAGACAGCGGCCGGTCTCCAGTTCCCAAAAGCGGATGCTCTTGTCCCGTCCGCCGCTGATCGCATGCCGGCCGTCGGTACTCAGCGACACCGCCGACGCTGTCGTGGAGTGCCCGCTGAGCGTGCGCACGCATGTGCCGCTGTCGATGTCCCAGACATGGATCTTCCCATCGGTGCCGCTTGTGATGGCTGACGCGCCGTCCGGGCTGATGCCTTTCGGTTCGGAGAATCCGGAGCCGCGCAGGACATGTCGAAGCCGTCCGGCGGACAGGTCCCACAGCCGTACCGTGGCATGCTCGGTCATGCCCCCGGACGCCAGGGCCCAGCGCGCGTCATCGCTCACCACGAGCGTTCGCCCGTGCTCCTCCGGGCCTTCGAGAGCGGTTCGGCCTTTGCCGGAGTGGAATTCCCAGGAAAAGATCTTCCCGTAGGAGGTTGCGCACAGGGCCAGACTGGCGTCGCCACTCAAGCGCACCTGGCGGATCGCGCCCAGGTTGGGCCGCCCCTCCGGGAGGGGGATGGCTGCGCGGCCCAGGCAGCGACCCTCGGCCAGGTCCCAGAACCCCACCACCTCGTCAGCGCCTCCGGAGAGGGCGAAACGCCCATCCGCGCTCACGTCGACGTAGCGGATCGCGTGTTCGTGCCCCTTGATGGCCACCTCGCACTTCCCGCTCTGGACGTCCCACAGCCGCAGCATGCCGTCACGGCCCCCGACGAACGCGAACCGCAGGTCGGCAGTGAGTCGTAGCGCAGTCGGAAAGGCGGGCGGCTGAGAGAGCCACGGTAGGTCGCGCCGGTCGACGCAGCCGGCCCGGGTGAGGTGCCCTGAGCGCAGGGTGCGTACTACATCCTGGACCTCGGGCTCTGCCGGCTGCTCGCGTACGAGCCGTTCGGCCAGCGCGTGCGCCTCGTCGAGGTCGGCGCGTTCCAGCTGCACCTGGACGAGGGCGTGTCGTGCCTGCCACGCGTCCCCGGTGTCGGCGCGGACCGATTCGATGTCGGCCAGAAGTCCCACATCGCTGATCTCACCGCGCCGCCACCGCCACATGCCGGCGTTGTAGGTGGCCCGCACGTGCCGAGGATCCGCCGCCAGCGCTGCCGTGAACGCCTCCTGCGCCTGGGCGGGCCTGCCCAGGTCGACCAGTGACAGCGCGCGGTTGTTCCATTCGTCCGCCCGCAGATCGGCCTCCGCCGGCTGCACGCGGGGGTACGGGCGTCCCACAACGTCCCGATAAATGCCCGCCAAGGAGCCGGCGACCTCGGCCATCGTCCCGGGTCGCCGGGCCGGGTTCGCCTCCAAGCACCGCTCGAGCAAGTCGGCCACAGCATCCGGGGCCTGCGGCAGTCCGTCCTCTTCCGGCCCGCCCGTGCGATAGGCGGTGAGCACCTCACCGGCAACGGAGCCGATCATCCAGTTGACTCCGCCGGTGAACATTTCCAAGACCGACACCGCGAAGCTGTAGATGTCGCTGCGCCGCCCCAGAGCTTGCCCGGCCAGCTGCTCGGGCGAGGCATAAGCACGAGTCATCCCGCCGGTGGGCACCATCACGGTCCCGTCCGACGGCCTGTCGCCGCCGGACAGTGTCCCCACGGCCGCACGCGCCCGCGCCAGCCCGAAGTCGGTGACCTTGGCCGCGAGGTCCTGCGGGTCGTAACCATCGAGCAGGACGTTGTCCGGCTTCACATCCTGGTGGACCAGCCCCCGGTCATGGGCATGCGCCAGCCCCCAGGCGACCTGGATCGCCACGTCCATGATCCGTGCCAATGCCTCCTGGCGCCCCCCTTGATAGAGCCGCCGGTCGTCGATCCACTCACGCAGGCTCCCGCCGGGGACGTACTCGGCGAACACCCGGGGAATGCCGCCCATCGAGCGCACGTAGTAGCAACTGCAGACGTTCGGATGCAGCCCCAGGGACACCCACGTCTCGGCCTCGTTGACGAACCGCTCGCGGTCGACCGCGCTGGTGAACAGCTCCGGCCGCGGGCACTTCACCGCCAGGTCGATCCCCCACGCGAGGTGCCGGACCCGGTAGACCAACCCCATCCCGCCGCGCTCGTGCACCAGGGAGACCTTGTACCGTCCATCGATGACGTCGCCGACGCGCCACACCGCCGGTATCTCGAATGCCTCGTCCACAGCCACCCCCGACACCACCCATGATCATCGACGATCGCCCACTATAGAGCAGGCCCATGAACCCCGCCGCGGCGGACGATGGCTCCCATCCAACCTGACGGGGCTACTTTTTGAGGGTCAGTTAGATGACATCGGCCCTGGACTCGCGGGCGGCCACGGGACGGTGCGCCCCGTGCGGCAGTCATGCGGCATGCGGGCCGAGTGCGCTCCGAAGGCCTTCGGAGCGCAGCCGGCTGCATCCGGCCTGCTGGAGGAGCTGGAGCAGCTCGTCCTCGACACCGGCCGTCCATTGCCCTCTGCCCGGAGATCGCCCAGGCCCGCGACCTCGCGCGGGAGTTCACCGACATGCTCCGCCGACGCCGCGGACACCTGCTGCGGGACTGGATTCAGAAGGCCGAGCTGGGCGGCCCCGACGCCATGGGCATTGCCGAGGTGCGGCGGATGGCGAAGGAGCTGCCCGAGGGGTGGTTCCGCGGGCAGGAGGAGCACGGAGAGTTCGACGGGGTGCCTCTGGAGGAGTACCCCGTGCTGGTTGTCGGCGTCCAAGGGCCCGGTCTGCCAACCGAGCCCACCTCGTACGACGGACGGCTGCCGGTGGAGTGTTCGCTGCTTGACCTGCCGGTCGGGAGTATCGAGGACGCCTTCACCGCGGCGATCGGCCCGAACACGGGCGAGATCAACTGGGAGACGCTGTGCTGGCCGGACGCGCCCGAACTCGGCTTTCGCGGCGAGCACAAGCACTCCGAGGTGACACTCCTCCTCAACACTCACACGCGTCACCTCCACGAGCCCGCTGACGACCACACGGTCCTCGTCCACGTCCGCAGCGCCATTTTCGACGGCCACCAGGTGAACGAGCCATACGCGCACTGGATCGCCGAACAGGTGGGACTCCCGATCATCGGGCCCGGACAGCGGCTGTGAAGCCGGCCCGGCCGCCCCGAGGAGTGGCACCAGCGGCCGCCATTCAACTCCGCGGATTCGGTGCTCCACACCTGTTCGCGGGGGAGCGCTTCGCCGTAGAACGAGCTTCAGGCAGAGTGGCACGCAAGGCCGCGAAACGCGACTCGCGGGGAGCGCATCTCGGCGCGGCCATCGTGACCGTGGCCCTGGTGCTCCTCAGCTCGTACGGCAAGCTGATCGCTCTGGGCGTCGTAAGCGGGGTGTTTCTGCTCTGGTTCGCCGCAGCCCTCGCATGGGCCTACGCCGACGGGGATCATGGCCGTCATGCCCTCCAGCGCGCGTACAACGTCACCTTCGGATGGGGCGACGGGTTCTGAGCATCTGGGGGCCGCTCCGACTACGAGCCGGCCGAACCGGACGCCGGCGGCCGGTACGTGTGGCGGGGCGATTCCCCCTGATCCGTAGGGGCGTCGGAGCGCGGGCGGGGCCGGCTAGGGTTGGTCCAGCCCGTGCCGATATGGCGTGCACGGGTTAGGCCCGGTGCCCAGCATGTGGGGGGCAGTACCACCGGCCCGCTGATGCTGGGCCGCACATGTTCGGTCCGACCCTTTGGTGGTGTGCCCAGGTGGTGGCCTTGGCGACGCGGCCGCTGGGTCGGTGATCGCCAACCGCGGCCGGCTTTCTCGGCGCGCAGAAGTCGATCTGCTCCTGCCGCCACTCGTGACAACCGAGCGGCGGCATTGTCTGGCGGGTGGGTAGGACAGCATTATGAGGGTCTAGGCACACGGGGGAGAGCCGATGAGTCGCTTAGAACTGCCGTACCTTGTGGTGGGTAGGGCGTTGCTGTCCTTGCAGGAAGCCGCCGAACTGGTCGAACCCAAGGACGGCAAGGTTTACGTTCTGGAATACCGGCCTCCATGGCTCCTCGGTGGATGGCGGGCACACCCGGACCGCTTCTTTCCGGTTCGCACCCCCCGGCCGCATGACGCACCCCGAGGGTTTCGGTTCAGCACGACGGGCCGCCCCCTTCTGGTCGACACCGACGGAGACAGCTGTCTCGTACCGTGCACGGCGCAGACCTGCCGTCGCTGGGTCGAAGGTGCCGTCGCCTATGCCACCGCCGTGGACGGCGTCAGCGCCGAGCTGGTTGCGGCCAACCATCGCGCCAGGTCCGTCCCGCGGTGGAGGCGCTTCGCCGCGCCCCTGGCCCTACGCAACTGGAAGACGGCCCGGCGGCGCTACGAGCGTGTCATGCGGGAGGCCGGTGAGGCCTACAAGCCGATCCGGCAAGAGATCGCGCAAGCGATGGGGATCGAGAAGGACAAGGCAGGGGAACGCGCACGGCAGGCCCACCTCCGTAAGGCCGAGCTCGCCGAACGGCCCGTCTGGGGCTGGTCGATGGCAACGAACGGCCGACCGACCGCGTACGTCTTCCGGCACGACGTTCCCGCCGGGGACGGCATCGCACCGACTTCGACGCCGATGAATCCGCCCGTCGACCTGCCGGGTCTGCGCCAGGCACTCAATGATCTGAAGCCGGTCCAGCTGCGGTGGGACAGTACGGCGATCAGTCAGACGGAGCGCGAGCTGGAAAGCATGAGCTTCGAGAGTTGGTGGCGGGAACTGTTCTACGAGGACTACCGCACTTTCACTTTGCCCCCGCCGGGCCGCAGCTCATCGAGCCGTTACATCGGGGGCACCGGTACCAGCGGGACAGGCGGCTTCGGGGGGTACTGACTCTCCCAGCCTGCAAGAGGCGGGACAGCGATACCCGCCGTGCGGCTGGATGCATCGTCGATCTCGGTGGGCATCACCGTGTTTCCCCAGCCCGGCTACCCCCACCTCCTGGAAATTGTTACTACGTACCGGCTCGGCGAGGAAGGCCTCGAAATCACCATCACGACCACCAACGCGGGAGAGACGGCCGCGCCCTACGGCGCCGGCCAGCATCCCTATCTGACCGTGGGAACCGACGTGGTCGACACGGCACTGCTCTCCGTCCCGGCCCGCTCCCGTCTCCTCACCGGCAGACACCAAGTTCCCATCGGGCAGGAACCGGTCGGGGGCACGGCGTATGACTTCCGAACTGCCCGGCCCATCGGCAACGAACGCCTGGACACCGCCCACACGGACCTCGACCGGGACGCCGCCGGCCACAGCGTGGTTCGGTTGATCCACCCGTCGGGGAGAAACGGCATCGATGTGCGTCTCCTCTAGGGCGTCCAGTACGTGCAGATATACACCGGGGACACGCTGGCAGAGCCCGACCGGCGCCGACGGAGCGTCGCCATAGAACCGATGTCCTGCCCCGCGGATGCCTTTCGCAGCGGTATTGCGCTCACCGTCCTGGAACCCGGCGCAAGCCATGTCCTGCGGTGGGGCCTGACATGCTGGGGCAACTGATGACCAAAGACAGCGCGGTACCGAGGGCCGGGCCCATGAGCGACGACGCCTTTTTCGCGCACCGTACGAGGAACTCCACAAGGCGCACTCCGCGTGCCCAACGGACCCTGACGCCGGAGCGCGTGACGGCCGCGTCCACCGAAATCCGCTGCGATCTCACTGTTTCGCTCGCCGCGCCCATCGGTGACCATCTCCGACCCCGAGGTAGGAGCTGCCGGGGGAGTGCATTTCGTGAGAGATCGGTTCGCGATGAACGTGCCTAGGACGTCCACAGCCACATCGACGCCCTGTGTCACGAACTCTTCCACGGCGAGCTCTGCGACGAACTGCCGGTGAGCGACGTGGCCCCGCACAATGCCCGCGCGCTCTCCGTCGAGGCCCCGGAGAGGGAATCGTCGGCCGCGACGTACTCATGGATATCCCACGACTGCGCGGTCCCGAGCTTGTGTCGTAGCCGCTTCAGCCTTGCGGGGGTGTCCCTCGTCGAGAGCAAGGCGGAGGGTGCCATCGTCGTCAAGGGTTACCCGGTTGTCGGGGAGCGGAAGATCCTCTCTGCAGGGCCGGAAGCCGATGGCGTGGTGAGCCGGGACTGCGGATGGCATGTCGGGGGGTGACGGCGCCCGTCCCCGACTGCGATGGAGACGCCCTCCGCATAGGCGACCACCTGGTCGAGTTGCTCAGCTGACCGCGAGTGTTGCCCCTTGCGAGCGACGCTGTTCCGCCGACTGGGCCAAAGGCGCAGCGAGCAGGTCGCCGATTCCCACCAGTGGGTGCTTCGGTGGCGTTCGGACTCTGTAGGGCCACGGTCCGGCTGACCGCATGGGGCAGTCGAGGGTCATCCCCTGGGCGGGGCACGCGAACCATGCCGCCTCCAAGGGGCGTCCCCCTCACCGTGGCGGAACTGTACGGCCATACGGCCGACGAACGCCGGGCACAAAAGCCACCCCCTATCCGGCCCTGCTGAAGTACCGGCCCCGACAGGACCGCAACTCGCCCACGGGGCGAGGAAGGAAGCCGCCGTGAGCGAGGACGACATCCTCCTGGGCATCGCCCTGATCGTGGCCCTGGCGACCGCCTGCCAGATTCTCGCCGGTAAACTCCGGGTTCCCGCGCTTATCCTCCTCCTGCCGGTCGGCTTCGCAGCAGGAGCCCTCACCGACATCATCCATCCCGACCAACTGGTCGGTGAGGAGTTCTCCGCGCTGGTCTCCCTGTCCGTGGCGGTGATCCTCTACGACGCCGGACTCGGCCTCGACCTACGCAACCTCAGGGGCGACACCCGCTCGATCGTGGGCAGGCTGCTCCTCTTCGGTGTCGCCTTCACCTTCCTGGCCGTCTGCGCCATCGGCCCGGCCCTGTTCGGAATGTCGCTCAGGGTGGCCTCCATGGTGGGCATGATCCTCGTCGTGTCCGGGCCCACGGTAGTGGGACCCCTGCTTCAGTACGTACGCCCGACGGACAAGGTCAGGCGCCTGCTGATCTGGGAAGGGACACTGACCGACCCCATCGGAGCCATCCTCGGTGCGCTCGTCTTCCACGCCATCGCCACGACGAACCAGATCGACATCGGCCGTGGATATCAGATCGGCCAATTCATCATCAGCCTCGCCGTCGGCCTCGTCGGCGGAGCCGTCGGAATCGGACTTCTGTGGCTCACCCTGCGCGTGCTCCGGCTCGGCGAAGCACTCGGAACTCTGGCTCAACTCGCCACAGTCATTGCCGTGTCGGCAGCGTGCGACATCGTGCGCGACGACACCGGCCTCATCGCCGCCATTGTCATCGGAATGGCCGCGGCCAACATCCGCGGCTTCGACATGCCCGCCCGCCGGCCCTTCTTCGAGACATTGGTCCAGCTCATCATCGGGTTGCTGTTCATCTCCATCTCCTCCAGCGTCGCCCCCGACTCGCTGACACCGGTCCTCCTTCCGACACTCCTCCTCGTGGCCGTCCTTGTACTCGTCGTACGGCCGCTCGTGGCTTTCGTCGCCACCATGGGAAAACACATGACCATGGGGGAAAGGGCGTTCGCCGGATGGATGGCGCCGCGTGGCATCGTAGCCGCCTCGACCGCGGCTGCCTTCGCCGCGCCCCTCGTCCAACTGGGTCTCCCCGGAGCATCCAAGGTCCTGCCCGTCACCTTCCTGGTGATCGTTTCGACCGTCGTGCTCTACGCCCTGACCGCCGGTCCCGTCGCTCGCCTGCTCGGCGTCGCTCGGCCCAATCGCACGATGCCTTTGCTGGTGGGGGGTGCGCCGTGGGCGGTCGCACTGGGCACAGCATTGCGGTCGGCGGGACTCGACGTTCAGATGTGGGCGGGGCAGAGTGAAGAGCGCGAACGCATCAAGGACGCCGGCATCAAACTCGCCCGAGGAGACCTGCTGGCGACGGCCACCAACCCGAGGGCGCGGCTCGAAGGGGTCAACGCGGTTTTCCTGCTCACCGACGACGATGACTTCAACGCGCTCGCCTCGGTACTTGTCCAGGACAACGTCGAAGGGCCCGTCTACCGGGTGGGGCCGCCCGACGAGAGCCACGGTGTCGTCGCCCCCTACACCGGAGGCGCAATCCTGTTCGGCAGTTCACTCGTCCGGCATGTCCTGGCGGCCCGCTACGAACAGGGCGCACGGTTCGAAGTCCAACCCGCCTCCCAACCCCTCCCACCAGGGTACGAGCAGCTGTTCCTGGTCCGCGGCGACGGGCGGCTGGAACCCAGCGACGCGACGCAGACCGTCATCCCCGAAGCGGACGACCTCGTCGTCCTGCTGGCTCCCGCTCCTGCCGGCGGAACCGGCGGGCAATATCCGTCCTCAGGCGGGGCCTCGGATTAAACACCACCGTGCTGGATCCGGTTCAATGTTTCGTCGAGGGTGATGGCCGCATCGATGAGCGCCAAGTGGGTGAAGGCCTGGGGGAAGTTGCCCAGCTGCCGCCCGGTGAGAGCGATCTCCTCGGAGTAGAGACCCAGGTGGTTGGCGTACGTCATCATCTTCTCCAAGACGAGTCTGGCCTGATCGGTCCGCCCGGCCCGGGCCAGCGCGTCGACGTACATGAAAGTGCACAAGGAAAACGTTCCCTCGGAGCCCCGCAGGCCGTCCGGTGAGGCCTCGGGGTTGTAACGGTAGACGAGGCTGTCGGTCACCAGCTCGCGGTCCATCGCATCCAGGGTCGACGTCCACATCGGGTCATCGGGCGTGATGAACCCCACCGTTGGCATCCGAAGCAAAGCCGAGTCGAGGACACCACTGCCATAGTGCTGAACGAACGCCTTGCGCTCCGGGTCCCATCCTTTGGCCAGTACCTGCTCGTAGATGTGGTCGCGCTCGGTGGTCCAGCGTGCGCTCTCCGCCGGCCGGCCGTGGGCAGCCGCCAGACGAAGGGCGCGGTCGAACGCGACCCAGGACATCACACGGCCGTAAGTGAAGTCCTGGCGACCACCGCGCGTCTCCCAGAGTCCCTCTCCCGCCTGATCCCAATTGTCCACGAGCCAGTCGAGCAAGGTGCGCAGCGATGCCCATCCCTGTATGTCCAGGTGGATGCCATGTTGATGGGCGAAAGAGATACTGTCCAGCGCCTCACCGTATATGTCCAACTGGAGTTGGACGGCCGCTCCATTGCCTATGCGTACCGGCGCGGAACCCTGGTACCCCTCCCAGTGTTCCAGGACTTCCTCGTACAGGTCGGATGAGCCATCCACCCGATACATGATGTTCAACGGACCGGTGGAGGTGTCCCTGCCGGCCTTCTCCTTAACTCGGTCGCCCAACCAGCCGATGAACGCCCTCGCCTCCTCGGTGAACCCGAGGCCCAGCAAGGCATACACCGAGAAGGACGCATCGCGAACCCACGTGAACCGGTAGTCCCAATTTCGCTCACCCCCCAACTGCTCCGGGAGGCCCGCCGTGGGCGCCGCCACCATTGCCCCCGTCGGCGCGTAAGTCATCAACTTGAGGGTGATGGCGGAACGCTCCACCGTTTCGCGCCATCGGCCCGTGTACCGGGACTGCCGCAGCCACGACCGCCAAAATCGGCGTGTCTCCTCGAAAAGCATCTGGAACTCCGCGACGCGGATCTCGCGTGGTGGCAGCTCGTCAGCCGACGTCATGACCAGACCCCGCTGCTGTCCTGCGGTGAGCGCGACTTCGACACGCAAGTCGCCATCCCCGGTGAGGGTGTGAACAAGCCGCTCGTCCCCCGGTTCGCGCACCACGCTTACGGTGAGTGTCAGACCCTCGGAAGAGAACACCGCACCGTTCTCAGTGGCGTGCAAGGTATGAGGCTTGCGGCCGTAATCGAACCGCGGGGCGATCTCGACCTGAAATGTCATGCTCCCACGTACACAGCGAAGCATGCGGACCAGGCCGTGGCGGTCTGTGGCAGCCCCACCGGTGACCGGCATGAAATCGACGACCTCGCCGGCTCCGGACTCCGTCATGAAGCGTGTCACCAGGATCGCTGTGTCCGGCAAGTACAACTGCTTGGTGGTGTAGGCGCTTTCCGCAGGTCTGACCGCGAAATGTCCGCCCTTCTCCCAGTCGAGCAGCGCCCCGAACACGCTGGGTGAATCGAAGCGTGGACAGCAGAACCAGTCGATCGTTCCGTCCGTGGTCACCAGCGCCGCGGTCTGTAGATCGCCGATCAAGCCGTGGTTCTCGATGAGCGGATAGTCTGCCATGAAAGACTCCTTCCTCGGCCCACCCGATCAGACTAGGCGCGGAATTCCTGGCGAGCCCGTCGACCGTGCAACGCTGCATTCCCGGGCAAATCGCTCTAGTATGGACGGAAGCGACAGGCCGCTTCACGCCGCCGAATTCAGGGAGTCGATGAAGATGTCCTGGTCGGTGCGTTTCCGGCTGCGGCAGCACGCTAAAGCAAGCCTGTGGATCGTCCCTCTGATCGGACTCGCGCTCGGAGCCGTGTTCGCGGAATGGACCGCCGGTATCGACGGAGCGGACCTCCTGCCCGGGGACTGGCGCTACTCCGCGACCACTGCCAGCAGCGTGCTCAGTTCCGTCGTGGGCGCCATGGTCGCCCTCCTGGGGTTCGTCGTCACCATCGGTGTCCTCGTCATCCAGCAAGCCACCGGAACGCTATCACCCCGCTACATGCGGCTGTGGTACCGCGATCGACTGCAAAAGGCCGTGCTGGCGACCTTCACGGGCACATTCGCCTACGCCTTTTCACTGCTGCGGAAAATCGAGCCCAACTCCGTCCCCAACCTCGGGGTGACCCTCTCGGGCGTCGCCGTATCCCTCAGCCTTCTGCTCCTGCTCATCTATCTCAACCGCTTCACCCACAACCTGCGGCCCGTGGCCATCGCCGACATCGTGGGACGCCTGGGCCAAAAGGTGATGTTCCACGGAACCGAACACATCCGCCGCACCAGAGCCCCTGCCGGGGCCTACCCTCCGTCCGCCGCTCCGGTCACCCACGTCAGGACCGGACGGGGCGGAGTCCTCCAGGCGTTCGACGTGGCAGGACTGATTCGATCGGCTGCCCGCCACGACTGTGTATTCACCCTGTGCCACCACATCGGTGACTTCGTACCCCCCGGCGCCACACTCGTCGAGGTACACGGCACCAAACAGATTCCGGACCCTCGACACACCGCAGGACACATCGCTCTCGGAACTGAGCGCACCATCGAACAGGATCCCGCCTTCGCCCTGCGCATCCTTGTCGACATCGCCATCCGAGCGCTCTCTCCTGCCGTCAACGACCCCACCACCGCCGTGCAGGCGCTCAACCACATCGACACGTTTCTGCATGCCATCGGCCGAGCCCAACTCTGCAACCAGTACGTACTGGCGGACGCACACGGCCGTCCCCGGCTGGTGATCCCCGGCCGTAACTGGGATGACTATCTGCAGCTCGGGGTCACAGAGATCCGTGAGTACGGGGCCACCTCCCTTCAAGTGTGCAGACGGCTGCGCGCCCTGTTGGAGGACCTGCTTCATACCCAGCCGACGGACCGACTGTCGGCAGTACACGCCGAACTCATCCTCCTCGACGAAGCCGTCCAGCGGAACTTCACCGATCCCATCCGCCGCGCCCAAGCTCAGACACCCGACCGCCAGGGCATCGGCAGCGGTCGACGGCCCGGGACTTGATCCGCCAGGGGCGCCGTTCGGCGACGAGAGGACCACCGCACCGCTGCCCTGCTCGCCCTTCCCCAACCCGTGGACGGACCATCTCGAACGACCGGACTGTCGGCCCGGCCCGGCCGCCACACGATGGTGCTGCGCTGCAAGAGCTGCGCGTGGCTTCCTTGACCGACAGGGCCGCCACCCGCAAAGTCGGGACGCGACCCGACCAAGACCGCAGACGGTTCCGACCTTTCAGGAGTGAAAGCGCTCATGCTCCTTGACCTGGCCGTGATCGGTACGGCTATCACCCTGGGGCCCCTACACAACAGCGCCTTCATCCTGCTGCTTTCCTCGCGGCGTGGCGTCCGCACGGGATTGGCTTTCGTCGTCTCGTGGCTCGCCAACCTGGTGACGGTGATTGCGTGCGTGCTCTTGTTGACGGGCGGCGAGCCTCCGGCTCGCCACAGCGCACCGTCGACGGGGGTGGCATGTGTGAAACTGTCCATCGGCATCGGGATGGTGCTCTACGGCGCGCACCGGTTTCGGCGGCCCTCCCGCCCCCACGGCCCTCCGCGCTGGACCGCCCGCGTGGACAACGCCTCCTGGGCCACTGCTGCCGGGCTCGCTTGGTTGCTGCAGCCTTGGGCACTGGTTGGTGCCGGCGCAGCGACGGTCGTTGCTGCGGACCTATCCTCCCTCACCGACTGGCTCGCGCTGGCCGGCTACTGCCTACTGGCCACGCTCAGCCTCATCGTCATGGAGACGTATGGCGTTTTGGCTCCGGCGGCCGCAGACGCCAAGTTGAACGCCCTGCGGACCTGGCTCGGGCACCACCAGGAGCAGCTGATCGTTACCCTGTCCATCCTTGCCGGCCTGTGGTTGATGGGGCGGGGTATCTACGAGCTGACCGTCTGACAGCGGACAGCGCTGCCTTGCCCGTGTCGCCCGTCCCCGCGTTGGCCGGGCATTGGAGCCCCCGACAAGTATGGAGTTCGCAAGATTCGACGATGCAGTCCTCGTCGGGGCGAGGGCGTGCTGATGCTGAGCCTCATCGAGACGGCAACGAGCATCCCGACGATGGCCATGTGGGCCCAGGGCGCCGGCAGGCTGCTACTGCGGAGCCACCCGACATGCCTGATCAGCGTCGCTCTTGGAGATGCCGGCCTCGTTGAGGCTGGCGGTGCAACTGGTCTGGTTACCGATCTGACCCTGATAACACGCTTGCCGGACGGCATCGGTGACCGACTGATTGCTTTTGGTGACATGTTGTTCGCAGGCCTGGGCGTCCGCATTGACGGCCGGAGAGGCCATGAAGACACCGCCGGCAGCCAGGACCAGCCCGGCGAGCAGCGTGGGGATCCGAACGAAAGCACGCATGGCGGTGCACCTGCTTCCTCAGAGGGGGGGATCACGCGATTCGCGATGCGCCGAACCGCAGGCGAGGAAGATGCGCGAATGAGGCACCCCTAGCGAGAGCGATCGGTTCGAAGCATCAGTCACTTCGACGCTAGAGGAAGCCACGGCCGCACGCACTTCAAGCCGACACAGCCCGCGGGGGTCCAGCCGGGAGCGGGGCTCCCTCCCGTGAAGCTTCCGCCTGCAAGCAACCCGGTCTGGGGCCTCTCACGTCGTTCGGGCGGATGTTGGCCATGCGTTGCCCGACGAGCGTCCTCTCGTCGCCCCCGCTGACTTGGCGTTCCGCCGGTTTGCGAGGTGGTGCTCCGGCTTGATCGACGAGGCGTACGCGTCCACTGGCGTGGACCATCCCGCGGCGGGCGCCGATGATCGCGACATGGCAGGCACGGCCGAGGTGGCCGATAGTGGACGCGGGGGCTCTCCCGAGAACTCGGAGCCGCAATGGACCGCTACCCTCCTATCGCCGAGCACGGCCTGGTGGGCGACCTGCAGACAGCGGCGCTCGTGTCGTCGCAGGGCGTCGTGGACTGGTTCGCGGCGCCCAGGTTCGACTCGCCCAGCATCTTCGCCGCGTTGCTCGACCATGACGGCGGCGGGTACCTGCGGCTGGCGCCCGAGCATCCGGACGGGACCTGCAAGCAGCTGTACTACCCGGAAACCGCCATACTGGTGACCCGGTTCTTGTCGCCGGACGGGGTGGGCGAAGTCATCGACTTCATGCCGCCTGACCGGACCGGGACCGCCACGGACCGTCACACCCTTGTCCGTATGGTCCGCGCCGTGCGGGGCAGCGTCGATTTCACGCTGGAGTGCCGGCCCCGTTTCGACTACGGCAGGGCCGAGCACAAGCTCGAACTGGGCGAGGCCGGGGCCGTGTTCCGGGCGGCGGGGATCGACGGCCACCTGCAGACCACCTTCCCGGTGGAGAGGGACGGCCAGGATGTCCGCGGACGGGTGACGCTGAAGGCCGGCGAGTCCGGTGGTGTCGTGTTCACCGTCTGTGACTCGGGCGGCGACGCGCCCGCGCCGCCCACCGCCGACTGGTTCCACGGGCAGTTCGAGGAGGTCGGCCGGTTCTGGCGGGACTGGCTGCGCAAGTCCCACTACCGGGGACGGTGGCCCGAACTCGTACACCGTTCGGCCATCACCCTCAAGCTCCTCACCTACGCCCCCACCGGCGCGCTGGTCGCGGCAGCCACGATGGGCCTGCCCGAACAGGTCGGCGGGGAGCGCAACTGGGACTACCGCTTCACCTGGGTCCGTGATGGTGCGCTGTCCGTACGGGCCATGCTGGAGCTCGGCTTCGTCGAGGAGGCCACTGCTTTCGTCCACTGGTTGGTGGACCGGCTCCAGGAACGTGCGGGCAAGGAGGGGGAGCCGCTCCAGACGATGTACCGGATTGACGGGGACCCCGACCTGCCTGAGGAGACCCTCGAGCACTTCGAGGGCTACCGAGGCTCGGCCCCTGTCCGCATCGGCAACGGTGCCGCCGACCAGCTCCAGCTGGACATCTACGGCGAGGCCATTTACGCCCTGTCCCAGGGGTCCGAGATCGCTCAGCAGGCCGGCTTCCGGGGATGGCAAGCCCTGGCCCGGACGCTGGACTGGTTCGCCGAAGCCTGGGACCGGCCGGACGAGGGCATCTGGGAGACCAGGGGTGGCCGCAAGGACTTCACCTACAGCCGGGTCATGTCGTGGCTCGCCTTCGACCACGGGCTGCAACTCGCCGAGCGTTTCCGCAGGCCCGCCGACCTGGAACGGTGGCGCCAAGCCCGGGACGCCGTCTTCGCGCAGGTCATGGAACGCGGCTGGAGCGAGAAGGAGCAGGCCTTCGTCCAGCACTACGACGGCGACGTCCTGGACGCCTCGCTGCTGCTCATGCCCATGGTCGGGTTCGTCGCTCCCCGGGACCAGGCCTGGCTCTCCACGCTCGACGCGATGGACCGCAAGCTCGTCTCCGACAGCCTCGTCTACCGCTACGACCCTGCCGCGTCGCCGGACGGTCTGCGCGGTTCGGAGGGCACCTTCAGCCTGTGCACCTTCCTCTACGTCGACGCTCTCGCGCGGGCGGGGCGGGTGTCCCAGGCCCGGTACACCTTCGAGAAGATGCAGACCTACGCCAACCACGTGGGCCTGTTCGCCGAGGAGGTCGGTCCCAGCGGCGAGCAACTGGGCAACTTCCCGCAGGCGTTCACCCACCTCTCCCTGATCATGTCCGCCATCACCCTCGACAAGGCGCTCGACGCCGAGGACGGACGCTGAGCAGTGGTCACACCATCTCGCCCGGCAGGCGATGCCACGCTGACCGCTGCGGAGTTCGCCGCGCTCTACCGACGTCTCCTGAAGGGTGCGGCCTGGGCCGGCGGGGAGCGGGGTGCTTTGGTCGCCCTCACTCCCGACCGTGTGCTGGCCGCCAGCCGTGAAGTACGGACAGGCCGGACAGTAACACTCGCCGCACGGGTGGAAACCACATCAGGACCGGACAACCCGGAACCGGCGAAGCACAAGATGAGGAGCACTCCGGAGAGCGGGTCCTCGGACGGACTGGGATTCGCCATGGACCGGTTCGCCATGAACGTGCACGGGGACGCCGACAGCCACATCGATGCCCTCTGCCACGTCATCTACGACGGCACCCTCCACGGCGGCGTGGCGGCGAGCAGCGTCACGTCCGGCGGCGCCACGGCGCTCCCCATCGAGGCGGTCCGAAACGGGATCGTGGGACGCGGCGTGCTACTGGACATCGCCCGGGCGCGCGGAGTCCCGTGGCTCGAACCGGGTGACCACGTGACCGCAGACGACCTCGCCGCCGCCGAGACGGCCCAGGACGTCCGCGTAGGCGTAGGCGACCTCCTGTTCGTCCGCGTCGGCCACCGGCGACGCCGCACCGAACTGGGTGCGTGGCACACCGCGCAGTCCCGCGCGGGACTCCACCCGTCCGCCATGGAGTTTCTCGCGGACCGTCGGGTCGCCGTCCTCGGCGGCGACGGCAACAACGACACCGCCCCGAGCTCCACCGAGGGCGTCGACTTCCCCGTGCACGTCCTGGCCATACACGCCATGGGCCTGCACCTGCTGGACTACCTCCAGTTCGAGGACCTGACACACGCCTGCGAGGCAGAGAAGCGCTGGTCCTTCCTGTGCGTCATCGCACCCCTGCGGCTGCCGCACGCCACCGGCTCACCGGTCAACCCGATCGCCGTCCTCTGAGGAAGATCATGGAGACAGCCGCCGACGTGCCCACCGTCGTCGTGGTCATGGGCGTCGCGGGATCGGGGAAATCCACGGTGGGCGCGCTGCTCGCGCAGCGTCTGTCGCTGCCCTTCCTGGAGGCAGATGACCTGCACTCGGCCGCGAACCGGGCCAAGATGGCTGAAGGCCAGCCGCTCGACGACGAGGACCGCCATCCGTGGCTAATGTCTCTCGCCCACTGGATCAAGGAAGCCACCGACACGGGACGGGGCGGGGTCGTGGCATGTTCGGCCCTCAAGCACTCCTACCGCGACATGCTCCGCAGGGCGGGGGCCGGAGTCTGGTTCCTGCACCTCGCGCTCGATCAGGCGACCGCTAACCGGCGGGTGGCCGGACGTACGGGCCATTTCATGCCCGCCCGGCTGGAGGCCTCCCAGTACGCCGCTCTCCAACCCCTGCGCCCAGGCGAGCCCGGCCTGACCGTGAACGCCGACTCCACCCCGCAGGACATAGTCGACGAGGCGGCCGAGGCGCTCTCGAATCCCGCATGAACGCCCAGCCTCCCCACGGCGGAGCCCGCGCCGAGTCGCCGCCCCCGTCAGGGGCCGTTAAGTTCGAAATACCCCTGAATCCGATCACGCGGGTGCGTCCCTGTACGCCGCAGCACCGCGTCCCTCAGGAAGGACGCCACGGCCAGGACGGCCGGTGACTCCAAGAACGGATCTCCGAATGGCTGAGGACCAGCACTACGACGTCATCGTCATCGGCACCGGAGCCGGTGGCGGCACCCTCGCCCACCGGCTGGCTCCCAGCGGCAAGCGGATCCTGATCCTGGAACGCGGCGACTACCTGCCGCGGGAGCGGGACAACTGGGACTCCACCGCCGTCTTCGTCAAGGGCAAGTACCGGGCGCCGGAGTTCTGGTACGACAAGCACGGCAACTCGTTTCCCCCCGAGGTCAACTATTACGTCGGGGGGAACACCAAGTTCTACGGCGCCGCACTCTTCCGACTGCGCCCCGAGGACTTCGGCGAGCTGCGCCACCACGACGGCGTCTCACCCGCGTGGCCGATCCGCTACGAGGACCTGGAGCCCTACTACACACAGGCCGAGCAGCTGTACCTCGTGCACGGACGGCACGGCGAGGACCCGACGGCGGGTCCGGCGAGCGGCCCGTATCCGCACCCGCCGGTGGAGCACGAACCACGCATTCAGCAGCTCAGCGACGACCTGGAGAAGAAGGGGCTGCACCCCTTTCACCTGCCCATCGGCGTCAACCTGACGCAGGACGAGAAGGGCCGGGCCACGCACGCCAGCGCCTGTATCCGCTGCGAGCGGGTCGACGGCTTCCCCTGTCTGCTGGGCGCCAAGTCCGACGCCCAGGTGATCTGCGTCGATCCCGCGCTGCAACACGACAACGTCACCATGCTCACGGGCGCGAACGTGCGGCAGCTGGAGACCGACCCGGCCGGCCGTACGGTCACCCGTGTGGTCGCCGAGCTCGGCGACGGGTCGACCGAGGGTTTCAGCGCCGACATCGTCGTCGTCGCCTGTGGCGCGGTCAACTCGGCTGCCCTGCTGCTGCGTTCCGCGAACGACAAGCACCCTGGCGGACTGGCCAACAGCTCGGACGTCGTGGGCCGCCACTACATGCGGCACAACAACCTGGCGCTGATGGCGGTGTCGAAGGAGCCGAACCCCACCAAGTTCCAGAAGACGCTGGCACTGAACGATTGGTATCTCGGGGCGGACGACTGGGACTTCCCGCTCGGCGGCATCCAGATGCTGGGCAAGTCCGACGCCGACCAGATCCACGGCGAGGCACCACGCTGGGCCGGCGCGGTCGCCCCGGACATGCCGTTCGAGATGCTCGCGCACCACGCCGTCGACTTCTGGCTTTGCGGCGAGGACCTGCCGCTGCCGGAGAGCCGCGTCACCCTGGACAAGGACGGCGGCATCCACCTGGCCCTCGACGAGAAGAACAACATCGTCGGGCTCAAGCGCCTCCAGCACAAGCTTCAGGGCATGCTCGGCCACCTGGGCATGCACGAGCACCACCTGCTGGACCACAGCATCTACCTGCACAAGGGCATGCCCATCGGAGCCACCGCCCACCAAGCCGGCACCATCCGGTTCGGCACCGACCCGACGAGCTCCGCCCTGGACACCGACTGCAAGGCCCACGACCTCGACAACCTCTACGTCGTCGACACGAGCTTCTTCCCGAGCATCGGCGCGGTCAACCCCTCCCTGACCGCGATCGCCAACGCCCTACGGGTCGGCGACCACATCGCCGCCCGCCTGAACTGAACCCAAGGAAGAACACGCGGGCCCGCGCGCCCCTACAGGTCGTCCCCGGGCGCGGGGGCGGCGCGCGTGTCCGTATCGCCGAGCCCTTCGAGGTCGCCGAGATTGTCGAGCCGGAAGAGCAGGACGAGGGCCGGGCCCACGAGGACGATCGCGACGAGCGTGACGATGCCCAGCCACCGCAGGGTATGGGCCGCACCGGCCGCCTCGGTCACGGTGAGCGACGTGGGAAGCATGTAGGGCCGCTGCGCCAGGCCCCAGGCACCGACCGTGAGGGCGACGCTTCCCACCGCGGTCCAGCGGGACCAGCGGTGGATGCGTCGTACGAGCAGCAGGACCGTCGCCACGCCGCAGACCGCGGACAGGATAACCGCCGCCAGCCCCAGGCCCCCGCTCAGCCCCTCCCAGACGTAGCGGGCGTCGTCACGGGTCACGGGCAGGCCGACGAGCGCGAGGACGACGACGGCGCCGAACGCCAGCAGGGCCCGGAGCCGGAAGTAGTCGAGGAGGTCGTCGGCGCCGAAGCGGCGGGCGTCGCACCACAGGAACACCGCGCCGAGGAAGGCAGTGGCGGCGACGGCCAGCAGACCGGTGAGGAGCGAGGTCGGATTGGCCCAGGCGTCCGCCGAGGCGGGTGTGCCGACCGCGACGCGGCCGGAGGCGATGCCGCCCAGGACGGTCCCGAAGAAGAACGGCGTGATCAGTGACGCGACGGCGAACGTCACCCCGGCGATCCGGCGCCGGGCCAGCCGCCGGGCCGGCTTGCGCAGGGCGAATCCGGCACCGCGGAGCACCGTCCCCACGACCGCGAGCGCGAGGGGCAGCCACATCGCCTCGAAGACGGCCTGGAACACGGTCGGGAAACCCGTCCACATCACCACGACGACGAAGATCAGCCAGACGTTGTTGACCTCCCAGACCGGCGCCATCGCGTGGTCGATGAGCCGGCGGACCGGCTTGCCCCGCTCCGCGCCTCCGGCCAGAAGGTCCCAGAACCCGGCACCATAGTCGGTGCCTCCGGCACAGGCGTAGGCGGCGATCGCGACCACCAGGACCCAGGCGACGACCTCGGCCATCACGACACACCACCCGAGGTCCCGCCCCGCGTGTCAGCGGCTCCGCTGGTCTCCCGCTCGCCTCTCGGGCCGTAGGGAGAATCGGCCTCCGGGGACAGTGCCCCCGGACTGCCGGGACTTTCATCCGCGATGCGCCAACGCGTGCGCATCTTGAGGACGGTCATCAGGAAGGCGCCGAACACGGCCACGTACACCACCACGACGAAACCGAACATCACCCACAGCGAACCAGCGCGGGTGTCGGTCACCGCTTCCGAGACCCGCATGTGGTTGTACACGATCCACGGCTGACGGCCCACCTCCGTGGTGATCCAGCCGCACTCCACGGTCAGCAGGCAGGCGCCCCCCGCAAGCGCCGCGCAGCGGAAGAACCAGCGGCTGCGCGGCAGGTCCCGGTGCCGCAGCCAGGCCCAGGCGTACCAGAGCGCCAGCAGGATCAACAGGCTGCCGACGGTGACCATGATGTCGAAGGCCCAGTGCGCGATGGTCGCCTGGACGGCGGTGGGCCGGTCCGAGGCGGGCACCGAGGTCAGTCCCGTCACCTGGGTGCTGGGCTTGAACCCGGCGAGGATCGAATCAAGCTGCGGGATCTTGATCCCGCCGGCGATCGTCCCGTCCTCGTTCAGGCGGCCGAACAGGTACTCCGGTACGTGGGTGTCGGTCTTCCAGACGAGTTCGGTGGCCGCGAACTTGACCGGCTGCTTGTGAAAGACGGCGCGCGCGGTGGAGTCACCCACCACGAACTGCACCGGGGTGAGAAGGGCCGCGACGGTGAACGGCAGAGTGAAGCCGAGCCGGTGGTAGCGGTCCCGGCGGCCGCGCAGCCAGCCGACCGCGTAGATCCCCCCGACCACGAATCCGGCCGTCATGAACATCGCGACCACGAAGTGCCAGTACTGCGGGCCGAACATGGGGGTGAAGATCGCCTGCCGGACGTCGACATCGACGGGGTTCCCCTCGGCGTCGAGCTTGAAGCCCTGGGGCGTGTTCATCCAGGAGTTCGCCGCGATGATCCCGAAGGCCCCCATCAGGGCCGCCAGGGGCAGTGGAGCCCCGAGCCAGAAGTGCGTCCAGGGCTTGAGCCGGCGCCATCCATACAGATAGATCGCGATCAGCACGGCTTCCAGGAAGAAGGCCCACGCCTCGACGCCGAACCCCAGGCCGAAGACATCACCCCAGCGCCCCATCATGCCGGGCCACAACAGCCCCAGCTCGAAGGACAGCACCGTTCCCGTGACGACGCCGACGGCGAACTGCACGGCCATCACCGCCGACCAGCGCCGGGCCAGGGTCAATGCCACAGGATCGTTGCGGCGCAGCCCGCGGTAGTGCATCAGGAGCGTGATGGCCGGCAGGGCCACTCCGAAGGGCACCAGGAGGATGTGCGAGCCCAGGGTGAAGGCCATCAGCTCGCGGGCGGGCAGAAGCTGGGACGGCGGGTCCGCCGCCTGGATCATGGTGCTGAGCATGGGTGCCTCAGAAGTCGGCCCCGCCTACGGCGGGGGCGGAGCGGGGACCTGATTCCCGGGCGCGCGGTCGGAGCACACCCCTGGACCGCCGACACCGCGGTCGCGGACAGGCCGATGATCACAGGCGGCGCCGGCGGGGGGACGGGAGTTCAGCCTCCGGTGGCGAAGCCGGGGAACAGTGTCATGCCTCCGTCGACGTACAGCGTCGTGCCCACGACGTAATCGAGCAGGTCGGAGACGAGCGCGACGACCGCATTGGCGATGTCGTCCGGGTCGCCTACGCGGCGGTACGGGATAAGACGCAGGAGGTCGGCCTCGGCCTCGGGGGTGGACCAGGCGTCGCGGTTGATCGGGGTGCGGATCGCGCCCGGGGCAACCGCGTTGACCCTGATCCGGTGGGGGGCGAGCTCCTGGGCGAGTGTCTGCATCATCATCGCCACGCCGCCCTTGGAGGAGGCGTAGTTCACGTGTCCGGACCAGGGAATGACCTGGTGGACCGAGCTCATGCAGACGATCTTTCCGGCCGCCCGGGAGACCTCCTCCACGACACCGCGCCGGATGAACTCCTTGGCGGCTTCCCGCGCGCAGAGGAACTGGCCGGTCAGGTTGACGTCGATGACCTTCTGCCACTGGGCGAGCGTCATCTCGGTCACGGCCGCGTCCCGCTGGAGGCCCGCGTTGGCGACCATGATGTCGATGGTGCCGAAATCCTCGACCATGCGGGCCACCATCGCGACGACCTGGTCCTCGTCGGACACATCGGCCTCGTAGGCGTAGGCGCGGACGCCGAATTCCTCGATCCGCGCCACGACCTTCTCGGCCTCTTCGGCGCCGGTGACGTAGTTCACGACCACGTCCGCGCCTGCCCGGCCCAGGGCGACGGCGGTCGCCAGGCCGATGCCCGAGTTGGCACCGGTAACGAGCGCCTTTTGGCCGGTGAGCAGTTGTACGGACGGGGACACGGGGCTGTTGTCGCCACCAGTTGCCACGGACTCTCCTTCGGTGTGTCACCAGGGCATGCGCGCCGGGAGGGCGGCGCGGAGGAACGGAGGCCGCCGCACGCTCGGCGCCAAGACTCAAGCAACACGGGCGGCGGGGGACATATCGGCGCGCCCGGCGCTCGCGATCGGCCCGGTCGCTCACCCGGTCGGCCTAGGGGGGCGTTCGCTGGGCCGACCGGGCGGGGTGTCCTACGGCAGGCCGCCCACGGGGGACGGTCACCGCGCTCGCTTCGGCCTCGGTTCCCGGTGTCACGCGGCTCGTGGGCGTACGGAACCGGTAGAGCAGGACCCGGGCGACCGCCGGGACGGCCAACAGCAGCAGGACGATGAGGGCCTGGGTGATTCCGTGGCCGTCGAAGTAGATCGTGTTGCGGAGCGCGATGTAGGCGCTGCGCGGTGGCAGGTACGGTCCGATGTCGCGCCAGAACGCGGGGAGGTAGGGGACTCCGTTCGCTCCGCCGGATGAGGGGTTGCCGAAGAGGACGACCACGGCGATGGTCACGAGGTGCCGGCCGTTCCGAGGAGTTTCTGTATGACTGCAGCGACGACGGCGACCGCCGCGATGATCAGGGACAGGATCGGCCAGACGATCCAGAACTTCCCGGCGGGGTAGTCCTCGAGCCAGGAGCAGACCACGAGGTTGACCAGCAGACCGCCCAGGACTGCGAATCCTACGAGTGCGGGCGGTCTCCACCGTCCGGCCGAGGTGCCGGTCGCTGCCCTGAGCATGGTGGCGCCCATGTATCCGCCGACGAGCAGCGGAATCAGCATCAACGAGTCGACAAGCCCGAAGGGGTCCTTCTTCGCGAGCGGACGGGGCGCGTACCGCTCGACCTTGAGGGGCTTGCCCAGTTTCTTCGCGGCCACCTCGAAGTTGCCTGACAGGTCGAGGGGGGTGCCCCTATGGGTTTGGTCAATGAGATGACTTCTTAGACCGTGTCCTATGTGGTGAGGCGTCGTTGACCTCGGTATGGGGCGGGGTACTTGGAGTT
>NZ_JANFAK020000042.1 GCF_024721315.2 Streptomyces sp. Isolate_45
AATTTTACAAAACACGACGCTGTCCCGATCTCCACCCGCGGGGGCCCGGCGAGGTGCGCGGGGCGGCCGGGCGGTGGCTCGCCGCCCGGGGCAGGGGCGGTGCCGTACGGGACCCCGTCCTGCTGCGGCACCTGCTGTGGAGCGCCGTGACGTCGGGACTGCCGGTCCAACTGCACACCGGCGGGGCCGGTCCGGAGCCGCTGACCGGGTTCGTACGGGCCACCGCGGGCCTCGGTACGCGGCTGGTGCTGCTCGGCACCTACCCGCACCACCGGCAGGCGGCCCGGCTCGCGGCGGCCCACCCGCACGTGTACGCCGACCTCGGCCCCGATCCGGCGCGCACGGGGGCCCGGGCGGCCGCCGTCCTGGCGGAGCTGCTGGAGCTCGCGCCGTTCGGGAAGCTGCTGTTCTCCAGCGGAGGTCGAGCGCTCCCCGAACTCCACGCGGTGGGCGCCCTGGTGTTCCGCGAGGCGCTGGGCCGGGTCCTGGGCGGCTGGGCCGCCGACGGCTCCTGGTCCCGGCGGGACGCGGACCGGGTCGCGGGGATGCTCGCGGCCGGCAACGCCCGCCGGGTCTACCGGTTGGACGAGCGGGGCTGACCGCCCCGCCCGTCGCGCCGGGAACCCGTCAGACGGTCGAGAGCTGCGGGTCGCCCTGGGCGGGGACCTCCGCGTGCACCGCGGGGCGCTCGCGCAGGGAGAGGGCCACGCGCAGCACCGCGATCCACACGAGGCAGGAGCCGAACATGTGCGCGGCGACGAGCACCTCGGGCAGCTCCGTGAAGAACTGCACGTAGCCGATGGCGCCCTGGGCCAGCAGTACGACCAGCAGGTCGCGGGCCCGGGCCCGGGTGTCGGTGGGGGCGTCCACGACGCGCAGCACCAGCCACATCGCGACCGCGAGCGCGCAGACCAGCCAGGCGGCGATGGCGTGGACGTGGGCGGTGGTCGCCCAGTCGAACGGCATGCGCGGCACTTCGCTGCTGTCGCCGGCGTGGGGACCGGAGCCGGTCACCACGGTGCCCGCCGCGATCAGGACGAACGTGGTGGCGACCAGCGCCCAGGACAGCTTGCGCACCGGGGCGGGAACCCGCGGCTTGGGGGCGCCGTCGCCCTCGCGGGCGCGCTGCCAGGTGAGCGTGGTCACGGTGATCAGCGCGGTGGCGAGCAGGAAGTGCCCGGCCACGCTCCACGGGTTGAGCTTGGTGTGGACGGTGATCCCGCCGAGCACGGCGTTGCCGCACACGACCCAGAACTGCGCCCAGCCGAGCTTGGTCAGCGACCGGCGCCAGGGCTTGGCGCACCGGGCGGCCAGGATGCACCAGCCGACGGCGGCGCTGACCACGTAGGTCAGCATCCGGTTGCCGAACTCGATGGCACCGTGGATGCCCTGGGCCTGAGTGGTGATCAGGCTGTCGTCGGTGCACTTGGGCCAGGTGTCGCAGCCGAGACCGGATCCGGTCAGCCGCACCGCCCCACCGGTGATGACGATGACGACGGTCATGACGAGCGCGGCGAGGGCGGCTCGCTGGACGATCCGGGGTGAGGGCGTCCAGCGGGCGGCGAGGTAGGCGAAGGGATTGAACACGCCCCCATCGTAGGCCGCGCCTTGTGCAAAGTTTCACGAGGGGGTGGGTGCCGCCGCGTCCGGGCCGATGACCAGGCGGAACCGGGCGCCGGCCGGGTCGCCCTCGGTGTGCCACCAGACGCGCACGCACCAAAGGCCGCTGTCGCCGGGGTAGTCCGGCGACTCCCTGAAGCCGCGGACGAGTTCGCCCGCTACGTCCTCGGCCGTCCGATTCCGCACGTCTGCCCCGTCACGCCAGGGATGTCCCTGTACATTCCATAGTCCGTCGGCGCCGCGCACGTCGACGCGCCACACGGCCCGCCAGGGCGTGACCTCCAACATCGTGGAGACCTGTTCGACCTCCAGCCCCAGCCGGGCCGCGATCTCCGGACCGGGCACGCCCTGGATCCGGGCGGCCACCACGGCCTGAGGCAGCAGCCGTTCGGGCAGCAGTCCGTCGGCGCGCAGCCGGGCGAGGGAATCGAAGGCCAGGAAACGCAGCCGCAGTTCCAGTTGCCGCCCGATGTGGTCCAGGGCCTCCTCGGCCTCCTGCGCCTCCTCCGTACCGGGCGCGGCGAGCAGCAGCGCGCGGAAGCCCGCCTCGGCGTCCACCGCCCATGCGACGGCGTCGGCCGCGAAGCCCAGCTCCGCGAGCCGGTCGCCGAGGAAGACCTTGGCCTGGGCGAGCCCCCGGCGGTTGACCGGGTCGTGCTGGTCGAGACCGGCCCACACCTCGACGGCGGCCCGGGTCAGGTCGCGGGCGCGTTCACCGGCCGCCCGTTCCATCGCGTTGGGGCCGTTCTCGGAGCCCGTGCCCAGCGGGTGGCGCGGCAGGCGGTCGGCGTCGCTCAGCGGCCAGGCCAGCCAGACGCCCTCATTGATCAGGCCCCGGGCGTACCACCGGGCGTACTCCGGCGCGTGTCCGGCGGCCTGCTGCCCGTGGTGCAGCCCCTCCTCGATGGCGGCCAGTGCCCCGGCCCGGTCCCCGGCCGCGAAGCGGCGCGCCGCGAGGTCGCCGAGGCGCAGCCCGAGCCGGGCGGCGCACTCGGCGTCCGTCCGGGCGGGTTCGCGGAGCGCGCCGATGAGTTCGCCGAGCAGCCGCTCGCTCTCGACGGGGTCCGCCAGGGCGGCGCCCGACCGGATCCGTGCCCACTGTTCGTCCAGCCGCAGAACGGCTTCCCGCTGCGCCATGCCCGCCCCCGGCATCCTGGTCGTGCGTCGCTGATGTGTGGAGGCGCTCATCCTCCTGCCAGGCCAACGCTCAGGGGAAGGGATTCACTCCCAGCGGAAGGTGCGGGCCGCCGCGCCCAGGCCGAGGACGGCCCAGCCGGCCAGGACCGCGAGGTCGGTCCAGGGCAGCGCGGCCCCGTGCTGGAGCACCTCGCGCAGCCCGTCGGAGAGCGCGGAGATGGGCAGCAGCCCGAGGACGGACTGGACCGCTCCGGGGAACTTGTCCAGCGGGACGATCACCCCGCCGCCGACGAGCAGCAGCAGGAACACCAGGTTCGCGGCGGCCAGGGTCGCCTCGGCCTTGAGGGTGCCGGCCATCAGCAGCCCGAGGCCGGAGAAGGCGGCCGTGCCCAGCAGGACCAGGGCGGCCACCGCGAGCGGGTTGCCGTGCGGGGACCATCCGAGGGCGAAGGCGATCACGGTCAGCAGCGCGATCTGGAGCACCTCGGTGACCAGCACCGACAGGGTCTTGGCGGCCATCAGGGCCCAGCGGGGCAGGGGTGAGGCGCCGAGCCGCTTGAGGATGCCGTAGCGGCGGTCGAAGCCGGTGGCGATGGCCTGGCCGGTGAAGGCGGTGGACATGACGGCGAGGGCGAGGATGCCGGGGGCCAGGAAGTCGACGGACTTCTCGGCGCCGTCCGCTCGAATGGGCACGGTGATGATGTCCACGGAGGAGAACAGGGTCAGCAGCAGCGCCGGGATGATCACGGTGAGCAGCAGCTGTTCGCCGTTGCGCAGCAGCATCCGGGTCTCCAGCGCGGCCTGCGCCAGGATCATCCGGGACACGGGCGCGGCCCCCGGCCGGGGGGTGAACGTACCGGCGCTCATGCGCGCAGCTCCTTGCCCGTGAGTTCCAAAAAGACGTCTTCCAGGGTGTGCCGCTCCACCGAGAGGCTGCTCGGCATCACCCCGTGCTGGGCGCACCAGGAGGCGACGGTGGCCAGCAGCTGGGGGTCCACGTCGCCGGTGACCCGGTAGGAGCCCGCCGTCAGCTCGGCGGCCTGGGTGCCGTCGGGCAGGGCCTTGAGCAGCGAGGCGAGGTCGAGGGAGGGGCGGCCGGTGAAGCGCAGGGTGTTCTCGGCGCCGCCGCGGCACAGCTGGTCGGGGCTGCCGTGGGCGATGACCCGGCCCGCGTCGACGATGGCGACCTCGTCGGCCAGTTGCTCGGCCTCGTCCATGTGGTGGGTGGTGAGGACGACGGTGACCCCGTCGGCCCGCAGTTCCCGTACGAGGTCCCAGGTCGCGCGGCGGGCCTGGGGGTCGAGGCCGGCGGTCGGCTCGTCGAGGAAGACCAGCTCGGGGCGGCCCACGACGGCCATCGCGAGCGCGAGGCGCTGCTGCTGGCCGCCGGAGAGGCGCCGGTAGGGGGTGCGGCCGCAGCCGCCGAGGCCGAGGCGGTCGACCAGGACGTCCACGTCGAGGGGGTGCGCGTACAGCTTGGACATGTGGCGGAGCATCTCGACGGCGCGGGCGCCGGAGTAGACCCCGCCGGACTGAAGCATGACGCCGATCCGGGGGCGCAGGGCCTCGGCCCGGGCGACGGGGTCGAGGCCGAGGACGCGGACGGTGCCCGCGTCGGGCCGGACGTAGCCCTCGCAGGTCTCCACCGTCGTCGTCTTGCCCGCGCCGTTCGGACCGAGAACCGCGGTGACCGAGGCGCCGGGGACGGTGAGGTCCAGGCCGTCCACCGCTGTTTTGGGGCCGTACCGCTTCACCAGTCCGCGGATCTCCACGGCGGGGTCGTTGCTCATGGGGGTCGAGTCTACGGAGCGCGGGGAGGGGTCCTTGGTCCCGGGGGTGGCGGGGTCGGGGGTCCGCCGGTAGGTGACCTTTTCGGGCGTTCGGGGCCCTGCCGCGGCCCTGGCGTCGAATGGTGAACAGCATCGCTCAGAACGTCGAAGCCACCTCCGGGCAGGCCGCGCACAAGGCCCACGACCTGGGACATCCGCCGCGCTACTTCGTTTCCGCGATGCTGGCGGGCGCGTACATCGGCATCGGCGAGGTACTGCTGCTCGTGGCGATCTCGCCGTTCGTGGCCAAGGGCTCGGCGGCGGTGAAGCTGCTGGAGGGCGCGGTCTTCCCGGTGGCGCTGACCATCGTCATGTTCGCCGGGGCCCAGCTGTTCACGAGCAACGTGATGGTCATGCTGGTCGGCGCGCTGTCCGGGCGGACCGGGCCTCGGGACCTGTTCGCGTCCTGGGGGCTGTCGCCGGCGGGGAACCTGGTCGGCGCGTTCGTGTTCGGGGCGATGGTGCACGCCTCGGGGGTGACCTCCTCGCCGTCCGCGCGGGCGATGCTCACCGAGATGGTCCACGCGAAGACGGAGCTCGGCGGCGGTCAGCTGTTCTGGCGGGCGGTGCTGTGCAACATGCTCGTCTGCCTGGCGATCTGGATGTTCACCCGGGCCCGCGGGGACGCGGCGAAGATTTTCGTCCTGTGGCTGCCCGTGGCCGTATTCGTGGCCGTCGGATTCGAACACTGTGTCGCGAACATGGCTCTTTTCAGCCTGGCGATCCTGGATGGCCCAGTCGGTTTCGGTGACCTTTTCCGGAACTTGATGTTTACCGTTCCCGGGAACATCGTGGGCGGGGGCTTGCTGGTGGGAGCCGTTTGCTGGTTCACCGGCGGTGCTCACCGAGAGCGCGGAATCATGGGGTCCGATTAACTCTCCGTAGACAAATTAGGTAACCCTTAGTGATGGATGCCACCAGGAGTGGCGTCCATCACGGCTTGTCGTCGCTCGGTTAATTACGCAACAATGGCGTTGTGAAATACGGCGAACGGACGATCGAGACCCCCCAGGGGGAACTCGTGACCGGGGAGCGGTCAACCCGCAACCGGGTCGCGCGCTCCATCCTGGACCATGGTCCGTCCACCGTCGCCGACCTCGCGCAGCGTCTGGGCCTCACTCAGGCCGCCGTGCGCCGCCACCTCGACACGCTCGTCGCCGACGACGTGGTCGAACCCCGTGAGCAGCGTGTGTACGGCGCACGCACCCGGGGTCGGCCCGCCAAGGTCTTCGCGCTCACCGACTGCGGCCGCGACGCCTTCGACCAGTCCTACGACACGCTCGCCGCGGACGCCCTGCGCTGGATCGCGCAGGCCGCCGGCGGCGGGGAGCCGGGGGAGGCGGCCGTGGCCGCCTTCGCCAGGGCGCGGATGGAGGCGCAGGCGGAGCCCTACCGGGAATCCGTCGAGGCGGCCGCACCCGCGGACCGCGCCGAGGCCCTTGCCAAGGCGTTGACCGCGGACGGGTACGCTGCTACGGCGAAGAGCGCTCCCGGTCCGCACAGCGGTGAACAGCTCTGTCAGCACCACTGCCCGGTCGCGCACGTCGCCGAGCAGTTCCCGCAGCTTTGCGAGGCGGAGACCGAGGTCTTCTCCCGCCTGCTCGGGACGCATGTGCAGCGCCTCGCCACGATCGCCCACGGCGACGGGGTGTGCACGACGTTCATTCCGCGAAGCGCCACACAGACCGACACATCAGTATCTGCAAGTACGGCCGGGAGGAACCCCGCATGACCACGGAGACTGCTCACCCTGAGCTCGATGGCCTCGGCACCTACGAATACGGCTGGGCCGACTCCGACGCGGCGGGCGCCGCTGCCAAGCGGGGCCTGTCCGAGGACGTCGTCCGAGACATCTCGGCGAAGAAGTCCGAGCCGGAGTGGATGCTGAACCTCCGCCTCAAGGGCCTCAAGCTGTTCGGCAAGAAGCCCATGCCCAACTGGGGTTCCGACCTCTCGGGCATCGACTTCGACAACATCAAGTACTTCGTGCGTTCCACCGAGAAGCAGGCCGCTTCGTGGGAGGACCTGCCCGAGGACATCAAGAACACGTACGACAAGCTCGGCATCCCCGAGGCGGAGAAGCAGCGCCTCGTCGCCGGTGTCGCGGCCCAGTACGAGTCCGAGGTCGTCTACCACCAGATCCGCGAGGACCTGGAGGAGCAGGGCGTCATCTTCCTCGACACGGACACCGCGCTCAAGGAGCACCCGGAGCTCTTCCAGGAGTACTTCGGCACGGTCATCCCGGTCGGCGACAACAAGTTCGCGTCGCTGAACACCGCGGTGTGGTCCGGCGGCTCCTTCATCTACGTCCCCAAGGGCGTGAAGGTCGACATCCCGCTCCAGGCCTACTTCCGCATCAACACGGAGAACATGGGCCAGTTCGAGCGGACGCTGATCATCGTCGACGAGGACGCCTACGTCCACTACGTCGAGGGCTGCACCGCCCCGATCTACTCCTCGGACTCGCTGCACAGCGCCGTGGTCGAGATCATCGTGAAGAAGGGCGGCCGCTGCCGCTACACGACGATCCAGAACTGGTCGAACAACGTCTACAACCTGGTCACCAAGCGCGCCGTGGCGTACGAGGGCGCGACCATGGAGTGGATCGACGGCAACATCGGTTCCAAGGTCACCATGAAGTACCCGGCCGTCTACCTGATGGGCGAGCACGCCAAGGGCGAGACCCTGTCCATCGCCTTCGCGGGCGAGGGCCAGCACCAGGACGCCGGCTCCAAGATGGTCCACATGGCGCCGTACACCTCCTCCAACATCGTCTCCAAGTCGGTGGCGCGAGGCGGCGGCCGCACCTCCTACCGAGGCCTCGTGGAGATCGGCGAGGGCGCCCACGGCTCCAAGTCGAACGTGCTCTGCGACGCGCTCCTGGTCGACACCATCTCCCGCTCGGACACGTACCCCTACGTGGACGTCCGCGAGGACGACGTGTCCATGGGTCACGAGGCGACGGTCTCCAAGGTCTCCGACGACCAGCTCTTCTACCTGATGAGCCGCGGTCTGACCGAGTTCGAGGCCATGGCCATGATCGTGCGCGGCTTCGTCGAGCCGATCGCGCGCGAGCTGCCCATGGAGTACGCGCTGGAGCTGAACCGGCTGATCGAGCTGCAGATGGAGGGGTCGGTCGGATAGTCCCGACCGCCCGACCGTCCCGCAGACATTCTTTGACGTAGGAAGAGAGCACGAAGACAGCCATGGCTGAGGCTCAGAACATTCCGGCGGGTTCCACCACCGCCGGCGCGATCGCGGTGGCCGCCGAGTCCACCGTCGCCACCCGGATGAGTGCGCCCCCGTCCTTCGACGTGGCCGACTTCCCGGTTCCGCACGGCCGCGAGGAGGAGTGGCGGTTCACCCCGCTCGCCCGCCTCAAGGGTCTGCACGACGGCACCGCGGTCGCCAACGGCACCATGAAGGCCCAGATCGACGCGCCCGAGGGCGTGACGATCGAGTCCGTCGAGCGCGGCGACGCCCGCATCGGCAAGGCCGGCACCCCCGTGGACCGGATCGCCGCCCAGGCGTTCTCGTCCTTCGCCAAGGCCACGGTCGTCACCGTGCCCAAGGAGGCCGTGCTGACCGAGCCCGTGCGCGTTTCGCTGCACGGCGAGGGCGGCACCACCTTCGGCCACACCGTCTTCGACGTCCAGGCCTTCGCCGAGGCCGTCATCGTCATCGACCACACCGGTGACGGCGTGCGCGCCGCCAACGTCGACTTCCTCGTCGGCGACGGCGCCAAGCTGACCGTCGTGTCGGTCCAGGACTGGGACGACACCGCCGTCCACGTCTCCCAGCACAACGCGCTGGTCGGCCGCGACGCCACCTTCAAGTCGATCGTGGTCACCTTCGGCGGCGACCTCGTACGCCTGCACCCCCGCGTCACCTACGCGGGCCCCGGCGGCGAGGCCGAGCTCTTCGGCCTGTACTTCACGGACGCCGGCCAGCACCAGGAGCACCGCCTCCTGGTCGACCACAGCGCCCCGCACTGCAAGTCGCACGTGGTCTACAAGGGCGCGCTCCAGGGCCAGGACGCCCACGCGGTCTGGATCGGTGACGTGCTCATCGAGAAGACCGCCGAGGGCACCGACACCTACGAGATGAACCGCAACCTCGTCCTCACGGACGGCGCGCGCGTCGACTCGGTGCCGAACCTGGAGATCGAGACCGGCGAGATCGTCGGCGCCGGCCACGCCTCCGCGACCGGTCGCTTCGACGACGAGCAGCTGTTCTACCTCCAGGCCCGAGGCATCCCGGCCGACGAGGCCCGCCGCCTGGTCGTGCGCGGCTTCTTCGCCGAGCTCGTCCAGCAGATCGGTGTCGACGACATCGAGGAGCGCCTCCTCACCAAGATCGAGACCGAGCTCCAGGGTTCCGTCTGATGAATTACGTCAAGGCCTGTGCGCTGAGCGAGCTGGAGGCGGACACCCCCAAGCGGGTGGAAGTCGACGGCACGCCGGTGTCCATCGTCTCCACCGAGGGCGAGGTGTTCGCGATCAACGACATCTGCTCGCACGCGAACGTCTCGCTCTCGGAGGGCGAGGTCGAGGACTGCATGATCGAGTGCTGGTTGCACGGGTCGGCCTTCGACCTGCGCACCGGAAAGCCGTCCGGTCTGCCCGCGACGCGCCCCGTACCCGTATACCCCGTAAAGATCGAAGGGGGCAACGTCCTTGTCGACGTACGCGCCTCCCTCACCCAGGAGTCCTGAGGTATCCATGGCAACGCTTGAAATCCACGACCTGCACGTCTCCGTCGAGGCCGAGAACGGCGCCCGCGAGATCCTCAAGGGTGTCGACCTCACGGTCAAGCAGGGCGAGACGCACGCCATCATGGGCCCCAACGGCTCCGGCAAGTCCACGCTGGCGTACTCGCTGGCCGGTCACCCGAAGTACACCATCACCGGTGGCACCGTGACCCTCGACGGCGAAGACGTCCTGGAGATGTCCGTCGACGAGCGCGCCCGCGCCGGCGTCTTCCTCGCCATGCAGTACCCGGTCGAGGTCCCCGGTGTCTCGGTCTCCAACTTCCTGCGCACCTCCGCCACCGCCATCCGCGGCGAGGCCCCCAAGCTGCGCACCTGGGTGAAGGAGGTCAAGTCCGCGATGGAGCAGCTCAACATGGACCCGGCCTTCGCCGAGCGCAACGTCAACGAGGGCTTCTCCGGCGGCGAGAAGAAGCGCCACGAGATCCTCCAGCTGGAGCTCCTCAAGCCGAAGATCGCGATCCTCGACGAGACCGACTCCGGCCTGGACGTCGACGCGCTGCGCATCGTCTCCGAGGGCGTCAACCGGGTTCGTGAGAGCGGCGAGGTCGGCACCCTGCTGATCACCCACTACACGCGGATCCTGCGCTACATCAAGCCCGACTTCGTCCACGTGTTCGCGAACGGCCGCATCGCCGAGTCCGGCGGCGCCGAGCTCGCGGACCAGCTGGAAGCCGAGGGCTACGACAAGTACGTGAAGGGTGGCGCGACCGCGTGACACAGCTGCCTGGCCTCCTCGACATCGAGGCGATCCGCAAGGACTTCCCCCTGCTGGATCGTGTGGTCCACGACGGGAAGAAGATCGTTTACCTGGACAACGCGGCGACCTCGCAGAAGCCGCGCCAGGTGCTCGATGCGCTGAACGAGTACTACGAGCAGCACAACGCCAACGTCCACCGCGGCGTGCACGTGCTCGCCGAGGAGGCCACGGCGCTGTACGAGGGCGCGCGCGACAAGGTCGCCGCCTTCATCAACGCACCGAGCCGCAACGAGGTGATCTTCACCAAGAACGCCTCGGAGTCGCTCAACCTCGTCGCGAACATGCTCGGCTGGGCCGACGAGCCCTACCGGGTCGATCACGACACCGAGATCGCCATCACGGAGATGGAGCACCACTCCAACATCGTCCCGTGGCAGCTGCTCTCGCAGCGCACCGGCGCGAAGCTGAAGTGGTTCGGCCTCACCGACGACGGCCGGCTCGACCTGTCCAACATCGAAGAGGTCATCACGGAGAAGACGAAGATCGTCTCCTTCACGCTGGTCTCCAACATCATGGGCACGGTCAACCCGGTCGACGCGATCGTCCGGCGCGCGCAGGAGGTCGGCGCGCTGGTGCTGATCGACGCCTCGCAGGCCGCTCCGCACATGCCGCTGGACGTCCAGGCCCTCGGAGCCGACTTCGTCGCCTTCACCGGCCACAAGATGTGCGGCCCGACCGGCATCGGCGTCCTGTGGGGCCGCCAGGAGCTGCTGGAGGACCTGCCCCCGTTCCTCGGCGGCGGCGAGATGATCGAGACCGTGTCGATGCACTCGTCGACGTACGCCCCGGCCCCCCACAAGTTCGAGGCCGGTACGCCCCCGATCGCCCAGGCCGTCGGCCTCGGCGCGGCCGTGGACTACCTGACCGCGATCGGCATGGACAAGATCGCCGCGCACGAGCACGCGATCACCGAGTACGCGGTCAAGCGCCTCCTGGAGGTGCCCGACCTGCGGATCATCGGCCCGACGACGGCCGAGGACCGCGGCGCGGCGATCTCCTTCACGCTCGGGGACATCCACCCGCACGACGTCGGCCAGGTGCTCGACGAGCAGGGCATCGCCGTCCGCGTGGGACACCACTGCGCGCGTCCGGTCTGCCTGCGGTACGGAATTCCCGCGACGACGCGGGCGTCTTTCTACCTGTACTCCTCTCCTGCCGAGGTCGACGCGCTGATCGATGGGCTGGAGCACGTACGGAACTTCTTCGGATGACGACGAGTCGGACGACAAGAGGCTGACGAGGACGCTGTGAAGCTGGATTCGATGTACCAGGAACTGATCCTGGACCACTACAAGCACCCGCACGGGCGTGGCCTGCGCGACGGCGACGCCGAGGTGCACCACGTCAATCCGACGTGCGGGGACGAGATCACGCTGCGCGTGAAGTACGACGGGCAGACGCTCACCGACGTCTCCTACGAGGGCCAGGGCTGCTCCATCAGCCAGGCGAGCGCCTCCGTACTGAACGAGCTGCTCGTCGGCAAGGAGCTGGCGGACGCGCAGAAGATCCAGGCCGTGTTCCTGGAGCTGATGCAGTCCAAGGGCCAGATCGAGCCCGACGAGGCCATGGAGGAGGTGCTGGAGGACGCGGTCGCGTTCGTCGGCGTCTCCAAGTATCCGGCGCGCGTGAAATGTGCTCTGCTGAGCTGGATGGCGTGGAAGGACGCGACCGCCCAGGCACTGGGCGGCGACGCGGAGAGGAAGACGGCATGACCGAGAACGCGACGCCCGAGGCGTCGATCAAGCCGGCCAGCGAGGAAGAGGTCCGCGAGGCCCTCTACGACGTGGTCGACCCCGAGCTGGGCATCGACGTCGTCAACCTGGGCCTGATCTACGGCATCCACGTCGACGACGCGAACATCGCGACCCTCGACATGACGCTGACCTCCGCGGCCTGCCCGCTGACCGACGTCATCGAGGACCAGGCGAAGTCGGCGACGGAGGGCATCGTCAACGAGCTCCGCATCAACTGGGTCTGGATGCCCCCGTGGGGCCCGGACAAGATCACGGACGACGGCCGTGAGCAGCTGCGCGCGCTCGGCTTCAACGTCTGAGCGACGGACACCAGGAGGGCCCCCGGCACGGTCGTGCCGGGGGCCCTCGCTGTTCCCGCGCCTGTTCCCGCGCCGGGGCGGGCGGGCTGTTCTCCGGGCGGACAGGCACCGTGCACCGGGAGTTCGCCGCCGTGGCCGAGCCTTCTCGACGGCCGTCACGCAGTGACGCAGCACACGAGAGGAACACCTGTGACCCTTCGCCTCGCACCGGGACGCCGCTTGGGCACCGCCGGAGCCGCCGGCGCCGCGGCCCTGCTCCTGGCCGGACTCACCGCGCCCGCGTCCGCGCACGCCGCGAGCGGGCCCGCGCGGGACTGGGCCGCCCCGACGATCGCGCTGTCCGCGACGCACCTGAGCGGCGCGGTGGGCGCCTTCGGCGACCCGGCCGTCACGGTGGACGTGGAGCAGCAGGGCATGCCGGCCGGTTTCCTGCGGCTGAGGGTCGTCTCCTCCAGCAACCCGGCCGTCGCGCGCGTCGGTGACGTACAGCAGGTGCGCACGCTGGACGGCGACCGCAGGCTCACGGTGACCGCCCGCGCCCAGGGCTACACCGACCTGACCCTGGAGGTCACCGGCCGCGGCGGGAAGACCGCCACGGCGACCCTCTCCTACGCTGCTTCGGCGCGGACGGAGAACGCGGCCGGGACCCGCTACCTCACCGGCTCCTCGGACGCCTCCGCCGCGGTGGACGTGGGTGGAGGTCACGTCCTGGTCGCCGACGACGAGTCCAACGTGATCCGTTTGTACGACCGGTCCCGCTCGGGCGGTCCCGTGAAGACCTGGGACCTCGGCCCGGCCCTGGGCTGGAAGAAGGAGGCCGACATCGAGGGCGCCGCGCGGGTGGGCGACACCGTCTACTGGACGGGCTCGCTCGGCAACAACAAGGACGGCAAGTACAAGGCCGAACGGAACACCGTCTTCACCACGCGGATCACCGGCTCGGGCGCGGCGACCGAGATCTCCTTCCGGGCCGCCTACAAGGGTCTGCGCGAGGACCTGGTCGCCTGGGACGCGGCGAACGGGAACCGCTACGGCTTCGCCGCCGGGACGGCGGCCGGGGAGGTGCCGAAGCAGATCGACGGCTTCAACGTGGAGGGCATGGAGTTCGCCCCCGGTTCGCAGACCACCGCCTACCTGGGCTTCCGGGCCCCGCTGGCCCCGGCCGTACCGGGCGGCAAGGCGCTGGTCGTGCCCGTCACCAACATCGACGAGGTCGTGGCGGACGGGGCCAAGGCCGTGTTCGGCCGTCCGATCGAGATGGACCTCGGCGGGCTCGCGGTGCGCGACATCCGCAAGAACGCCGCGAACCAGTACCTGATCCTGGCCGGCTCCTGGGCGGCCGACGACAACTCCGACCCGTACGCCCTCTACCAGTGGGACGGGGTGGCGGGCCACGCCCCGAAGAAGCGCGCGGACCTGCCGACCGGGGACCCGGGCGGCTGGGAGGCCGTGGTGAACGTCCCCGACCTGCGGGCGCGCGGGGCCCGCGTCCAGCTGATCACCGACAGCGGCTCCGCCGACCTGTACGGCGACGGGACCGAGGCCAAGGACCTGGAGCACCCGGAGTGGAAGAAGGCCCGGTCGGCCTGGTTCACCCTGCGCTGACCCGGCCGGCGGCCACCCGTTCGTGTGTACGCACGTACGCATCGATGTGTACTGTTGTACGCATGCCCTACGTACTGCTCGCCGCGGCGATCGCCGCCGAGGTCGCCGGCACCACCGCCATGAAGTACAGCGACGGCTTCACCCGACTGTGGCCCTCCCTGGGCACGGTGCTGGGTTACCTCATCGCGTTCACGCTGCTCGCCCAGACGCTGAAGTCCATGTCGGTGGGAACCGCCTACGCGATCTGGGCGGGCGTCGGCACCGCGGCCATCGCCGCGATCGGCATGGTGTTCATGGGGGAGGCGGCCACCGCCGCGAAGATCGCCGGGATCGCGCTGATCATCGCCGGCGTGGTCCTGCTGAACCTGGGCGGGGCGGCGCACTGATGGTCGCCGGGACGCGCCGCTACGACCCGGACCGTCGGCAGCGGATCATCGACGCCGCGATCCGGGTGGTGGCGGCCAGGGGCATCGCCGGGCTGAGCCACCGCAGCGTCGCCGCGGAGGCGGACGTGCCGCTGGGCTCGACGACCTATCACTTCAAGACGCTGGACGACCTGTTGGTCGCCGCCCTGCGGCAGGCGAACGCCGATTTCGTCCTGGTGCCCGACGTGCGGGACGGGGACCTGGCGGGCGCCCTCGCCCGGCTGCTCGGCGAGCTGTTGGCCGCCGACCGGGGCCGGGTGGAGTTGGAGTACGAGCTCTACCTGGCCGCGCTGCGCCGGCCCGCGCTGCGGCCGATCGCGGCGCAGTGGTGCGGGGCGGTCGCCGCCGCCCTCGCGCGGCACACCGATCCGGTGACCGCGCGGGCGCTGGTGGCGGTGTTCGACGGGATCTGCCTGCAGGTCCTGCTGACGGACGTCCCGTACGACGAGGCGTACGCCCGCGAGGTCCTGTCCCGGGTGCTGGGCGGGGGCTGAGGCGGGACCGCGTCCCGGGCCCCCGGACCGCGCCCCGGGCGGGTGGGCTCAGGCGGCCCCGCGGGCCGCCGCCAGGGCCGCCGCCACGCTCGCCTCGATGTCCCGGACCGGGTAGAACACCTCGCGCACCGTCCGGTCGCGGTCCACCAGCAGCGTCAGCCGCTTGATCCGGGTCACCCCCGCCGCGCGGAACGTCGGCAGCCGCAGCGCCGTCACCAGGTCGAGTCCCGCGTCCGACAGCAGGGGGAAGCGCAGCCGCTCCTGCTCCGCGAACTCCCGCTGCTCGTCCGGGCGCTGGGTCGAGACGCCGTGCACGGTGGCGCCGGCCGCGGTGAACTCCGCGAGCTGGTCGCGGAACGTGCACGACTCCAGGGTGCAGCCCCGCGCGCCCGGGATCCCCGCCCAGTCGGGCGGGTAGGACTCCGACCGGGCGTACGCGCCCGGGAAGCAGTACAGGACGGTGAAGGGCGTGTCCGCGACCGGGTCGCGGAGCTCGCCGAACCGGTCGGGCAGCAGCAACTCGGGCAGTCGGGTGCCGCGCAGCGCGTGGACCCGTACCGCCTCCTTCGAGAATTCCCCCGCCGTCGCCGTCATCTCTCCCTCTCCCAGGACCCAGGTGTCACCCCAGTCCTGGAGGGCCACCAGGACGGGCAGCAGCCCCCGTCCGCGCGGGGTCAGCCGGTACTCGTGCCGAACCGGGCGCTCCTGGTACGGCTCGCGCGTCAGCACCCCGGCCTCGACCAGCATCTTCAGCCGCTCGGTGAGCACCTTGCGGGACATGCCGAGTTCGCGCTGGAGCTCGTCGAAGCGGTGCAGGCCGCGCGCGGTGTCGCGCACGATCAGCAGCGTCCACCAGTCGCCCACGACGTCGAGGGCCTGGGCGATGGAACAGTCCGCGTCGCCGAGGTGCGTGCGCTGGGCCATGGGTACTCCTTCGTCCGTTGACCCCAGGCTGTCATGCTGACATAGTCCGTTCCTAAAAGGAACTCACTCATGACGGGGAATGCTGGGGGTGCGGTGTGCCGCAGGGGTTCAAGGACGTGCCGAGGGTCGTGTGGCTGCTGGCCGCGGGGGTGTTCGTCAACGCCGTCGTCAGCTTCACCTTCGTCTTCGTCTTCCTCTACCTGACCGGCCCGCGCGGCCTCGGCGCCGCCGAGGCGGGCCTCGTCACCGGGATCGGGGGCGTCGGGCTGGTCGCCGGCAACTTCACCGGCGGCTGGTACGGCGACCGCTTCGGCCACCGCCGCGTCCTGCTCGCCGCCTCCACCCTCGGCGGCCTGACGCTCATGGCCTTCCCGCTGCTCACCACCCCGCTGCTGTACGCGGCCCTGCCGCTGGCCCAGTACGCCTCCGGCGTGGTCCGCGCGGCCAACGCTGCCCTGGTGGCCGTGACCGTCCCCGAAGGGAACCGCCGCCAGGCGTTCGCCGTCGTACGGTGCGCGGCCAACGGTGGTTTCACCCTCGGCCCGCCGCTGGGCGCCCTGGTCGCGAGCGGCCTCTCGTACGAGTGGCTCTTCGTCGGCGACGGCCTCGGCACCCTCTTCTTCGCCCTGTGGACCGCCCGGGCCGTACCCGCCCGGGGAGCCGTCCGTGAGGGCGCCGCGGCCCCGGACGGGGGTCTGGGCCGCGGCGTCCTCGCGGAACTGCGGGCCCGCCCAGCCGTGCCGGCGCTGCTCGCGGCGATCATGGTGGTGGACGTGGTCTACCGGCAGCAGTACTTCACCTTCCCCGTCTTCCTCGCCGACCACGGCCTCGACGTACGCGCCTTCGGCCTCGTCATCGCCCTCAACGGGGCCGTCGTCCTGCTGCTGGAGCTGCCCGCCGCCGTCGCCCTGCGCGACCGGCCGCCGCTCGCGGTCATCGGGACCGGCCTCGTCCTCGTCGGAGCCGGGTACGCGGTACTGATCGCGGGCGCCGGGCCGGCGAGCGCCATCACGATGATGGTGCTGCTGAGCCTCGGCGAGATCCTCTACAAGACCACCGCCACCGCCTACGTGGCCGACCAGGCCCCCGAACACGCCGTCGGCCGGTTCCAGAGCCTGTACGCGGGGGTCTCGGTCTGCGGCGTCGTCATCGGGCCCTCCGCGGGCGGCGCCCTCTACGCGGCCGCCCCGGGGCTGCTGTGGCCGCTGTGCGCGGCGCTCGCGGGCGGGGCGGGCGCGGCCGTCATCGGGCTCTCGCTGCGGCAGGCACGACGCGCCGCGAGACCGTCACATGAGACCGGTTCGCGACCGCGGGCCGTCGCCGGTTAGGTTTCGGGCATGACTGCTACGCGTACCACCGGCGCCGTCGCCGCCGGACTTGCCACCATCACCGCCGACGGCACCGTCCTCGACACCTGGTTCCCCGCCCCCGAGCTGGCCGCCGAGCCGGGCCCGGCCGGAACCGAGCGCCTCACCGCCGAGCGGGCCGTGGAGCTCCTCGGCGCCGCCGCGGCCAAGGCCATCCGCTCGGACGCGGTCCGCGGTGTCGAGGTCGTAGCCGTCCGCACGGTCATCGCCTCCCTGGAGGACAAGCCGCTCGACGCCCACGACGCGTACCTGCGCCTGCACCTGCTGAGCCACCGCCTGGTCAAGCCGCACGGCCAGAACCTGGACGGCGTCTTCGGCCTGCTGACCAACGTCGCCTGGACCTCGCTGGGCCCGGTCGCCGTCGACCAGGTCGAGACCGTCCGCCTGAACGCCCGCGCCGAGGGCCTGCACCTCCAGGTCACCTCGATCGACAAGTTCCCGCGCATGACCGACTACGTGGCCCCCAAGGGCGTGCGCATCGCCGACGCGGACCGTGTCCGCCTCGGCGCGCACCTCGCCGAGGGCACCACCGTCATGCACGAGGGCTTCGTCAACTTCAACGCCGGCACCCTCGGCACCTCCATGGTCGAGGGGCGCATCTCCGCGGGCGTCGTCGTCGGCGACGGCTCCGACATCGGCGGCGGCGCGTCCACGATGGGCACCCTCTCGGGCGGCGGCAAGCAGATCATCTCGATCGGCGAGCGCACCCTGATCGGCGCCGAGGCGGGCGTCGGCATCGCGCTGGGCGACGAGTGCGTCGTCGAGGCGGGCCTCTACGTGACCGCGGGCACCCGCGTCACCCTGCCGGACGGCCAGATCGTCAAGGCGCTGGAGCTCTCGGGCGCCAACAACATCCTCTTCCGCCGCAACTCGGTCTCCGGCGCCGTCGAGGCCCGCCCGTACAAGGCGGCCTGGGGCGGCCTCAACGAGGTCCTGCACAGCCACAACTGACCCTCGCGGGCCGGTACGCGCGGCGCCCCCCACCCGACGGGTGAGGGGCGCCGTTCGCGTGCCCGGTGCGCCCGCGGGGCGGGCGGGGTCCGGGGGAGGGGCGTCAGCGGAGCGGGATCCTGCGGATCAGGCCGGCGAAGGCCTCCCGCTCGGCCTCGGTCAGCTCCACCGACTCCATCGGGTGCGATTGTGCGCCGCGCTGGGCCGGGATGACCGGCAGGCCCTCGTGGGCGGCCGGCTCGGGGTGGTGGAAGCGGCTGTCCCACAGCATGTGGCCGAGGCCGACGATCCAGACGAGCGCGGCCACGAACAGGATCGCGAGGCCTATTTCCTGGGCGGGCGAGATGGAGGGGAACACGCGGTCCTCCGCGGGGTGCGAGCGGGACGAGCCGGTACGTACGGGTCGAAGATCGGGCGTGCGCATACTCAACCACCACAACCGGCCCATTCGGGAGAGATGTGGCGAGGCTCACGCCAGGGCCGAAAGTCCCCACTTGTCCCGCAATGCCGGCCGAGCCGCGCCCACCCGGCCGCGCCGTTCCCGCCCCGGAACGGGGGCAGGGGGCCCGGGCGGGACGGCGCCCGGGCCCCCTGCGGTCCGTGGGTGTTACGGGCGGAAGCGCAGCACCTGCGGGTCGTGGTCGCTGTTCTGCGCCGCGAACTCCGCGTTGATGTGCACGCTGTCGTACGTGAAGGTCTTGATCGCCGGGCTGGTCAGGATCTGGTCCAGCACCTGCGCGTTGCCCTGGTAGACGTAGGAGTACCGCTCCGCCTTCGGCAGCGACTTGATCGCCGGGTACAGCGCGCCGCCGTCCGCGAGGGCGTCCGTCGTGGCCGAGAACTCGAAGTCGTTGATGTCACCGAGGACGAGCACGTTGGCGTTCTTCTGCGCCGCCAGGACGTCCTTGACGAAACCGTTCACCGCCTGGGCCTGGAGCAGTCGCTTGGCCTCCGAGGAGCGCACCGGCGGCTGGTGGTGCGAGGTCAGGCCCTCGTCGCCGCCCTTCGAGCCGAAGTGGTTGGCGATCACGATGACCGGCTTGCCCTTGAAGGAGAACTCGCCCGCCAGCGGCTTGCGGCTGTCCGCCCACGCGGGGTTCGCCGGGTCGACGCGGCCGGGGGAGCGGGTCAGCGCGGCCTTGCCGTTCACCGTGGTCACGCCGGTCGCCGTCACCGCGTCGCCCGGGGCGCGCTCGGTGAAGGAGACCCGCGCCGGGTTGAAGAGGAACACCTGACGGATGTTGCCGCCGGGCTCGCCGCCGTCCTTGTTGTTCTCCGGGTCGATGGTCCGCCACTGGTAGGCCGGGCCGCCGGCCGCCGCGATGGCCGCCGTGAACTTGGTCAGGGTCTGCTCGGCCGATACGACGCCGTCGTTCTTGGCGCCGTTGTCGTCCTGGATCTCCTCCAGGGCCAGGATGTCCGGGGAGGCGAGGTTCTCCACGACGGCCTTGGCCAGCGCGTCGAACTTCTCCTGCGGGTCGGTCGGGTCGAGGTTCTCGACGTTGTACGTGGCCACCGCGAGCTCGTTCGCGGCCTGCGCCTTGGTCTTCTCGGGGGCGAGGGTGCCCGCCTTGACGGTGCCCAGGGTGCGCGCCACCAGCGTGTAGCCGCCGAACTGGTTGAAGTCCAGGGGGCCCTCGGTGGTGCCGGTCAGCTTGTCGCCGACGTTGGCGACCGGGAAGGGCTGCTGCGCGACGGGCGCGAGCTGCTGGATCTGGAGGCGGCCGGTGTTCTGGGACTCGTACGAGCCGTAGACCGTCCCGCCGCGCTTGGCGGCGTTCTCCCAGCCCTTCACCGTGACCCACAGCTCGGAGTACGGGTCGGTGGCGCCGACGACGCGGGAGGTGCCGATCTTGACGTTCATGCCCTCCAGCGACTCGTAGAAGTCGAGCGCGAAGCGCGAGGGCTCCAGGGCCAGGCCGTTGATGCTGCCACCGGCGGCGGTGTCGCCGCCCGGGGCGTACTCGGCGGGGACCGTGTACTCGTTGATGGCGGTGGCCCGGGGCAGCGCGTTGCCCGAGGAGACCACGGTGACCGTCGGCTTCGAGATCTGGGTGGCCGACTGGTTACCGGAGTTGACGCCACCCGGGACGTACTCGCCGACCGTGCCCGAGACCTTGACCGCGTCGCCGACCGCGACGGTCGGGACCGAACCGGTGAAGACGAAGACGCCCTCGCTGGTCGCGTCGTCGTCGTCGGTGGCGTCGTCGGCGGACTGGATCCAGAAGCCGCGCGAACCGTACGTGCGCACGCCCGTGACGATGCCCTCGACGTCTGCGACGGCCTTGCCGTTGAGCGGGGATATCCGGGTCGTGCCCTGGATGTCGTGAATGCGTATCGGATCGGCGGACACGGCGCCTTCGGCCGCGTCGGCGGTACCGACGAGCAGGCCGGTGGCCAGCGCGGTGGCGACGAGGGCCGCGACGGCGGCGGAACGGGGATGCGAGGAGCGCATGGGCGGGAACTCCGGTGTGTGGAGGAGGTGGAGGGTGAACCCTGAGGGTCCCGATACATCTACGCGCGTCAATTTCCTGGGTGACCATCGACGTTGTCAAGGCCTCCAGGGGATACACCGGCTGACTGTGGGATGAACCAAAGGCGATGGCCCCCCGGAGCTGCCCGAATTGCGTCTACGCTGGGTCGCCGTACGAGGCCTGACGGCCCGGCACCGGCCCCGGAACGGGCCCCTGCGGGGGCTCGCCCGGGCGGGGCCGTCCCGTCGGGTCGCCGCCGCGTCGCATCACGTCCCTGTCCTGTCGAGCCACCGTCCTGCCGAGCCACCGTTCCGTCGAGTCACCGCCCCGCCGCTTCAAGGCCCCGTCGCCGCAACGTCCCACCGCTTCAACGCCCCACGTCCCGTCGTGTCCGAGGAGAACCACCCCATGTCCGCAGAGCCGCACCCCACGCTGCCGCCGGTACGGCTGCACTCCGATGCGGAGCTGGCCCGCGACGCCCTCGTCGCCCCGCTGTTCGCCCGTGCCGTCCGCCTCGCCCGCTGGGCCGGGCCCGACACCCGCGTCGATGTCGGCGGTGAACTCGTCGCCGACCAACTGCCCGAGGCCGCGGCCGTGCTCGGCCTCGACGCCGCCGACGAGGACGGCCCGGTCCACGCGAGCCAGGCCTGGCGGGTGGCCGTGGACACCGGGCTGGTCGACGTGACCGAACCCGAGGAGGACGCCGGCGACGGCGTCGAGGGCGGGGAGCCGGAGTACGGCACCGCCGCCCCGGGCGAGGACCTCGCCCTGCTGACCGGCGGGGCGCCCGGCGACGTGCTCGACCTGTGGCTGGCGGCCCTGGACACCGTCCTCGCGGACGCGGCCGTGCCCGATTTGGACGACCTCGTCGAGGCCATGGACGCGGGCGGTGAGATCGACTTCGACCGGCTGGACTGGAACCCGCAGCGCGAGGCCGACTTCCTCGACGGCGTCCTCGCCAACCTCTACCTGCTCAGCGTCGCCGAGGGCGGCGCGGGCGATGCGCCGGTGCCCCTGCCCGTGCTCGCCGCGTCGATGATCGTTCCCGACGACATGGGTGATCCCAGCGACGCCGTACTGGAGCAGGTCTCGGACGCGATGATGCGCCTCGACGACCAGTTCCGGCAGCTGGAGCCGATCGGGCTGGTCGAGTTCCGGCCCGTCGACGAGGCCCTGATGGTGGAAGCGGAGGAACTCCCCGACCACGAGGGCGCCGAGGCTCCCGCGGCGGCCGCGGCCGCGGACCCCGACGGGTGGGACGACGATGACGAGGACGTCTCCCGGTACGGCATGGTCCGGCTGACCCCGCTCGGCCTGTACGGCGTCCGCGCCCGCATGCTGGAGGCCGGGGTGGAGGCCCCCGCGATCGGAGAACTCGCCGACAAGGGCGCGGACACCCTCCTCGACACGGTCTCCTTCTACCCGGAGAGCGCCGCCCAGGCCGAGATCGAGCAGTGGCTGGCCGGCCGCGACCTGCCCGCGGCGGTCGCCGAACTGCTGGCCGCGGCCCGCGGGGTGGACGAGGGCGGCCCGCTGCGCCGGCTGCGCTGCCAGCAGGCGCTCGCCCCCGCCGGACCGGAGGCCGAGGCGGCCGTCCGTGCCGTGCTGGACGACCCGGAGCTCGGCGGGCTCGCCCGGGTCTGGCTGGCCGAACGCGGGGCGGTCGACGTACCGGCGCCGGACGGGACCATGGTGTTCTGGCTGACGGTCGACACGATCGCGGCGCAGCTCGCCGCCGACGGCGAGACAGAAGAACTCCCGCTGCTGATGCGGTCGTTGACGGAACACCACACCGGATTCTTCGACCAGGTCTGGCGGGTGGAGCACCCGGCGACGGCGTACGTCCTGGAGGCCATGGGTCGGCTGCACCCGGACAAGAAGGCGTCCAAGGAGGCCCGCAAGGCGGCGTTCAAGGCCCGCTCCCGGCAGCCCTGACCCGCAGGCTCTCGTTACGAGCCGCTCCGACCGGGGGACGCGTCCGGTGGTGCCTCCAGGGACCCACAACAGGCCGTTCCCCGGGTCGGAGTTCGCCATTTCGGGCTCTCTCAAGGGGACGTTCCCCATTTCTGGGTAGTTCAGCCGCCGTTCACGTACGGGCGGGAGCGTGTGCGCCGACGACCGTACGTCAGGCGCGCCACCTCCCCACTCCTGGAGACCCGATGCCCCTCAGTCGTAGAGACTTCACCACCCGCACCGCCCTCGCCGGGGCGGGCGTCGCCCTGACCGGAACGGTCGGCGCGCTCGCCACCGCCCCCGGGGCGCTGGCGGCCGGTGACGGAACGCGGCACGACGAGCAGGGCCGCCCGCACGGCCCCGGCTACGGCCCCCTCCTCCCGGACCCGGCCGGACTGCTCGCGCTGCCCGCCGGATTCACCTACCGGGTGATCACCCACAGCGGCGTAACCACCCTCGAATCCGGTGAGAGCACCCCCTCCAACCACGACGGCACGGCCGCCTTCGCGGGACACCGGGGCGTCACCCTCCTCGTCAACAACCACGAGCTGAAGGGCCCGCGCACGGGCTGGAAGCACCCCGTCCCGCTCGCCGAGGGCCTCGTCTACGACCCGGCCGCCGCGGGCGGCTGCACGGTCGTCGAGGTCCGGCGCGGCGGCGAGGTCGCCGAATGGGTGGGCATCGCCGGCACCTCCACCAACTGCGCGGGCGGCTCCACCCCCTGGGACACCTGGCTGACCTGCGAGGAGAACTCGGACCTGGCCGGCAGGAACGGCATGACCAAGGACCACGGGTACGTCTTCGAGGTCGACCCGTGCGACCGGCGGGCCAACCGCGACCCCCGCCCGATCAAGGCCTTCGGGAGGTACGACCACGAGGCCGTGGTCATCGACCCGCGCCAAGGTCACGCCTACCTCACCGAGGACGCCTCCGGCCCCAACGGGCTGCTCTACCGCTGGACCCCGCCGCACGGGTTCCGACACGGACGCGGCAGGCTGCGTACGCTCGCCGCCGACGCCGGAGTCCTCGCCGCCGCCAAGTGCTTCGACAGCTCGGGCCGCTTCGTGGACGACCTCTCGCGGGCCACGCGGATCGGCACGGTGTACGGGGTCGACTGGGTGCCGGTCGCCGACCGCGACGCCCGGACGGTACCGGTGCGCAAGCAGTTCGGCGACGGCGCCGTCACCCGGGGGCGCAAGCTGGAAGGCATGTGGTGGGCCGACGGCGGGGCCTACTTCGTCTCCTCGTACGCGCGGGAGGAGAGCCCGGGCGCCGCGCACGACGGCCAAGTGTGGTTCTACGACCCCAAGCGGCGGACGGTCCGGCTGACCGTCCTCATCGGGGTGAACGCCGACCCGTCGACCGGCGGCGGTTACGACGGCCCGGACAACATCACCGTGTCGCCGTACGGCGGACTGGTCATCGCCGAGGACGGCAGCGGCCTCCAGCACCTGTTCGGCGCCACGGAATCGGGCCGCACCTATCCGTTGGCGCGCAACGAGCTGAACATCGGGTCGGCCGAGGAGCCCGAGTACTCGGAGTTCACCGGGGTGTGCTTCTCCCCGGACGGCCGCACCCTGTACGCCAACATCCAGGACCCGGGCATCATGCTGGCCGTCACCGGACCCTGGCGGCGCGGGCGCTGAGACCGCCGCCGCGCGGCGGTCGAGGGGGCGGGCGGGGGTGGGCGCGGCGCCGCTACTGGGCCGCGGTCGCCTCGGCGCGGGCCGTGGCCCACTCCTCCAGCAGGAACTCGTACGCGTCCGAGGGCCACTCGCCGTCCACCCGGGTCTCGACGAGGTGCCGGATCGCCTCGTTCGCCTCGGCGGCGGACGGGCGCGCGGGACCCGCGGGCCGGAGTGTCTTCTGCATGGGTCAAGGCTACGGGCGGGCACCGGCGCAGACTTCCGTATTACGGGTGGGTTCGCTCACCCGGTTCGGCCGCCCGTAGCGCCATGTGCCCGCCCACCTGCTCAGAGTGCCTGCGAAGCGGGCTTCACCATGCCGCGCACTGTGCGGGACTTCACAAAGTCTCCGAGGGCCGTCATCTCCCATTCCCCGGAGAACTGCTTGATCAGCTTGGCCATCATGACGCCGGTCTGCGGTTCGGCGCCGGTGAGGTCGAAGCGCACCAGCTCCTCTCCGCTCGCCGCGTCGATCAGCCGGCAGTAGGCCTTGGCGACCTCGGTGAACTTCTGCCCGGAGAAGGAGTTCACCGTGAATACGAGGCCGGTGGCGTCGGCGGGCAGCCGGCCGAGGTCCACGACGATCACCTCGTCGTCCCCGGCGCCCTCACCGGTCAGGTTGTCGCCGGAGTGCTTGATGGAGCCGTTCAGGATGGACAGCTTGCCGAAGTAGCAGCTGTCGAGGTGGTTGCGCTGCGGGCCGTACGCGATGACGGACGCGTCGAGGTCGATGTCCCGGCCGCGGAACGCGGGCTCCCAGCCCAGACCCATCTTGACCTGCGACAACAGCGGACGCCCGCCCTTGACGAGGGACACCGTCTGGTTCTTCTGGAGGTTGACCCGGCCCTTGTCGAGGTTGATCTTCCCGGCGCCGGGCGCGGCGGCGACCGGCGGGGCCGACGGGGCCGCCTGGGGCACGGGAGGGGCCGCCTGAGGGACGGGAGGGGCCGCGGGCGTGGTGGGTCCGCCGAGCCAGGGGGAGGGGGCGTGCTGGGTGGGGGGAGCCGGGGGAGCGGGCGGCGCGACGGGCGCCGGAGCGGGCTCGTCCTCCACCGAGACACCGAAGTCGGTCGCGATCCCGGCGAGGCCGTTGGCGTACCCCTGGCCGACCGCGCGGACCTTCCACGCGCCGCCCCGCTGGTACACCTCGACGACCACGAGCGCCGTCTCGGAACCGAGCTGCGGCGGGGTGAAGGTGGCGATCACCGAGCCGCCGACCGCGTCCCGCACGGTGGCGGTGGGCTCGACGCCCTGGAAGGTCTGCCCGGCGGCGTCGGGACTGGCCGTGACCACGATGCGCTCGATGCCCGGCGGCAACGCGGCGGTGTCCACCGTGATCGAGTCGGGCGCCGACCCGCCTCCGGACCGGTAGCTGATACCGGGGCCGGACGGCTGGTTGTAGAAGATGAAGTCGGCGTCGGAACGCACCTTGCCGTCCGCCGTGAGGAGGAGCCCCGACACGTCGAGCCGCACCGGGGCAGCCACGTCCACCGTCACACGGGCGGTATTGAGCGGCAGGTTGGAACCAGGGGTCATAGCGGTCATGCCGGGAGAACGACCGGAGGGGCTTTGCCGTTCCCTTACCCTCGTGGCCAATTTCAGTGCCGGTTGCGCGGGTGGTTCTTCGCCATGCGCTCGTTGCCGAACTTGTAGGCGCCGGTCCAGCGGGCCATCACGAGCTGCGCGTCACCGGACTCCACCTCGGTCAGGAACTTGGCGGCCCGACCACCGCGCAGGGTGCCCGCGTCACGGCCCCGGTGCGTGATGACGACGGTCCCGTCCCGGTGCGTCTCGTACGTGAATCCCTGTGGCTTCGGCATGGATGGCAGCCTGCCGGGGCGCGGGCGGGCCGGCAACGCAATTAGGGCGCCGGCGGCGCCCGCCGTGCCCCGGTTCAGGCGCCGGTCACGCGGCGCGGGACGCCGAGGGGGTTGGCCTCGCGCAGTTCCGGGGGGAGCAGGGCGTCCGGTACCGCCTGGTGGACCACCGGGCGCAGCCAGCGCTCGATGGCGGTGCCGCCGACCGAGGTGGAGTGGGAGGTGGCGGCCGGATAGGGGCCGCCGTGGTGCTGGGCCGGGGCCACGGCCACCCCGGTGGGCCAGCCGTTCACCACGATCCGGCCGGCCAGCCGCGTCACCTCCCGGAGCAGCTCGGCGGCCGGACCCGGCGCACCCTCGCCCTCGGCGCGCGACAGCTGGAGGGTGGCGCTCAGGTTCCCGCCGAGGCGCCCCAGCACGTCGACCGCCTCGCGCTGCCCGGCGTACCGGACGACGACGGTGACCGGACCGAAGCACTCCTCCAGCAGCAGCTCGTGCCCGGCGCCCTCCAGCAGCTCCCGGGCGGCGACGTCCAGGAAGCCCGCGACGACGGCGTGATCGCCGTGGGGGCCCGCGGCGACCGGGGCGGCGACTCCGGGCAGGGCGGCGCGCTCGCGGACCCCCACGAGGAAGTTCTCCCGCATCCGGTGGTCGAGCAGCACGCCCGGCCCGCCGTCCCCGAGGGCCTTGGCGAGCGCGGCGGTGAGAAGGTCTCCGTCCGGGCCCTCCGGCACCAGGACCAGTCCGGGTTTGACGCAGAACTGGCCCACGCCCAGGGTGACGGCCCCCGCCAGCCCGGTGCCGATCTCCTCGGCCCGCTCGGCGGCGGCCGCCGGGGTGACGACGACGGGGTTGAGGGAGCCCAGCTCGCCGTGGAAGGGGATCGGTACGGGGCGTGCCGCGGCCGCGTCGAACAGGGCCCGCCCGCCCCGGACGGAGCCCGTGAAGCCGGCGGCGGAGACCAGCGGGTGGCGGATCAGCTCCGGGCCGGCGTCGAAACCGTGGACCAGGCCGACCACTTCGGCGGGCAGCCCGGCCGACACGGCGGCCCGGCGCAGCAGCGATGCGCACAGCTCGGAGGTGGCGGGGTGGTCGGGGTGCGCCTTGACGACGACGGGGCAGCCCGCGGCCAGGGCGCTCGCGGTGTCCCCGCCGGGCACGGAGAAGGCCAGCGGGAAGTTGGAGGCGGCGAAGACGGCGACCACGCCCAGCGGCACCTTGTAGCGGCGCAGCTCGGGGCGGGGCGGGGTGAGGGAGGGGTCGGCCCGGTCGATGCGCACGTCGAGGTAGGCCCCCTCGTCGACGGCGTCGGCGAAGGCCCGCAGTTGGCCGGTCGTACGGGCCAGCTCGCCGGTGAGCCGGGCGGGGCCCAGCGCGGTCTCGGCGTCGGCGGCCTCGACGACCCGGGCGGCGGAGCCGTCGAGCAGGTCGGCGGCTCCGCGCAGGAAGGCGGCGCGGGCGGTGGCGTCGGCCAGTGCGCCGCGAGAGGCGTGCGCCGCGCGTACGGCGTCGTCCACCTCGCGGGGTGTGGCTTCCGCCGCAACCCGTTCGAGCTGCTTCCCGGTGCGGGGGTCCACACTCCAGACTGGTGTCGCTGCCATCGCCCGCTACCTCCTGGATCGTTCAGTATTCTGAACGCCGTTCCGGTGGATGAATGATCACTTCTGCTGCGGAGCCTATTTCCGCGTCCACCGCGTGACAAGAGGCGATCAGAGCCGACCAGAGGGGAACCAGGCGTATGACGAGAGCCGAGCCGGAGGACCCGGCCGCCGAGGCGGGCGTGGCCGGGGCGGGCGGGGACGGCGTGGCAGGCGTGGCGGACGTGGACGGGGCGGGCGGGCCGGGCGGGCCGGGTGGTGTCCCGGCCGCGCCGGTGAAGTCGGCGGTCCGGACCGTACTGCTGCTGGAACACTTCGCGGCGCGACCGGGCCTGCACAGCCTCGCCGACATCCAGAACGACCTCTCCCTGCCCAAGTCCAGCCTGTACATGCTGCTGCGCACCCTGGTGAGCCTGGGATGGGTGGAGACGGACGCCACCGGCACCCGGTACGGGATCGGCGTCCGGGCCCTGCTGGTCGGCAGCTCGTACATCGACGGGGACGAGGTCGTCGCCGCGGCCCGGCCGACCCTCGACCGGCTCTCCGACGACACGACCGAGACCATCCACCTGGCCCGGATGGACGGGACGAGCGTCGTCTACCTCGCCACCCGCCAGTCCCAGCACTACCTGAGGCCCTTCACCCGGGTCGGACGCCGACTGCCGGTCCACTCGACGGCGCTCGGCAAGGCGCTGCTGGCCACGCACACCGACGAGGAGGTGCGAAGGCTGCTGCCGCGGCGGCTGGAAGCGGTCACGCAGCACACCATCACCGACCGGGAGCAGCTGGTGGAGGAGCTGGCGCTGGTTCGGGAGCAGGGATACGCGGTGGACCGGGAGGAGAACACGCTCGGACTGCGCTGCTTCGGGGTGGCGGTGCCGTACCGCACGCCGGCACGGGACGCGGTGAGCTGCTCGGTGCCGGTGGCCCGGCTGACGGCGGGGCACGAGCAGGTGATCAAGGCCGCGCTGTTCGAAGCCCGGGACCGGCTCTCCGTGGTGACGCGGCGCATGTGACGGGGTGACCGGAGCCCGGCGGCGAGTTCGTGGGGAGGGGCTTCTTGGGGAGGGTCTGTGACGGGGTGACGGTGGGGGTGTCTCCCCCACGCGGGGGAGACGGTTCACCTTCGTGGGGGAGGTGGCGGAGCCGCCCGCACGGGACCGTTGGCGCATGACCACACGAACTCTCCACCCCACGTACCCGACGCGGCCGTCGGTCCCCGCCCCGGGGACGGGCCGGCGGATCCTGAGGGCCGTCGCCCTGGCATCCACGGTGCCCTACCTGGCCCTCAAGGCGGCCTGGGTGTCGGGGAGTCACATCGGGATACCCGAGGGCAGCGTGCTGCGGGAATCCGGGCCGATCGTCGTAGTGGCGAACACCGCGACCCTGGCCATGGACGCCTGCCTGATCGTCCTCGTGCTGGTTCTCACCCGGCCCTGGGGCATGCGCGTACCGGGATGGCTGCTGACCGTTCCCGTGTTCGTCGCCACCGGTCTGCTGACCCCGATCCTCATCGGCTTCCCGGGCCAGATGCTGCTCCGAGCGATGGGGTGGGGCGCGGGGGAGGCCGTGCGGGCGGCGCGGGAACCCTTCCTCGACCCGTGGGTGTTCACCGTCGTCTACGGGGGCTTCACGCTCCAGGGGCTGGCCCTGGCCGGTCTGTTCGTCCCGTATGCGCGGGAGCGCTGGGGCGGGCGCGGCCCGGGTGCGCCGCGGCGGCGGCTCCCGTCACCCACGGGGGTGGTGGCGGGGGCCGTCGCGGTGGTGGGCGCGGCGGTCGGCGCGGTGCACCTGTACTGGGCCTTCGGGGGGACGGCCTGGCTGCCCGCCGCGCGCATCGCGGAGTACTCCGCGGAGACGGGCGTGGTGTCGGTGGCCCACGGGGCGTGCGCGCTGGCCGCCGGGGCGGGAGCGGTGATGCTGGCGCGGGGCGGAAAGCGCCCGGCGCGTTGGCCGCTGGCCCTGACCTGGGTCGGCGGGTCCGCGGCAGCGGCCTGGGGACTGTGGATGCTGACGATGCAACTCGGCCTGGACTTCGGTCCCGCCGAACCGCCCACCGTCATGATCATGCTGACCTACGCTGGCCAGACGCTCACCGGGTTGCTCGCGGCCGCCGTCCTGATCCGGTACCTCGGCTCCGACCGCGCGGCCTGAGGGGGAAGCGATGACCAGGGGCGGTGCGGGAGGAGACCCCACCACGACGGCCGGGCCGGGCGGGCTGGAGCCGGACGTGCGGGGGCCCGACGGGCAGGGTGCCGGGGCGTGCGGGTCGGGTGCGGCGGGGCCCGGCGTGCGGCGGTCGGGATCGTGGGGGGAGGGGGCGGCGCGCGTGGCATGGCTTCGGGGGGTGGCGGCGGTGCGGGTTCGGCTGCGGTGGGTGCACCTGATCCTCGGCGGCGCCATGCTGATGCCCTACTTCTTCCTCGCCGGTGTCGGGACCGCCATGGCCCTCGGTGGGGGGCAGATGTTGGATTCCCTGCCTCGGGCCCTCCTCTCCTACGCCGTGGCCCTCCCGATGGCCGCCGCCACGGCCCTGTTCGGGCCGGTCCGGCCGCTGTCGGTGGCCGCCGTGCGGGCCCTGTGCGGGGTGCCGGGGGAGCGGCTGGCCGAGGGGCCGGCCCGGTCCTGGGCCGCGCGGTGGCGGGCCTCGGCCTGGTGGACCCTGCACCTGGGGGTCGGCGCGCTGGTCAGCGGGCTCAGCCTGGCGCTGCCGCCGATGGCGGTGCTCCTGATGGTGCTGCCGTTCTCGGAGGGGCTGCGGGAGTCCCCGGTCGCGGGCGGCTGGTTCCGTACCGGGGCCACGGTGTACGCGGCCCCCTTGCTCGGGGCGGGAATACTGGTCGGGCTCACCCTGTGCGCCGCCGGGGCGGGGGCGCTACTGGCCCGGTGCGCCCCCCTGCTGCTCGGACCGACCGCCGCGGACCGGCTGGCCGCCGCCGAGGAACGGGCCGCCGATCTGGCGGTGCGCAACAGGCTGGCCCGGGAACTGCACGACGCCGTCGGGCACGCGCTGAGCGCCGTCACCCTCCAGGCGAGCGCGGCCCGCCGCGTCCTCGACCGCGACCCGGAGTTCGTCCGGGAGGCGCTCGCCGCGATCGAGGACACCACCCGGCGCACGGTCGGCGAACTGGACGCGGTCCTCGGGCTCCTGCGGGACGGCGACCCGGCCCGCGCCGAGGCCGCCCCCGCCCCGACCCTGGCCTCCGACCTCACCGGTCTGCTGGCCCGCACCCGGGCGGGCGGCACCACCGTCACCGCCCACCAGGACCCGGGGCCGGCCGGTGACTGGGCGCACCTGCCCGCCATCACCTCCCGCGAGGCGTACCGCATCGTCCAGGAAGGCCTCAGCAACGCCCTGCGCCACGGCGCGGGCCCCGTCGTCCTGTCGATCGTCGCCCGCGTCCACGACGCACACCGCGAACTGGAGATCACCATGACCAACCCGACGGCCGCCCGCCCCTCCCCGCACGGGGGAGGGCCACCGGAACCGCGCACGGGCGGCGGCCGCGGACTGCGCGGCTCCGCCGAACGGGCCGCACTCCTCGGCGGCCTCATCGAGGCCGGACCGCACGACGGCCGGTGGCGGCTGCGGGCGGTCCTGCCGCTCGGCGGGGTCGCGCGATGAGCCGGCCGCCGCTGCGCATCGTCGTCGCCGACGACGAGCGCATGGTCCGTACCGCTCTGCGGGTCATCCTGGAGGCCGAACCGGACATGGAGGTCGTCGGCGAGGCGGCCTCCGGCGCCGAGGCCGTCTCGGTGGTCCGCTCCCTGGCCCCCGACGTGGTGCTGATGGACGTGCGGATGCCCGAGACGGACGGGATCAGGGCCACCGAGCAGATCCTCCGGACCATGGCGTCGCCGCCCAGGATCGTGGTGGTCACCACCTTCGAGAACGACGCCTACGTGTACGACGCGCTGCGCGCGGGCGCCGCCGGGTTCCTCCTCAAGCGGGCCGATCCGGACGAGCTGATCGGCGCGGTCCGCCTCGTCGCCCGGGGGGACTCACTGCTCTTCCCGGCAGCCGTCCGCAACCTCGCCGCCGCGTACGCCGCGGCCACCCCGCCCGCCGCCCCGGGCTGGGCGGCCCGGCTGACGGAGCGGGAGGCGGACGTGCTGCGTCTGATGGCCACCGGCCTGTCCAATCACGAGCTGAGCGAGCGGCTCGGGGTGGGACCGCAGACCGTCAAGACGCACGTGGCGTCCGTCCTCGCCAAGACCGGCTCCCGCGATCGGACGCAGGCGGTCATCGCGGCCTACGAGGGGGGCTTCATCATGAAGAAAGACTGAGAACCCCGCCACAATCGGGGCAGAGCGGAACGCGCGGGGCCATTGGTGCGTCCTTCTGGGGGATGAACAAGACGATCAGGCGTGCGTCGGTCTTCTGTCTGCTTCTGGTGCTGGCCCTTTTGGTGCGGGTCACCTGGGTGCAGGCGTACCAAGGCCAGGCCCTCGCAGACGACAAACACAACCGGCGCAACCTCATCGGGCAGTACGAGAACCCGCTGGGCAACATCATCGTGGGCGGGGAGGCGATCACCGGCTCGGAGAAGACGGGCGGCAAGGACTTCGCGTACAAGCGGACCTACGTCGACGGCCCGCTCTACGCGCCGATCACCGGCTACAGCTCGCAGGCCTACGGCACGAGCATGCTGGAGGGTGTCTACAAGAACATCCTGAACGGCAACGACACCCGGCTGAAGACCGTGATGGACATGCTCACCAACAAGCGGGCCGACCCGGGCAACGTCCTGACCACGATCGACAAGGGCGTCCAGAAGGCCGCGTACGACGCCCTCAACGGCAAGCAGGGCTCCGCCGTGGCGATCGACCCGGCGACCGGCGCGATCCTCGCCGTCGTGAACAACCCGTCCTACGACCCGGGACGCATCTCGGGTGCCAATGACTCGGCGGCCTGGGAGGAACTCGCGGCCGACAAGGGCAAGGCCATGGAGAACGTCGCCCTGCGCAAGCCGCAGGCCCCCGGCTCCACCTTCAAGCTGGTCACCCTCGCCGCGGCGATCGAGAACAAGCTGATCACCAGCATCGACCAGCAGACCGGGATCCAGGCCCCGTACACGATCCCCGGCACCCGCACGAACCTGCCCAGCGAGGCGGGCGACGCGGCCTGCAACAACGTCTCGGCCCGCACCGCGCTCAAACTGTCCTGCAACAACGTCTTCGCGGAACTGGCCTCCAAGCTGGGCCAGGACAAGATGCGCGCGATGGCCGAGAAGCTCGGCTTCAACGAGCAGATCGACACCCCGATCCGAACCAACCCGTCCAGCAAGTACCCGTCGAAGAAGATGTCCGTCGACCAGGTCGCGCAGACCGGCATCGGCCAGTTCGACGTGCAGGCCACCCCGCTCCAGATGGCCATGGTGACCGCCGCGATCCAGAACGGCGGCAAGCTGGTCGCCCCGCACATGGTCTCCGAGGTGACCGACGCGGACGGCAACGTCCTGGAGAGCTTCAAGGACCCGAAGTCCGAAGAGGTCATGAGCCCGAAGACGGCGTCGATGCTCGCGGACGCGATGCGCACGGTCGCCACCGAGGGCGGCGGCAAGCCCGCCCAGGTGGCGGGCGCCGAGGTGGGCGGCAAGACCGGTACCGCCCAGCGCGGTGTGAACAACAGCATCCCGCCGCTCGCCTGGTTCACCTCGTACGCCAAGGCCGGGGACAAGCAGATCGCGGTGGCCGTGATGATCGAGAACTCGGACACCGACCGCACCGAGATCGGCGGCGGCAAGCTGGCCGCGCCGATCGCCCAGAAGATGATGGCGGCCTGGATCAAGAATTAGCCCCGGGCACGGCCACCCCCGCGGCCTTCCCCCGCGGCCTTCCCGCAGGACCGGCGCGCCGGGAACCGACCCGGTTCCCGGCGCGTTTTCCCCTCCGTGATCAGGAACGCGCGCGCCGCCGACGTCAACGCCATAGCCGCCCTGCACGTGCGGGCCCGGGCCACCTATTACGAGCGCCGGGCCCCGGAGGAGACGTACGCGGGCGACCTCGCGCAGGCGCGGGCCCGCGAGGCCTGGTCCCGCGCGGTGGCCAGGACCGCGCCGGAGGGCGAGGTCCTGGCCACCGCGCGGGACGGAGAGGTCACCGGGGTCGCCGCCTTCCGCAACGCCGACGGCGAGACCACCCTCACCCAGTTCCACGTCGACCCCGACCACTGGCGCCGGGGCACCGGCGCAGCCCTCCACGAGGCCTGCCTCGACGCCTGGCGCCGGGCCGGGATCGAACGGGTCCGCCTGGAGGTCTTCGAGCACAACCTCCGCGCCCAGGCCTTCTACGCGGCCCACGGCTGGGAGCCGGAGCCGTCGTCCGGCCGTTCCGGCTCGCACCTCACCCTGCGGTTGCGCGTGCCCGCCGTGCCCGCCGTGTCCGGGGAATGAGACACCGGGGCGAATGGTTGAAGCTCAAACCGTTCAGTTCGAACCGTCAACCCCCGGACCCGGAGAGAAGAAGGAACATGCGCGTCGAGATCTGGAGCGACATCGCCTGCCCCTGGTGCTACATCGGAAAGGCCCGTTTCACCAAGGGTCTGGCCGACTTCGCGCACCGCGACGAGGTGGAGGTCGTCTTCCGTTCCTTCGAGCTCGACCCGGGCAGCGCCAAGGGCGTCACCGCCCCCGTCGTGGACATGCTCGCCCGCAAGTACGGCCGCACCCTCGAAGAGGCCCGCGGCATGGAGGAGCAGGTGGCCTCCGCCGCCCGCGCCGAGGGGCTGACGTACCGGACCGAGGGCCGCGACCACGGCAACACCTTCGACATCCACCGCCTCCTGCACCTGGCCGCCGCCCGCGGCCGCCAGGAGGAACTGCTCGACCTGGCCTACCTCGCCAACTTCGGTGAGGAGCGCTCCGTCTTCGACGCCGAGGTGCTGGTGACCCTCGCGGTGGAGGCCGGGCTGGACGAGGTCGAGGCCCGCGCGGTTCTCGCCGACGACTCCGCCTACGCCGCCGAAGTCCGGGCCGACGAGCGGGAGGCGTCCGAACTCGGCGCCAACGCGGTGCCGTTCTTCGTCCTGGACCGCCGCTACGGCATCTCCGGCGGGCAGCCGGCCGAGGTGTTCACCCGGGCCCTGGAGCAGGCTTGGGCCGGCCGCGAGGTCGCCGAGCCCGCCGCTGCCGACGCGTGCGAGCCCGACGGCTCCTGCGCCGTCCCTCAGAGGTGAGGACGGACAGGCTCGGAACCGGGGTCACCCGGCGACCCCGCCGCACATAAGGGAACCTTGGGGTGGGCGCGCAGAATTAGGCAATGGACTTTGGGGTGATCCTGGCGCAGAGTTGACGGCATGGGTCTTCCGCTCTCCGACGTGTCCCGCGCCGAGTTCGCGCATTCCACCACCTACCTGAACACGGCCACCTGCGGGATCCTCCCGCGGGCGGCCGTCGCGGAGGTACGGGCCCTGGCCGAAGCGGCCGGGGCCGCGGACCCCGCCGGCTTCGGCGATTTCGACCGGGTGAACCGGGTACGGGCCGCCTTCGCCCGGCTGGTCGGGGTCGCCCCGGCCCGGGTGGCCGTCGGCTCGGCCGTCGCCACCCACGTCGGGCTGGTCGCCGCCTCCCTCGCGCCCGGAGCCGAAGTCCTCTGCCCCGAGAACGAGTTCGCCTCCGTCATCAACCCCTTCGTAGTGCGCGGGGACCTCAAGGTCCGCTACGCGCCCCTGGAGGAGATGGCCGGAGCGGTCGGCCCCGAGACGGCGCTGGTGGCCCTGAGCGCCGTGCAGTCCGCCGACGGGCGCACGGCCGACCTCGCCGCCGTCCGCGCGGCGACGCGAGCCCACGGCGCGCGCATGCTCGTCGACGCCACCCAGGCGGCGGGTTGGCTGCCCTTCGACGCCGCGCCCTACGAGTACACCGTGACCGCCGGCTACAAGTGGCTGCTCGGCACGCGCGGGGCCTCGTACCTGACGGTGTCCGAGGAGGCCCAGCAGGACCTGACGCCCCTCCACGCGGGGTGGGTGGCGGCGGAGTCCATGTGGGACGCGACCTACGGCCCGATGCCGGAACTCGCCCACGACGCACGCCGCTTCGACGAGTCGCCGGCCTTCCTGGCCTACCACGCCGCCGAGCCCTCGCTCGCCCTGCTGGAGCGGATCGGCATCGAGGCCGTCCACGCGCACGACACCGCCCTCGCCGCCCGCTACCGGGCCGGCCTGGCCCGACTCGGCCACGAACCCGTGCCGGGCACGGCACCGATCGTCTCCGTCCCCGGCCTGGCCTCCCGCCGGCCGGAACTGCTCGCCGCAGGAGTGTCCACCGCCGCCCGCGCGGGCGCGCTGCGGGCCTCCTTCCACCTCTACAACACCGAGGCGGACGTCGACCGCCTGCTCGACGTACTGGAGGGCTGACCGCCCACGGTCCCCGTCGCCGTCCGGCCGGCACGGGGACCGTTCCCCGCCCCTACCGCCAGGCCGAAGCCGCCGCCGAGAGGGCCGGGGCCGGGTCGGCGGACAGGGCCGCGGCCAGGGCGCGCAAGGACGCCTCGACCGCTTCCGGCGAGGCCGCCGGGCCGTAGTGGTTGACCCGGATCATCTCCGAGGCCAGCGCCCCGCCGCCCGCGGCGAGCGGGGCCGCCGGGTCCGCCGCCAGCGCCTTCGCCACCAGCGACGAGGCGTCCGCGACCCGCAGCGTCGTCGCCACCGGAGCGGCCTGCGCCGCCTCGCGCACCCAGGGGGACAGGCCCAGCGCCGAGGCGCCCGCCCGCGTCGCCCGGGCCGCGCCCGCGTGCCGGGCCAGGACCGCGTCCGGGCCCTCGGCCCCGATCCGCTCCAGACAGGCCTCCAGCGCCAGCATCTCCAACTGCGCGGGCGCGTGCAGCAGCGTCCTGCGACCCCCGTCGATCCAGCGCTCCTTCCAGTCCAGGAGGGAGAGGTACGAGCGGCGCGGAGCCGCCGGGTTCTCGGCGAACCGCGCCCACGCGCGCTCCGACACCGACACCGCCGAGACGCCCGCCGGGCCGCCCATCGCCTTCTGCGCGCCGATCACGCACAGGTCGACGCCCCACGCGTCCGGCAGCAGCGGCTCGGCGCCCACCGAGGCCACCGCGTCCAGCATGAACAGCGCCCCGTGGGCCCGTACGGCCTCGCCGATCTCCGCGACCGGGTTGGTGTTGCCGGTGGCCGCCTCGGCGTGCACGAGCGACACGAAGTCGATCTCCGGGTGCGCGCCGAGGGCGTCGGCCACCTGCGCGCCCGTCACCGCCGTGTCGAACGGCACCGCCAGATCCACCACGTTCGCCCCGCAGTCGCGCAGCCAGTTGCCGAAGGTGGTTCCGTAGGGGCCGGTGACGACGTTCAGCGCCGTCGAGCCGGGCCGCGCCCCCGAGCGGATGCACCCCTCCAGCGGCAGCAGCGCCTCGCCCTGGGTGATCACCACGTCCTGCCGGGTGTCGAGGAGCCGCGCGACCCCCCGCTCGATCGACGCGAAGTGCTCGGCGGTGAGCGGCGGAAGGTCCAGGAGGGGGTGGGTCACGGCGGTGCTCTCTTCGTCCGGGGTTTCCGGTCGAGCGTACCCAGCACGCACGTACAGTGCCGACATGACCGATGCAATGGCCATGGATGACGGCGCAGTCATGCATGTGAAGGGACGTGTGCTCGTCGGGCCCCACGAGGCGCGCGACGAACTCTGGATCGTCGGCGGCCGGATCTCCTACGAGCGGCCGCGCACCGCCCGCGAGGTCACCACGGTCACCGGCTGGGCGCTGCCGGGCCTGGTCGACGCGCACTGCCACGTCGGCCTGGACGGCCACGGCGCCGTCGACGCGCCGACCGCCGAACGGCAGGCCCTCACCGACCGGGACGCCGGCACCCTCCTCATCCGCGACGCCGGTTCCCCCTCCGACACCCGCTGGATCGACGACCGCGACGACCTTCCGAAGGTCATCAGGGCCGGCCGGCACATCGCCCGCACCCGGCGCTACATCCGCAACTACGCCCACGAGATCGAACCGGCCGACCTCGTCGAGTACGTCGGCCGCGAGGCCCTGCGCGGCGACGGCTGGGTCAAGCTGGTGGGCGACTGGATCGACCGCGAGGTCGGCGACCTGACGGCCTGCTGGCCGCGCGCCGAGGTCGAGGCGGCCATCGCCGAGGCGCACCGGCTGGGCGCCAGGGTCACCGCGCACTGCTTCGCCGAGGACTCCCTGCGGGACCTCGTCGAAGCGGGCATCGACTGCGTGGAACACGCCACCGGGCTCACCGAGGACACCATCCCGCTGTTCGCGGAGCACGGCGTCGCCATCGTGCCGACCCTCGTCAACATCGCCACGTTCCCGAAGATGGCCGCGGGTGGCGAGGCCAAGTTCCCCCGCTGGTCGGCGCACATGCGGCGGCTGCACGAGCGGCGGTACGACACGGTCCGGGCGGCCTGGGACGCGGGCGTCCCGGTGTACGTCGGCACCGACGCGGGGGGCTCCCTGCCGCACGGGCTGGTCGCCGCCGAGGTCATGGAACTCGTCAAGGCCGGGATCCCCGCCCTGGACGCCCTCTCGGCGACGGCCTGGGCGGCGCGCGAGTGGCTCGGCAGGCCCGGTCTGACCGAGGGCGCGCCGGCGGACCTCGTCGTCTACGGCGCCGATCCGCGGGCCGACGTACGGGCGCTGGCGGCGCCGGACCGGGTGATCGTGAACGGGACGGTCCGCGCCTAGTGCCGTGGCCGGAAGGGTCCACCGCCCGGCCGCAGCACCGGACCGTCGACCCGCCGGGTTGACGGGCCGTGTCGTCGTGGCCCGTCCGTCGTTTGAAACGCCCTGTCAGGGGGGTGACGGGCCCTGTGGGCGTGGCGGGGGAGTACTTGTGTGCCACCCGGGGCGCAATGAATCGAATGTATGCGTGGAAACCACCCGTTGGGGTGAACTCCCTCCGGGTATCCGCCCGTTCACCCGGAGTGCGTAAAAATTCCCAGGGTCGAGGCCGTCGGCGCGCGCAATGTCCCCCATTGGCGGCGCGACGGCTCCCATCTCCCCGGGGGTTCCACCACCTTGAACAGCAACAGCTTCCGCATGCCCGCGGCCGCCCTCCTCGCCGCGGGGGCGGTCGCCCTCCTCACCGCTCCGCCCGCCCTCGCCACGGGCGGCGCCGGCGGTGGGGGCGAGGGCAGTTCCGGCGCCGTCGTCCTGCGGGCCGGACTGGACGTGAGCCTGCTCAACAAGACCGTGCACGTCCCGCTGAAGACCACCCTGAACGAGGTCAGCGCGCCGGAGACGGCCCAGAAGACCGCCCTCACCGTCACCCTCGACGGCGTCGAGCAGGGCAAGCCGGTCAGCGTCCTGAAGGCGGACGTCGCCACCGCCGAGGCGACCGCGGACAAGAACCGGGCCGAGGCCGAGGCCAACCTCGCGAAGGCCCGCGTGCACGTCCCGGGACTGCCCGCCCTCTCCCTCGTCGAGGTCGAGAAGGTCACCTCCAAGGCCGTCTGCGAAGCGGGCAAGAAGCCGGTGGCCACCTCCAATATCCTCGGCACCGTGACCGCGTTGGGCAAGAAGGTCACCCTGTCCGCCGGTGGTCCCACCCGGGTGGACGTCCCGGGCGTCGGCTCGGTCACCCTGCAGCTCTCCAGTACGGGGACCACGTCCACCACGGCCGCCGCGACCGCGCTGCGGCTCAAGGTGCTGGTGAACCCGCTCGACCTGAACGTGGCGCGGGTCGAGGGCGAGATCGTGCTCGCCGAGGCGCACTGCACCTCCCCGGCGGGCCCGGCCCCGAGCGCGTCGGCCGAGCCCGTGGCCAAGCCGGACACCAAGCCGGCGGCCGTCGCCGACGTCAAGCCGCAGTCCGGGACGGGCGGCAAGCCCGCCACCACCCAGGCCAACCTCGCCGAGACCGGCGCCGGTTCGGTGACCCCGTACGTGGCGGGCGGCGCGCTGCTCCTGCTCGGCATCGGCGGGTGCGCGCTCGTGGTCACCCGGCGCGGGAAGGCCCCGCAGGGTTCGTGACCGGCGCGGGCAAGGCGTCGCGGGGTTCGTGACCCGGCGCGGCGAGTTCCCGCCGGACTCGTGGGGGGCCGGTGGCGCGCACCGGGAGCGGGCGTCGACCGACGCCCCTCCCGCGGCCCGCTCAGCGGGTGGCGTGCTCCAGGCCCTGGGCGCCGGCCCCGCGCGAGGTCACGGCCTCGGTGACCTGCCGGTCGATGCGCCCGTACTTGGCGCGCTTCGCCGCCGGGAGGGCGGTGTCGGAGGTCGAACAGGAGGCGCAGACCACCCGGAACGGGGGCCCCATGTCCGAGTACTGCGTGAGGTACTCGGCCTTCACCACCTCCCAGCGGCCCGGATGCGCCGCCGAGGGGGAGAAGGTGAACCGGGGGATCGAGGACTGGTTGCCGCGCAGCTTGTCGGCCGGTACGAAACTGGCGACCTGGTCGCCCATGCCGAAGACCACCCAGGTGCCGTTGATCTTCTCGTAGGGCTGGGGCACGTGGTTGTGCGTGCCGATGACCAGATCGATGTCGGCGAGGCCGTCGGCCGAGCGCGAGGCGGTCAACGCCTGCGCCAGATCACGTTGCTGCTGGTCGGGCGCGGTCTGCCACTCGGTGCCCCAGTGGATGCTGAGCACCACCACGTTCGCGCCGGCGGCCCGGGCCGCCCGGGCGTCGTCGACGATCCGCCGCTGGTCGATGAGGTTGACCGCCCATGGCTTGCCCGCGGGGAGCGGGATGCCGTTGGTGCCGTACGTGTACGACAGCTGGGCGACCTTCGCGCCGCCCGCCGAGAGCAGGGCGGGGGCCTTGGCCTCCTCGGCGCTGCGGGCGGAACCGACGTGGGGGATCCCGACCCGGTCGAGGTGGTCGAGGGTGCGGACGAGGCCGTCGTAGCCGTCGTCCAGGGTGTGGTTCGAGGCGGTCGAGCAGCTGTCGTACCCGGCGTCCTTGAGCGCGTCGGCCAGCTGGTGGGGGGCCTTGAAGGTCGGGTACCCGGTGTAGGGGCCGCCGGGTCGCCCGTACGGTATCTCGTGGTGGCAGATCGCCAGGTCGGCGGCGGACACCACCGGTTTCACGCCGGCGAGTATCTTCCGGAAGTCGTACTCGCCCGCCTTGCCCGCGTCAGCCGCCGACCGCTGGATGATCGACGGGTACGGGATGATGTCACCGGTCGCCACCAGCGTGAACGGCTTTCCGGGGCTGCCGCCGGTCGCCGCCGGGCCGGATTCGGTCCCCCCTGGCCGGCCCTGGAACCGTTGGTCCGTCGCGCCGCCGGTGTCGAGCAGGTTCGGGACCGCGTACACGGCCGCGCCGCCCGCCACGACCAGCCCCGCCAGGGCCACGCCTATTCGTATGGAAGCCTTCACGGCCGCCGCCCCCTGTCGTCGCACACTGTCGGCACACCTGCCGGGGCCGCCATCGTAGGCGCGCCCCGCGCGCCCCGCCGTCGGGGCCCGCCGTCCGGGGACCGCGCCCCGCCCCGCGGGCGCCACACGATCCCGTGGTGCCGCCGGGGGCCGTACGCCCTGAGCCCGGCGCGGTGGACCGGGCATCCGGGACTCGCGGGCCGCGCGCTGTCGATCGAGGCCCGGATCCCCGTGTGCCCCCGGCCGCACGCCGCAGACGGTCCCGGTCCGGCCACCCCGCCGGCCGTCGCCCCCTCGGCCTTCGGGCCCGCAACCGGTCCCGGGCCCGCCCGCCCCGGTTACCGCCCGCCCCGGTTACCGACCGGCCAGGGCCAGGGCGTGGTCCAGGGCCTGGAGCAGCCGGCCCGTCGTCGCCCGGTCGCGGACGGCCAGCCGCAGCCATGACCCGTCGAGGCCCGGGAAGGTGTCCCCGCGCCGGACGGCGAAGCCGAGGGCCCGGAGTCGGGTCCGTACCTCCATCGCCCCCTCCACCCGGATCAGGACGAACGGCCCCTCGGCCTCTCCCATCACCGTGACCTCGTCGAACTCCGAGAGCCCGGCCAGCAGGTGCGCCCGGTCGACGGCGATCCGCCCCGCCGCCGCCTCGGCCTCCGCCAGCGCGGACGGCTCCAGGCAGGCCTCGGCCGCGACCAGCGCCGGGGTCGACACGGGCCACAGCGGCTGCGCCGCCGCCAGCTTCGCGATCACCTCCGGCTCCGCCAGGACGTAGCCGATGCGCAGCCCCGCCAGCCCCCAGGTCTTGGTCAGGCTGCGCAGCACCACCAGGCCCGGCACGTCGAGCCGCCCGGCGAGGGCCTCCCGCTCTCCCGGGACGGCGTCCATGAACGCCTCGTCGACGACGAGGATCCGGCCCGGCCGGGCCAGCGCGGCCAAGGTCGCCGCCGGATGCAGGACGGACGTCGGGTTGGTGGGGTTCCCGATCACCACCAGGTCCGCGTCCTCGGGCACCGCCTCCGGGTCCAGCCGGAAGCCGTCCGCGGCCCGCAGCAGCACCCGTTCCACCTGGTGCCCGGCGTCCCGCAGGGCCGCCTCCGGTTCGGTGAACTGCGGGTGCACCACCACGGGCCGCACCGCGTCCAGGGCCCGCGCGATCAGCACGAACGCCTCCGCGGCCCCCGCCGTCAGCAGCACCCGCTCGGTCGGCAGCCCGTGCCGCCGGGCGACGGCCGCGCGGGCCGCCCGACCGTCCGGGTACGCGGCGAGGTCCCCGAGGCAGGCCGCGATCCGTTCCTTGAGCCACACCGGCGGCGTGTCCGCCCGTACGTTGACCGCCAGGTCGACCAGGGCCCCGCCCGCGTCAAGGACTTCCGCGTCCCCGTGGTGGCGCAGGTCGTGCGGCTGGACGGTGGCCACGGCGCAGGTCGCCGCCATCGACCGGCGCTTGGGCACCAGGAGTTCCCCGCCGCCCGCCAGCGCCGCCGCCTCCGCGACGGAGCCGGTCCCCGCGGCCTCGCGCACGGCCCCCGACGGGTGCGGTACGGAGATCCGCGCGAGTTCCTCGGCGGGATGGCCCACCAACGGCACGCCGAAACGTTCCGCCGCACCCACGATGCCGGGCTCCGCCGTCTTGGCCTCCACGGTCGCCAGCGCCGCCACCGCCTCCACGGTGAGCCCGGCCCCCCGCAGGGTCTCCTCGATCAGCGCGCAGACCTCCGCCACGGAAACCCCCGCGCGTCCGCCGACCCCGACCACCAGCCGCGTCACGTAGTCGCCCACCGGGATCCTCCCCCTCTCGTCACGGTCGCGGTCACCCGTCGGCCATCCGTCCGTACGTCCTTCGTCACTCGCCCCGGACCGGGTTCCCGCGTCAACACCGCGTAGTCCGCCACCCGCACACGGAAGTGCGCCCGTGCCCCGCAGTCGGTATTCAGGGGCACATGGCGGTGATCGTGGCGTTGGGCGCGTTCCTGATGACGCTGGCGGGCGGCTGGACGGCGCAACGCGTCACCGACCGCCGCCACCTCGTGCTGGGCCTGGCCGGAGGCCTGATGCTCGGCGTCGTCGGCCTCGACCTGCTCCCCGAGGCGATGCACGCGGCGGGCCGCGAGGTCTTCGGCGTCCCCCTCGCCCTGCTGCTGTTCGTGGCCGGCTTCCTCGTCGGGCACGTCGTGGAACGCCTGCTGGCCGTACGCCAGGCCGCGCACGGCGCCGAGGACGGCACCCGGGTCCCCCAGGTCGGGCTCACCGCGGCCGCCGCGATGGTCGGCCACAGCCTCGCCGACGGGGTTGCGCTGGGCGCCGCGTTCCAGGTCGGCGGCGGCATGGGGCTCGCTGTCGCGCTGGCCGTCATCACCCACGACTTCGCCGACGGGTTCAACACGTACACGCTCACCCGGCTGTACGGGAACGACCGCCGCAAGGCCGTGCTGATGCTCTTCGCGGACGCCGCCGCACCCGTCGTGGGCGCCGCGTCCACTTTGCTGTTCACCCTTCCGGAGGAACCTCTGGGCGCGTACCTCGGCTTCTTCGGCGGGGTCCTGCTGTACCTGGCGGCGGCCGAGATCCTGCCCGAGGCGCACCACGAACACCCCGCCCTGTCGACACTGATGTGCACGGTGGGCGGGGTGGCGGGCATCTGGCTCGTCGTGGGCCTCGCGGAGTGAACTCACCTGTCGGTCACCGGTGCCGCGCCGCGGCTTCCGCGAAACGACGGGCCACGGACGGCCGGGCCGCCCAGTGGGTGTGCAGGTAGCTGGCGTGCACGCCGTCCCGGACGAAGCCCTCGACACGGCGCTCCGGATGGGTGAACCCCCACGCCGGAGCGGAGCCCGCGCCCGGCTCGATCACCGTCCGGTGGAACTCGTGCCCGCGCAGCCGGGTACCGGCGGCGGCCAGGGCGCTGTCCGACACCGCGACCGCCTCGCGGTAGCCCAGCGTCAGCCGCTCCGACATCCGGGCGTCCGCGTCCAGGACCCCGCACATCGGCTTCCCGTCCAGGCTCCGGGCCAGGTAGAGCAGCCCCGCGCACTCGGCGGCCACCGGCCCGCCCGCTTCGGCGAACGCGGCGACGGCCTTGCGGAGCGGCTCGTTGGCCGACAGCTCCGGCGCGTACACCTCGGGGAACCCGCCCCCGATCACCAGGCCGGCCGTACCGTCGGGCAGCGCCTCGTCCCGCAGCGGATCGAAGGTGACGACGCGCGCTCCCGCCGCGGTGAGCAACTCCGCGTGCTCGGCGTAGGAGAACGTGAAGGCCGCCCCGCCCGCCACGGCCACGACGGGCCGCCCGTCGAGCGGGCCGGCGGCCGCCTCCCCGCCCTCCTCGACCAGGGCCGCCCCGGGCGACCAGGGCTCGCACTCCAGGGCCGGCGCCGTCCGGGCCAGCGCCATCAGCGCCTCCAGGTCGCAGCCGGCCCGGACCTGTTCGGCCAGCGCCGCCACGGAGGCCAGGGCGTCCGTACGCCGCTCGGCGACCGGGACCAGCCCCAGGTGCCGGGAAGGAGTCGCCACCTGCGGGGCCCGGCGCAGGACGCCGAGGACCGGCATCCCGGCCTCCTCCAACGCCTCCCGCAGCATGACCTCGTGCCGGTCGGAACCCACCTTGTTGAGGATCACCCCGCCGAGACGGACCAACGGGTCGAAGGAGGCGAAGCCGTGGACCAGCGCCGCCACCGAACGCGACTGCGAGGAGGCGTCCACCACCAGCACCACCGGCGCCCGCAGCAGCTTCGCCACCTGCGCCGTCGAGGCCAGCTCGCCCCGCCCCGCGGCCCCGTCGTACAGCCCCATCACGCCCTCGACCACGGCCAGGTCGCAGCCGGCGGAACCGTGCGCGAACAACGGCGCCACCAGCTCCGGCCCGCACATGAACGCGTCGAGGTTGCGGCCCGGGCGGCCGGTGGCCAGCGCGTGGTAACCCGGGTCGATGTAGTCGGGCCCGGCCTTGTGCGGGGACACGGCCAGGCCGCGCTCCGCGAAGGCCGCCATCAGGCCCGTCGCCACGGTGGTCTTGCCGCTGCCGGACGACGGCGCGGCGATGACCAGCCGGGGCACGTTCACGGACATCACCACTCGATGCCCCTCTGACCCTTCTGGCCGGTGTCCATCGGGTGCTTGACCTTGGTCATCTCGGTGACCAGGTCCGCGAACTCCACCAGCTTCTCCGGGGCGTTGCGGCCCGTGATGACCACGTGCTGGGTGCCCGGCCGGTTCCGCAGCACCTCGATCACCTCGTCCACGTCGATCCAGCCCCAGTGCATCGGGTACGCGAACTCGTCCAGCACGTAGAGCTTGTGGGTCTCGGCCGCCAGATCGCGCTTGACCTGCTCCCAGCCCTCCTTGGCCGCCTGCTCGTTGTCGAGCTGCGCGTCGCGCTGGACCCAGGACCAGCCCTCGCCCATCTTGTGCCAGACGACGCTGCCGCCCTTGCCGGTCTCCCCGAGCGCCTTGAGCGCGTTCTCCTCGCCGACCTTCCACTTCGCCGACTTGACGAACTGGAACACCCCGATCGGCCAGCCCTGGTTCCAGGCGCGCAGCGCCAGCCCGAAGGCGGCCGTCGACTTGCCCTTGCCCGGGCCGGTGTGGACGAAGACGAGCGGCCGGTTGCGGCGCTGACGCGTCGTGAGCCCGTCGTCCGGAACGACGGACGGCTGTCCCTGAGGCATTACGCGACCCTCCTGTTGCTGCTGTGCCCGGCGGTGGACGCCACCGAGGTACGTACGTTCTTCACGAGCCCGGCCAGCGCGTCGGCCCGCAGCCCGTCGAGGGTGACGGACGGACCACCGAGGTCCGCGGCCAGCACCCCGGCCAACCCCAGCCGGACCGGACCGGCCTCGCAGTCCACGACCACCGAGGTGACCCCCTCCGCCCGGAGCAACAGGGCGGCGCGCTCGGACAGCTCGCGGGGCGTCCCCTGCGCCGAACCGCCGACGCCCCCGGCCGAGGTGGCCCGGCCGTCGGTGACGACCACCAGCAACGGCCGGCGCGACGGATCGCGCAGCCGCTCGATCCGCAGCACCTCGCGGGCCTTCAACAGCCCGGCGGCCAGCGGGGTGCGACCCCCGGTGGGCAGTCGTTCCAGCCGGGCCGCGGCGGCGTCCACGGAGGAGGTCGGCGGCAGCGCCAGCTCGGCGGCCGCACCCCGGAAGGTGACCAGACCGACCTTGTCCCGGCGCTGGTAGGCGTCGAGCAGCAGCGACAGGACCGCGCCCTTGACCGCGCTCATCCGCTGCCGGGCGGCCATCGAGCCGGAGGCGTCGACCACGAACAGCACGAGGTTGCCCTCGCGGCCCTCGCGGGTCGCCTGCCGCAGGTCGTCCTTGCGGACCACCAGGCCCGTTCCGCTGCGCCCGCGGGCCCTCTGGTGCGGGGCCGCCGCCTGGACGGTCGCCGCCAGGTGCAGCTTCGTCAGCTGCCCCCGGGGCCGCCGGGCGCCGGTGGTCCGGCCGTGCGCGGTACGGGCGCGCGAGCGCCGACCGGCCGCGCCGCCCTCGCCGAGTCCGGGCACGCTGAGCATCCGCGTCCGGAACGGCTCGGAGGCCCGTACGGCGGCCTGCTCGGGCCCGTCGGCGCCGGCCTCGCCCTGAGCGGGCTGCGGCTCGGGCCGGGGTTCGGACGGCTCCGACGGCTCGGCCTCGGGGGACCGGTCGTCCCCGGAGCCCTCGGGCGCGGGCGGAGCGGGCTGCCCCGGACCCTCGTCGGGCGGGGGAGTGCCGCCGCCGTCGGGACCGCCGTCGGGGCCGTCGTCGTCCGGGCCCTCGGGCTCCGGGTCGGGCTCGGGCTCCTCGTCCGGCTCGTCGTCGGGGAAGCGGTCCAGGATCTCGTCGAGCTTGTCCTCGTCCAGGCCCGGCGCGTCGAACGGGTTGCGGCGGCGCCGGTGCGGGAGCGCCAGCAGGGCAGCCTGCCGGACGTCCTCCTTGCGGACGGCCGTCCGCCCGGCCCAGGCGGCCAGGGCGGTCGCCGTACGGGCCATCACGATGTCGGCGCGCATGCCGTCGACCTCGAAACCGGCGCAGGTGGCCGCGATCCGCAGCAGCGCCGTGTCGTCCAGCACCACCTTCGGGAGCAGGGCCCGCGCCGCCACCACGCGGGCCCGGACCTCGTGCTCGTCCCCGGCCCAGCGGCCGGCGAAGCCCGCGGGATCGTCCTCGTACGCGAGCCGGCGGCGCACCACCTCGACCCGCAGGGCGGGCTCGCGGGACGCGGCGACCTCGACGGTCAGCCCGAACCGGTCCAGGAGCTGCGGTCGGAGCTCGCCCTCCTCGGGGTTCATGGTGCCGACGAGCAGGAAGCGGGCGTCGTGCCGCACGGACACGCCCTCGCGCTCCACGTACGAGGCGCCCATCGCGGCGGCGTCCAGCAGCACGTCCACCAGGTGGTCGTGCAGGAGGTTGACCTCGTCGACGTACAGGATCCCGCGGTGCGCGTCGGCGAGCAGGCCCGGCTCGAAGGCCTTCACGCCCTCGGAGAGGGCCCGTTCGATGTCGAGGGCGCCGACGAGACGGTCCTCCGAGGCGCCGACCGGAAGCTCCACCATCCGCGCGGGACGGGCGCTGCCGGCACCGGGCTCGTGGGGACCGTCGGGGCAGGCCGGGTCGGGGGAGGCGGGCGCGCACGAGAACCGGCAGCCGGGCACGACGTCCACCTGCGGCAGCAGCGCGGAGAGCGCGCGCACGGCGGTGGACTTGGCGGTCCCCTTCTCGCCGCGCACGAGCACGCCGCCGACCGCCGGGCTGACGGCGTTCAGCAGGAGCGCCAGCCTCAGGTCGTCCTGCCCGACCACCGCCGTGAAGGGGAAGTGGGTGCTGCTCATCCGCTGATCACTCCTTCGAGTGGACTGGGCCGGTCGCTGATCGAGCCGCGACGGCCGTGGGCCATGGGGTTCTTCTGTTCCCGGTGCGTCCGGGGCCGCTCCACCGCCGCGTAGCGCACCACCGCGGTCCCCGGGTCCGCCGGGAGGCCCCCCGGGACGCGCGGCGCCGTCACGGCGCACCCGGCGGCAGGAACGGCAGCCCGTCCGGGACGCCCGATTCGACGAGTCGCAGCAGCCCGGCGGTGTCGGCGTGTTCCTCGATCAGGTCGCCCAGCAGATCGAGCTGTTCCTCGCGCAACAGCCCGAACGAGGTGTCCGGGGCCGGCACGAACCGGCGGCCGGCGGCCGCGGCCACCTCCCGCAGGAAGGCCCGCCGGAAGCCGTCCGACTCCAGCGAGCCGTGCCAGTGGGTGCCCCACACGGCGCCGACGCGACAGCCGTCGAGGAACGGCTCCCCGCCCAGCACCTCGGCCACCCCGTGATGGATCTCGTAGCCCTCGACCGGCTCGCCCAGCGCCGAGCCGACCGGCCGCGCCAGGGTCTTCTCCCGGGCGAAGCGGACCCGTACGGGCAGCAGGCCGAGGCCGTCCACCGCGCCGGCCCTCGACTCGACCTCGTCCTCGATGTGCTCACCGAGTACCTGGAAGCCGCCGCAGATCCCGAGCACCGGACGGCCCTCGGCGGCCCGCCGCGACAGCGCGTCGGCGAGCCCCCGCTCCCGCAGCCAGGCCAGCGCCTTCACGGTGCCGCGCGTGCCCGGGACGACGACCAGGTCGGCGTCGGCCAGTTCCTCGGCCCGGTCCACGAACCGCACGACCACGCCCGGTTCGGCGGCGAGGGCGTCGACGTCGGTGAAGTTCGACATGAGCGGCACCGCGCACACCGCGACCCGCAGCACGTCCTCGCCGACGGGCGGGGCCACCACGGACTCCCGGACGGCTCCGCGCAGGGAGACCCGCAGCCCGTCCTCCTCGTCGATGCCCAGCCCGTGCTGGAAGGGCAGCACCCCGTACGTCGCCCGGCCGGTGAGCCCGCGCAGCATCTCCAGGCCGGGCTCCAGCAGGGAGACGTCGCCCCGGAACTTGTTGACCAGGTATCCGGCGATCAGCGACTGGTCCTCGGGGGACAGCAGGGCGGTCGTCCCGAAGAAGGACGCGAAGACGCCGCCCCGGTCGATGTCCCCGACCACGACGACGGGGAACCGCGCGGCCCGCGCGATGCCCATGTTCACGATGTCGGTCCGGCGCAGGTTGATCTCGGCCGGACTGCCCGCCCCCTCGCAGATCACGGCGTCATACGTGCCCCGCAGCTGCTCCAGGCAGTCCGTGACGACGCCGAGGAGCTGCTCGCGGTGCCCACCGGGCGCGGCCGAGCCGGGGATCCGGTCGGGGCCCGCCGTCCCGAAGAAGCCGCGCGCGCTCATCTCGCCGACCGGCTTGCCGAGCAGCACGACCTGACTGCTGCGGTCGCTGCCCGGCTTGAGCAGCACCGGGTTCATCAGGGCCGTCGGTTCCACCCGGGCCGCCTGGGCCTGCATGGCCTGGGCGCGGCCGATCTCGGCGCCCTCCCGGGTAACGAACGAGTTCAGCGACATGTTCTGGGCCTTGAAGGGGGCCACCTTCACGCCCCGGCGGGCCAGCCAGCGGCAGATGCCCGCCGTGACCACGCTCTTGCCCGCGTCCGATGTGGTGCCGGCGACCAGCATTCCGCCGCCGCGCCTCGCGCCGCTCATGCGCGCCGTCCCTTCCGATCGGTACGGGAGACCAGCAGCCGGCCCGCGACGCAGGCACCCAGCGCCAGCCAGGTCACCTGCCGCGACAGGCGTACGGCCCGCTCGATGTCGGCGACCTCCACGGGCCGCCCGGTCTCCCCGTTGAGTACGGCACGGTGCTCGGTCCGGCCGCCGTAGGACAGGGTGCCGCCGAGCCGGACGCCGAGGGCCCCCGCGAAGGAGGCCTCCACCGGTCCGGCGTTGGGGCTCGGGTGGGCGGCGGCGTCGGCGCGCCAGGCGCGTACGGCTCCCCGCCGGTCGGGACCGGCCACGACGGCGGCGAGCGCCGTCAGCCGGGCTCCGGGCCAGCCGGCCAGGTCGTCGAGGCGGGCGGACGCCCAGCCGTAGCGCAGGTGGCGGGGCGACTTGTGGCCCACCATGGCGTCCAGGGTGTTCACGGCGCGGAAGGCCAGCAGGCCGGGCACCCCGGCGACGGCCCCCCACACCAGCGCCCCGACGACTGCGTCGGAGGTGTTCTCGGCGACGGACTCCACGACGGCCCGGGCCATCTGCTGCCCGTCCAGGGACTGGGGGTCGCGCCCGCACAGGTGGGGCAGCCGTTCACGGGCGACCTCGGTGTCCCCGACGGCCAGCGCCCCACCGATGGCACGGGCCTCCCGGCCCAGCGAGGTGCCCCCGACGACCGCCCAGGTGGCGGCGGCGGTCAGGGCGACGCGGGCGGTGGCGGGGCGGGATCGCACGGCGCGGGCGGCCAGGACGCCGACGGCTGTCGCGCCCCCGGCGCACACCAGGGTATGGAGGACGCCGCGGGCGCGGTCGTCGCGCCACAGGGCACGTTCGACGGCGGCGGCGGCTCTCCCGAAGGCGGCCACGGGGTGCCCTCGGCGCGGATCCCCGAGGATCCGGTCGCCGATCAGGCCCGCCGCGGCGCCGTACGCGAAGACGCGATCGGCACGCATGGTGGCAGCTATGTCCTCACTCAGGGTCCGCGCCCTGGTTCGACGTGTCCGGCGGCGAGAGTTCCTGGCTCCCGGGGCGCGCACCGTGTGCGCCGCCCCGGTGACAGTGGCGGGACCGCGCCGGATTCGCACCGGACTTCCTCTTCCATGCCGCCGTATTGGCTCGCGCAGTCCACCACGCACCGAGAACGCCCGTCAACTTGCCGTTGACCTGCGGCGGGTGCGCGGTCAGGTGCCGGGCGGGGTGCCGGGCGGGGGTGCGCCGGGGCATGCGAAAGCTCCCCCCGGGAGACCCGGAGGGAGCTTCAGGCGCACCGTCTCAGCTGACGATCAGGTAGATCCCGTACGACACGGCCGCCGCGCAGAGCGCGAAGCAGACATACGCGCCGCTGCGGGCCATGACCGCGGCGCCGCCCTGCTCGGTGGCGGCCTCGTGCTTGGACAGGCCCACCAGGCCAAGGGTGAAGAGGGCCACGAGGGCGACCGTGGCGGTGAGGCTGACTCCGAAGACGGAGCCGAGTGATGCCCAGTCGATCTTCATACCGCAGAATCCTCTGTCGTTCTCGGGGTCAGACCGCTGCGGCCGGAGCCGCGGGGGTCGCGGTCGAGGCCGGGATGGTGGCCTTGAGGTCCTCGTCGGTCACCGCGGCGGTGGTACCGGCCGCGGCGGTGGTCGGCGGGACGGTGACGGCTGCCATGGCCGTGGTGACGACACCCGGCTCGTCCGTCGCGCCGGTGGAGGTCTCCAGCTCGTTGACGTTGTTGTGGTCGACGACCTGACGGCGGGAGATGAGCCAGATGGCGAAGCAGGAGCCGACCAGGAAGACCGTGACCGCGGCGATGCCGATGTCACCGGTGCGCATGACGAGCTCGGCGATGGAGGCGACGAGCGCGGCGGCCGGCAGGGTCAGGCCCCAGGCGATGAACATGCGGGTGGCGGTGGACCAGCGGACCACGCCGCCCTTGCGTCCCAGGCCCGCACCCATGACGGCGCCGGAGCACGCGTGGGTGGTGGAGAGGGAGAAGCCGAGGGTGGAGGAGGCCAGGATGACGCTCGCGGCCGAGGTCTGGGCGGCGAAGCCCTGCTGCGGCTGGAGGTCGGTGAGGCCCTTGCCCATGGTGCGGATGATGCGCCAGCCGCCCAGGTAGGTGCCCATCGCGATGGCCAGGCCGGCGGAGACGATGACCCAGACCGGCGGGTTGGCGCCGGCGGGCAGGGCGTTTCCGGCGATCAGCGCCAGGGTGATGATGCCCATCGTCTTCTGCGCGTCGTTGGTGCCGTGCGCGAGGGAGACGAGACCGGCCGAGGCGATCTGACCGGCGCGGTACCCCTTGGCGGAGGTCTTCTCGCCGACCTTGTTGCCCAGCTTGTACGTCAACTTCGCGGCCAGCATGGCGGCCACGCCGGCGACGAGCGGGGCGGCGATCGCGGGGATCAGCACCTTCGTCACGACGACGCTGCCGTTGACCGCGCCCATGCCGGCGGAAGCGACCGCGGCACCGATCAGGCCACCCATGAGGGCGTGGGAAGAACTGGAGGGGAGTCCGACCAGCCAGGTGACGAGGTTCCAGAGGATCGCGCCGACCAGGGCGGCGAAGATCACCTCCGGCTGAATGCCTTCCTCGTTGACCAGGCCCTTGGAGATCGTCTTGGCGACCTCCACGGACATGAAAGCGCCGACGAGGTTCAGCACGGCGGACATGGCGACCGCGGTCTTGGGCTTGAGGGCGCCGGTCGAGATGGTGGTGGCCATCGCGTTGGCCGTGTCGTGGAAACCGTTCGTGAAATCGAACACGAGAGCGGTGATGATCACGATCCCGAGGAGAAGCGTTATGTGCTCCATTTACCCAGGCTTCTGTTTGACGTCATTGGCTCGGCGACCGTAGGCAACCTGGATGAACGGAAGGTGAACTGGGGCGGGCGGAGTGGTGTCCCGGTGCGCCGTGTGATCGGGACCTATCTCCCGGTTCCACCGCGAATATAGCGATTCGTGCACGTCAGAGCGGGGCGAACACGCCCCTTCCGGGAGGACTTCCGGCCCGGGGAACCTGCCCGCGGTGGCACGGAAGAGACCCAGATCACGCGCGAGGGCCCTCGGCCGGCGCCGGCCGACCCCGTTCCGGCCATCACCCCGAACGCGTTCCGGCCGGGTTCCGGTTCCGTCGGCCGCCGGCGCGAAGGGATCGCCTCCGGTGGCCCGACCGCCGGCCCGCCCCGACACTGGAGCCGTGCGTACCGCCACAGCGACGGCAGCGGCCGTCACAACGACCTTGATCGGTGCCGGAGCAGCCGCGGTCGCGGCCGGCCGGTACGCCGCCGACGCCGCCCTGCGGCCCGAACCCGGCCGCCCGTTGCCCGGCGGGCCCCGGCTGAGCGTCCACTCCACCGCCGCGGGCCGGGTGACGCTCACCCGATCGCTCGCCTCCCTGCTGCCCGGCACCTGGGGCCTGTCCGCGCCCGGCGTGCACGCCGTGGTCGGCCCCGTCCTGCCCGACGTCCCGCGCGACCCGGACACCGTCGTGCGCCGCCTCCTCGCCGTCACCCACGGCAGCCTCACCCCGCGGGCCCGGGTCACGCTCACCCCCCAGGTGCACCTGGGCAACCCGCGTACCGCGCTCGGCCTCGACCACGCCGACGTGGACGTCCCCGGCGAGCTCGGCGCACTGCCCGCCTGGTTCGTGCCCGCGGCCCGGGACACCTGGGTCATCACCGTCCACGGGCTCGGCGCCGGCCGGGAGCACCCGATGGTGGTCATGCCCTTCCTGCACCGCAACCGCCTGCCGGTCCTCGACCTCGCCTACCGCGGCGACCTCGGTGCCCCCGCCTCCCCGGACGGCCTCGGCCACCTCGGTGAGTCGGAGTGGCGGGACCTGGACGCCGCCATCCGCTACGCCCTGCGCTACGGAGCGCGGCGGGTGGTCCTGCACGGCTGGTCCACCGGCGCCACCATGGCCCTGCACGCCGTCGAACGCTCCGCGCTGGCCGACCGGATCTCCGGACTGGTGCTGGACTCGCCGGTCCTGGACTGGCACACGACCCTGCGCGCCCTCGCCGCCGCCCGCGGCACCCCCGGCCCCCTGATCCCGCTCGCGGTACGGGCCGCCGAGGGTCGGGCCGGGCTGCGCGCCGACCGCCGGCCGCCGGGCGCGGACCCGGCGGCGCTGCGCGTCCCGGTGCTGATCCTCCACGGGCCCGACGACACCCTCGCCCCCTGGGAGCCCTCCCGGCGGCTGGCCGCCGCCCGGCCCGACCTGGTCACCCTGCACACCGTGCGCGGCGCCCCGCACGGGGCGATGTGGAACGTCGACCCGGCGGGGTACGAGGAGGCGCTGCGCCGCTTCCTCACCCCCCTCATGTGATGCGCCGTCGGGCATGCCGTGCGGCGCGGGGGTGAAGGGGTCGTGCCGGACGCGGCGTAGAGGGTGGATTGTCCCGGTTCATCCATCGGTTGACCTGTGGAAACGGCTGGTTCCGTTTGGGCTTTCGGCCAGTGACGGGCGAGACTGCATCCGTGACGTCCCGAAAGCCTGATGAGCAGTTGGCTCGCGACTCCAGACTCCGACTCGTCTCCCCGCGCTCCGTCGCCACGGCGCGCAAGGCGGTGACCGACCGGCGAACCCGGCCGGCCCCCCGGCCGCCGGCGGGCACCCCCGCCACGGCAGACCTGGCGAACCGGGCCCGCGCCTCCCTCGCCGACGCGGTACGGCTGGCCCGCTGGGCCGAGCTGAACCTCGGGGCGGGCGATGGCGGGCGCCCCGCGACAGCGGGCGCGCTGCCCGCCTCCGACGTGGAACGGGCCGCCGCGGAACTACGCCTGACGCACGGTCAGATCCGGGTCGGCTGGGACCGCGCCCGACTCTCCGGCCTCGTCGAGGTGCACGGCGGCCACGCCCGCCCCGGCTGGCGCCTGCGCGCCTGGGACCGCGACGACACCGCCGTCCTGCGCGGCTGGGTGGCCCTCTTCGACGCCTGGTCCCTCGTCCACCCCGCCCCCGCCGACATCGCCCCCGGGGCCGTCGCCGAGGTCGTCGAGGCGATGCCCCAGCTCCTCTCCCTCCTCCAGCTGTCGGCCGGTCCCGTCACCGTCCCCGATCTGCTGGACCTGCTGGGCCAGCGCGTCACCGAACTGCGCGACGAGCGCTGCGAGGTCCCGTACGCGGGGGAGCCGGCCGGATCCCGGGACCCGGCCGGCGAGGCCGTACCCGCCGAATCCCGGCCCCTTCCCCTCGCCCGCCTGCTGCGCTGGGCGCTCGGGGGCCTCGCCGCCGTCGACGCCGTCACCCTGGGCCCCGCGCGGGCCACCCTCACCCCGCTCGGCAGCTGGGCCGTCTGGGTCAAGCTGGAGCAGATCTGCGTCGCCGCGCAGAGCCCGGCCGGGAACATCGAGCAGTCCGCCGCAGCCATGCTCCACGGCTGCGCCCGGCTCACCCCGGGACCGGCCCGCGCCGAGTACCAGGCCTGGCTCGCCGCCCGGCCCGTCGGGCACGCCGTCAGCGAGCTGCTGCACGCCGCCCGGGGCGAGGACGCCCTCCTGCGCGGCCTGGCCTTCGAGGCGCTGCGCGTGGTCGGCGCCCCCGCCGAGCGCGAGGTCCGCGCCGCCGTACGCGAACCCGCCCTGCGCCCGTACGCCCTGCTGTGGCTCGCCGAGCACGACGGGGTCGACCCCGACGAGGCCCAGGAGGTCCTCACCGCCGAGGAGTCGACCTGGCTCTGGGTGGACACGGCGGCCGCCATCGCCGACCACGGCGAGGCCGACCTGCTGGCGCGCCACCTCGACTCGGCCGTCCGCACGACCGTCCCCCGGCTGCTCGACGAGGTCCGCGCGGTGGGGCACCCCCGCACCGTGCAGGTCCTGGTCGCGCTGGCCGCCGCCCACCCCGACCCGGCCCTGGCCAAGGCCGTCCGGCGGGCGGCCTTCCAGGTCCACACCGGCGGCGCGTAGCCGGGGCGGACCCGAACGGACGGGTGCGCGCCGCGGGTCAGACCTGCGGCGCGTACGTGCCGAAGCTCCAGACGTTGCCCTCGCCGTCGCGCGCCATGTAGTCCCGCGAGCCGTAGTCCTGGTCGGTCGGCTCCATGAGGATCTCCACCCCGTGCTCGGCGGCCCGGCGGTGGTGCGCGTCCACGTCGTCCACGACGACGTAGACCCCGGCAGGCCCGGCGCCCTCCATGGCCTTGTCGAAGGCGCCGCCGGTGCCCTTGCTGCCCAGCATCACCGCGCCGTTCCCGTACGACAGCTCGGCGTGCACCACGGTGCCGCCGTCCCCCTCGTAGACCGAGACCTGGGTGAAGCCGAACGCCTCCGTCAGCTGCTGGATCGCCGCCTTCGCGTCGCGGTAGAGCAGGGTCGGGACGATGGACGGAACGCCTGCCATGACGATCACTTCCTCTCGTGGACGTGCTGGTGCGTCGATGTGACCCGCACCACAGCATGGCAGGCGCCGTCGGCAGTCAGCGGAAGGTGTTGCACTGGGCCATGTCGCCCGTCCGGTAGCCCTGGTAGAACCACTGCCGGCGCTGCTCGGCCGAGCCGTGGGTCCAGGACTCGGGGGTCACGCGGCCCTGGAACTTCTCCTGGATCCGGTCGTCGCCGACCGCCGCCGCCGCGTCCAGCCCGTCCTGGATGTCCTGGTCGGTCAGGGTGGTGATCAGCGGCCGTCCCGTGGACTCGTCCGGGGTCCTCGTCGCGTTGTGCGCCCAGACCCCGGCGTAGCAGTCGGCCTGGAGCTCGACCTTGACGGCGTTGCTGTTCGCGCCCTGCTGCCCGTCCTGGGCCCGCTGGAGGGTGCCGGTCAGGTTCTGGATGTGGTGCCCGTACTCGTGGGCGACCACGTACGCCTGGGCGAAGGGGCCGCCGCTCGCGCCGAACTTCGTCCGCAGGTCGTCGAAGAAGCCCAGGTCCAGGTAGACCTTCCGGTCGGCGGGGCAGTAGAAGGGGCCGACCGCGGAGGTGGCCGCCCCGCAGGCGGTCCCCACCCGGCCGGTGAAGAACACCGTCTGCGCCGGGCTGTACCGGCCGCCCCGCCGCTGGAACTCCTGCCGCCAGAAATCCTGTGTGCTGTTCACCACGGCGACCAGCCGGCAGTCCTCGCGCGTATTGGCGTCCTGCCCGGTCCGGCAGCTCTGTTGCACCTGGTTGACGGAAGAGGAGGACGGCGCCGGCTCCTCGTTGCCCGACGACAGCCCCAACTGCTCCGGCCCCACGCCGAACAGCAACCCCATGATCAGGGCGATGATGCCGACGAGTCCGCCACCGATCGTGGCCTTCCCGCCCGGGATGCGGCTGCCGCGCACGTCGTTCACCTCGGACGTGTCCAGATGGGCGTTGTCGTCGAACTGCATCCCGCACCGCCTCTGTCTTCGTGCAGCCATTCGTGCAGCCAAGGGGGCCACGCATCCGCCCCTGCGGCGAGTATCAACCCGTTCATCCCGGTACGCGCCCCGGCGGGCCCGCCCGGCCCGTGGGCCGAACGGGGGACGGTACGGCGCACCGGGGGAGCGGGCCCGGACCGCCGGGCGCCCCGAAAAGTAGTTGCGCACCCCCGGTAGAATGGTCCGCATGGCAAATCTCCTTGCGGATTAGCGGCGTCGAAGCATCGCGCGTCCTGCCCCCCTTCCGCCGTCCCCACCGCCCTGGAGTATTTCCGTGATCACCGCAACCGGCATCGAGCTGCGTGCCGGCGCCCGCATCCTCATCGAGTCCGCTTCCTTCCGTGTCGCCAAGGGTGACCGCATCGGCCTCGTCGGCCGCAACGGAGCGGGCAAGACCACCCTCACCAAGTGCCTCGCGGGCGAGGGTCAGCCCGCCGCCGGTGCCATCGCCCGGTCCGGTGAGGTCGGCTACCTGCCGCAGGACCCGCGCACCGGCGACCTCGACGTGCTGGCCCGCGACCGGATCCTCTCCGCGCGCGGACTCGACGTGCTGATCAAGAAGATGCGCGCCAACGAGGAGCGCATCGCCTCCGGCTCCGGGGGCACCCGCGACAAGGCGATGAAGCAGTACGAGCGCCAGGAGACCGAGTTCCTCACCAAGGGCGGCTACGCCGCCGAGGCGGAGGCCGCCACCATCTCGGCCGCCCTCGGCCTGCCCGACCGGGTCCTCGGCCAGCCGCTGCACACCCTCTCCGGTGGTCAGCGCCGCCGCGTCGAGCTCGCCCGGATCCTCTTCTCGGACGCCGACACCCTGCTCCTCGACGAGCCGACGAACCACCTCGACGCCGACTCGATCGTCTGGCTGCGCGACTACCTGAAGAACTACCGCGGCGGCTTCATCGTCATCTCCCACGACGTCGACCTCGTCGAGACCGTCGTCAACAAGGTCTTCTACCTGGACGCCAACCGCGCCCAGATCGACGTCTACAACATGGGCTGGAAGCTCTACCAGCAGCAGCGCGAGGCCGACGAGAAGCGCCGCAAGCGCGAGCGTCAGAACGCCGAGAAGAAGGCCGCGGCCCTGAACTCGCAGGCCGACAAGATGCGCGCCAAGGCGACCAAGACGGTCGCCGCGCAGAACATGGCCAAGCGCGCCGACCGGCTGCTGGCCGGCCTGGACGCCGTCCGCGTCTCCGACAAGGTCGCCAAGCTGCGCTTCCCGGACCCGGCGCCCTGCGGCAAGACCCCGCTGACGGCCGAGGGCCTGTCGAAGTCCTACGGCTCGCTTGAGATCTTCACCGACGTCGACCTGGCCATCGACAAGGGCTCGCGCGTGGTCATCCTCGGCCTCAACGGCGCCGGCAAGACCACGCTGCTGCGCCTGCTGTCGGGCACGGAGAAGCCGGACACCGGCAGCGTCGTCCCCGGTCACGGCCTCAAACTCGGCTACTACGCGCAGGAGCACGAGACGCTCGACCCCGAGCGCACCGTCCTGGAGAACATGCGCTCCTCCGCGCCCGACCTGGACCTGGTCGCGGTGCGCAAGACCCTCGGCTCGTTCCTGTTCTCCGGCGACGACGTGGACAAGCCGGCGGGCGTGCTCTCCGGCGGCGAGAAGACCCGACTGGCCCTGGCCACCCTGGTCGTCTCCTCGGCGAACGTCCTGCTCCTCGACGAGCCCACGAACAACCTCGACCCGGCCAGCCGCGAGGAGATCCTGGGCGCGCTGCGGACCTACAAGGGCGCCGTCATCCTCGTCACCCACGACGAGGGCGCGGTGGAGGCCCTGGAGCCGGAGCGCATCATCCTGCTCCCGGACGGCGTCGAGGACCTGTGGGGCCCGGACTACCGGGACCTGGTCGCCCTCGCCTGACCGGCGCCGAAGGGTTGATCCAGTTCCTTATGGATCATTCGGCTCAGGCGTGATCCATCATCTGAGTGAGACGGTCTCGTACCGTTGCGTGCTGCACGACGACCCCGGCCGCATCCCCGAGGATGCGCGACCGGGGTCTTCCGTTTCCCTCCCTCCGCCCCTGACCTGGTGATTCCTCCTGACGTCGAGGGAGTGTGACGGAGGTCATGCGACGGAAGAGAAGATTCCGTTCTGCTCGGGTGTCCACCCTTCGGGAAATGCCGTCGTACCGACCTTGCTGAATGGGTGGCCAGGAAGCCGGAGAGGGGTGATCATGAGAAGTCCAGAGCGCACTTCCCATGAGGAGGCACGGGTGGCCGAGACTCTGAAGAAGGGCAGCCGGGTAACCGGCGCCGCGCGCGACAAGCTCGCGGCAGACCTGAAGAAGAAGTACGACTCCGGTGCGAGTATCCGGGCGCTGGCCGAAGAGACCGGCCGGTCCTACGGATTCGTCCATCGGATGCTCAGTGAGTCCGGAGTCACGCTGCGAGGTCGCGGTGGCGCGACACGTGGCAAGAAGGCGGCTGCGGCCTGACCCCGTGCCGGGAGGCCCGGGGTGGTGCCGGAGAAGCTCGACGGCTCCATGCTTGATGGGTTGAAGATTCCGTTCCACGCACGGTTCCTTCGGTGACCCCCGGTCGGCCCTGTGGTCGATCGGGTGGTTACTGTGCAGTCACTTAGGCCGAGCATGCGGCCGACTGCACACCGGAGGCACCAGATGGCTCTGCTCGACAAGGACGGCGTACGGCTCACCATCGACGACTCGGTCGCCACGGTGACCCTGACCAATCCGGCCAAGCGAAACGCCCAGTCCCCCGCGCTCTGGCGGGCGTTGGCGGAGGCCGGACAGTCACTGCCGGGCACCGTCCGGGTCGTGGTCCTGCGCGGCGAGGGCAAGTCCTTCTCCGCGGGGCTCGACCGGCAGGCGTTCGCTCCCGAGGGTTTCGAGGGTGAGCCGTCCTTCCTCGATCTGGCACGTGGTGCGGATGACCTGCTCGACTCCACCATCGCCGAGTACCAGGAGGCTTTCACCTGGTGGCGACGCAATGACATCGTCTCCGTGGCCGCCGTGCAGGGGCATGCGATCGGCGCCGGCTTCCAGCTCGCGCTCGCGTGCGACCTGCGGGTGGTGGCGGACGACGTGCAGTTCGCCATGCGCGAGACCAGCCTGGGCCTCGTCCCCGACCTCGGGGGCACCCAACCGCTGACCGCGCTGGTCGGCTACGCCCGGGCGCTGGAGATCTGCGCCACGGGACGCTTCGTGCACGCCGAGGAGGCCGAGCGCATCGGCCTGGCCAACCTGGTCGTCCCCGCCGACGAGCTCGACGCCGCCGTCCAGGACCTCGCCGGCGCACTGCTCGCTCCGCCCCGCGACGCGGTCATCGAGACCAAGGCGCTGCTCCGCGACGCCACGTCCCGGTCGTACGACGCCCAGCGCGCCGCCGAGCGCGCCGCGCAGGGCCGCCGACTGCGCGACCTGGCGGGCCTGTCGGACTGACCCGCCACCCCGCGGGTCCGACCGCCGAGACCTCCGCCCGGCCCGGCCCGGCCCGTCCCGGCCCGGCTGGCCCGGGGGGGGGGGGGGGGGGGGGGGGGGGGGGGGGGGGGGGGGGGGGGGGGGGGGGGGGGGGGGGGGGGGGGGG
>NZ_JANFAK020000043.1 GCF_024721315.2 Streptomyces sp. Isolate_45
GGGACGGAAACGTCCCGGCCCACGGCCTTTCCCGCTCACCGGGAACACGCCCTCCCGCCCGCGCCCGCCGCCCGCCTACCGTCTGCCGCACCACACCACGCAGCCGGGAGGACCCATGATCGACGACCTGCGCCGGCGCGAGGCCGCCGAGCTGCTGCGCGGGGCCGAACGGCACCGGACCCCCGTACGGCCGCTCACCGAACTGTTCGAGGGCATCGACACGCAGGACGCGTACGAGATCCAGCTGATCAACATCCGCCACCGCACCGGCGGCGGCGACGCCCGCGTCACCGGCCACAAGGTCGGGCTCTCCTCGCCCGTCATGCAGGCCATGATGGGCGTCGACGAGCCCGACTACGGCCACCTGCTGGACACGATGGAGCTGCGCCGGGACGACCCCGTCCGGGCCGCCGCCTACTGCGCGCCCCGCATCGAGGCCGAGGTCGGCTTCGTCCTCGGCACCGACCTGCCGGGGGAGGGCTGCACCGTGGCCGACGTGCTGGCCGCCACCGAACGCGTCGTCCCCGCACTGGAATTGATCGACAGCCGGATCGCCGACTGGCGCATCACCATCGCCGACACCATCGCCGACAACGCCTCCTCCGCCGGCTACGTCATCGGCGAGGGCCGCGACCCCCGCGAACTCGACCTGAGGGCGGTCGAGGCCCGCGTCGCGTGCGACGGCGAACTCCTCGCCGAGGGCCGCTCCGACGCCGTCCTCGGCGACCCCACCACCGCCGTCGCCTGGCTGGCCCGCACCGTCGCCCGCTTCGGCGTCCCGCTGCGCAAGGGCCACCTGATCCTGCCCGGCTCCTGCACCCGCGCCGTGGACGTACGCGCCGGACGGACCTACACCGCCGACTTCACCGGGCTCGGCCCGGTGTCCCTCTCCTTCGTCTGAGGCCCGTACGGGAGTACCGCATGAAGAAAGCCACCGCAGCCGTCGTCGGCTCCGGCAACATCGGCACCGACCTGCTCCACAAACTGCTCCGCTCCCCGCACATCGAGCCCCGCTGGATGATCGGCGTGGACCCCGACAGCGAAGGCCTCGCCCGCGCCCGCCGCGCCGGCCTCGACACCTCCCACGAGGGCGTCGACTGGCTCCTGGCCCGCGACGAACTCCCCGACCTGGTCTTCGAGGCCACCTCCGCCTCCGTCCACCGGGCCAACGCCCCGCGCTACGCCGAGCTCGGCATCAAGGCCGTCGACCTCACCCCCGCCGCCATCGGCCCCGCCGTGGTCCCGCCCGCGAACCTCACCGCCCACCTCGACCGGGCCAACGTCAACATGATCACCTGTGGCGGCCAGGCCACCATCCCGATGGTGTACGCCGTCTCCCGCGTGGTGCCCGTGGCCTACGCGGAGATCGTCGCCTCGGTGGCCTCCGTCTCCGCCGGCCCCGGAACCCGCGCCAACATCGACGAGTTCACCCGCACCACCGCCCGCGGCATCGAGGACATCGGCGGCGCCGCCCGCGGCAAGGCGATCATCATCCTCAACCCCGCCGAACCCCCGGTGATGATGCGCGACACCGTCTTCTGCGCGATCCCGCCGGACGCCGACCGGGAGGCCGTCGCCGCCTCCATCCACCAGGTCGTCCGCGAGGTGGCCGGCTACGTCCCCGGCTACCGGCTGCGCACCGAGCCGCAGTTCGACGAACCGTCCGCGGCGAACGGCGGCAACGCCCGCGTCGCGGTGTTCCTGGAGGTCGAGGGCGCGGGCGACTACCTGCCGCCGTACGCCGGGAACCTCGACATCATGACCGCCGCCGCCACCAAGGTCGGCGAGGAGTTCGCCAAGGAGCTGCACCCGTGAACGCCTACTCCGACACCCTCGACATCCGCGTCACCGACTCCTGCCTGCGGGACGGCTCGCACGCCAAGCGGCACCAATTCACCGTCGACGACGTGACGTCGATCGTCGCCGCCCTCGACACGGCCGGGGTCCCCGTCATCGAGGTCGCGCACGGCGACGGACTCGGCGGGTCCTCCTTCAACTACGGCTTCTCCCGGACCCCCGAGCAGGAACTCATCAAGGCCGCCGCCGAAACGGCCCGGAACGCGAAGATCGCGTTCCTGATGCTGCCCGGACTCGGCGTCAAGGACGACATCCGCGCCGCCCACGCGAGCGGCGGGAGCATCTGCCGGATCGCCACCCACTGCACCGAGGCCGACATCTCGGTCCAACACTTCGGGCTGGCCCGCGCGATGGGCCTGGAGACCGTGGGCTTCCTGATGATGGCCCACTCCACCAGCCCCGAGAACCTCGCCCGCCAGGCCCGGATCATGGCCGACGCCGGCTGCCAGTGCGTGTACGTCGTCGACTCCGCGGGCGCCCTCGTCATGGACCAGGTCACCGACCGGGTCCAGGCCCTGGTCGCCGAGCTCGGCGCCGACGCCCAGGTCGGCTTCCACGGCCACGAGAACCTCGGCCTCGGCGTCGGCAACTCCGTCGCCGCCGTCCGGGCCGGCGCCCTCCAGATCGACGGCTCCACCCGCCGCCTCGGCGCGGGCGCCGGCAACACCCCCGTCGAGGCGTTCGCCGCCGTCTGCCACAAGATGGGCATCCGCACCGGCATCGACGTCCTCGCCATCATCGACGCCGCCGAGGACGTGGTGCGGCCCGTCATGGACGACGAGTGCCGCCTCGACCGGATGTCCCTGCTCATGGGCCACGCCGGCGTCTACTCCAGCTTCCTCGTGCACGCCTACCGGCAGGCCGAACGCTACGGGGTCCCCGGCGCGCGGATCCTGCTGCGCGCGGGCGAACGCCGCCTCGTCGGCGGGCAGGAGGACCAGCTCATCGACATCGCCCTGGAACTCGCGGCCGAGGCCGGGGACTCCCGCGCGTAACCCGGCCCGCCCCGGCCCGAGTCGCCGCCGCAGGGCACCCCCGCAGCACACCCCACAAAGAAGTGGAGGGCCTCCCCATGGCCTCAACCGACGAAGGACCCCGCGTCATCGAGGCGGCGGCCGTACCCGCCCGCTTCGCGCGCGGCTGGCACTGCCTCGGCCTCGCCGCCCCCTTCGAGGACGGCGCCCCGCACGAGGTGGAGGCCTTCGGGACCCGCCTCGTCGTCTTCCGGGGCGCCGACAACGGAGAACTGGGCGTCCTGAACGCCTACTGCCCCCACATGGGCGGCAACCTCGCCCACGGCACCGTCAAGGGCGACACCGTCGCCTGCCCCTTCCACGACTGGCGCTGGTCCGGCAACGGCCGCTGCGCCGACGTCCCCTACGCCCGCCGCGTCCCACCGCGCGCCCGGACCCGCGCCTGGACCACCCTGCGGCGCAACGGCCAGCTCTACGTCTGGCACGACCCGGAGGGCAACCCGCCGCCCGAGGGCGTCACCATCCCCGAGATCGAGGGCCACGGCAGCGCCGACTGGAGCGACTGGAGCTGGAACTCCCTGCGCGTCGAGAACGCCAACTGCCGGGAGATCGTCGACAACGTCGTGGACATGGCGCACTTCTACTACGTGCACTACGCCTTCCCGCACTACTTCAAGAACGTCTTCGACGGACACGTCGCCACCCAGTACATGGAGTCCACCCCGCGCGGCGACGTCGACCTCGGCACCCTCTCCACCGGCGGCGGCCTGCGCTCCGACGCCTCCTACCACGGCCCCTCCTACATGATCGACCGGCTGTGGAGCGACGTCGGCGGCGGCCTGGAGATGGAATCCGTACTGATCAACTGCCACTACCCGGTCGACGAGAACAGCTTCGTCCTCATGTACGGGGCGAGCGTCAAGAAGCTCCCCGGCATGAGCGACGAACAGGCCGCCGAGGCCGCCCGCCTCACCGCCGAGGGGCTGGCCGTCGGCTTCGAGCAGGACGTGGAGATCTGGCGGAACAAGACCCGCATCGACAACCCCCTCCTCACCGAGGAGGACGGGCCCGTCTACCAGCTCCGCCGCTGGTACGAGCAGTTCTACGTCGACGCCGCCGACATCAAGGACGAGATGGTCCGGCGCTTCGAGTTCGAGATCGACACCACCCGCGCCACCGCCGCCTGGAAGGCGGAGGTCGAGGAGAACCTCGCCCGCCGCGCCGCGTCCCCGGGCGGCGCGTGATGACCCCCGTCGCCTGCGCGGAGTGCGGGACCGAGGTGCTGTGCGAGAAGTTCAGCGCCGCCCACACCCAGGTCCAGTGGACGGACCGGGCGGCCTCGGTGTGCCCGCGCATCGCCGCCCGGGTCGCCGCCGGCGAACTCAGCGCCCGCGTCCGCTCCTGCCCGGCCCTGCGCGCCGGCATCGAGGCGGCCGTACGGGAGGGCCGGCTGGAGGTGCCCGCCGATGCGTGAGAGCACTGCCGCACGGGCCGCCGCACCGGCGCCCGCCCCCACCGCACCGGCACCCGCGCCCGCTGCGGCGCCCGCGCCCGCCGGCTCGCTGCGGGTCCGGGTCCGGGAGCGGATCCAGGAGACCCCGGACGCGGTGTCCCTCGTGCTGGACACCGAACTGCCCTACCGCCCAGGTCAGTTCCTCACCCTGCGGATCCCCGGCGGCGGCGCCCGCTGCTACTCCCTGGCCAGCTCGCCGCACACCGGCGAGCCCATGAGGATCACCGTCAAACGGGTCCCCGGCGGGCTCGGCTCCGGCTGGGTCTGCGACACCGTCGCGGCGGGCGACGAACTGGAGGTCCTGCCACCGGCGGGCGCCTTCACCCCCGGCCCGGACGGCCTCGACCGGGACCTGCTGCTCGTCGCCGGCGGCAGCGGCATCACCCCGGTGCTCTCCCTGGCCAAGTCGGCCCTCGCCGCCGGGCGGGGCCGGATCGCCCTGCTGTACGCCAACCGGGACCCCGCATCGGTCATCTTCCGCCACGAGCTGGAGGAGTTGGCCGCCCGGCACCCCGACCGGCTGACCGTCGTGCACTGGTTGGAGAGCCTGAGCGGGCTGCCGACCGCCGCCCGGCTCGGGGGGCTTCTCGCCCCGTACGCGGGCCGCGAGGCCTGGCTGTGCGGTCCCGGACCGCTCATGGACGCCGCCGAGACGGCCCTGCGCTCGGCCGGGGCGCCAGGCTCCCGCATCCGCCGCGAACGCTACTTCTCCCTCGGCGCAGACGTGTTCGCCCCCGCGGCGGGGCCCGCTCAATCCCCACCCGCCGATGCCGGCGCCGATGCCGCCGCCGTCGTGCGGCTCGACGGGGAGACCCGTACCGCGTCCTGGCCGCGCCGGGCCACGCTGCTCGACGCCCTCCTCGCCGCGGGCGTCGAAGCCCCGTACTCCTGCCGCGAGGGCGCCTGCGCGGCCTGCTGCTGCCGGGTGGTCGAGGGCGAGGTGACGATGGTCCGCAACGAGGTCCTCGACGCCGAGGACCTCGCCGACGGCTACGTCCTCGCCTGCCAGGCCTTCCCGGTCACCGACCGGGTCCGGGTGACCTACGGCTGAAACGCAACGGGCCCGGCCCCCTGGCGAGGGGTCGGGTCCGGTGCGTGTGCGATGAGGTATCTGTACCCGCTACATCCACTCGCTGAACCGCAACCAACCCATCATGTTGTCCATTTCCCGCGCCGACACGGCCGGCTCGGCGGCCACGGGCGGTACGGAGGCCGCCGCGCGGCCCGCCCGACCCGGCCCGTACAGCTCGCGCCACACGGACCGCGCGCAGGCCAGGACCGCGGGCGCCTGCCGGGCGAGCTCGCGCTCGCCCCGGCAGGAGGACAGGGACACGGCGGCGACCGCCCGTCCCGCGCCCCGCAGCGGCGCGGCCACGCAGTGGACCCCGCGGAAGGTTTCCTCCCGGTCGTGGGCGACGCCGCGCTCGCGGGTCGCCGCCAGCTCCGCCCGCAGCGCGGCCGGACGGACCAGGGTCCGGGCCGTGCGCGGGCGCAGCCCCCGGGCCAGGACCTCCTCGACGGTGTCCTGGTCGCCGAAGGCGAGCATCGCCTTCCCGGCGGCCGTGGAACAGGCCGGCATCCGGCCGCCGACCCGGGAGGGCACGGCGCCCGCCTCCGACCCGCCGATCCGTTCCAGACAGACCACTTCCGCCCCGTCCAGCACCCACAGGTGCACCAGCTGCCCGGTCTGCTCGTGCAGCGCGTGCAGCAGCGGCAGGGCCGCCCGGCGCAGTCGGTTGTGGTGGGCGGCGAGCGCGCCGAGCTCCAGCATCCGCATGCCCATCCGGTAGTCCCGGCCCTCCCGGTCCAGCCAGCGCAACCGCACCAGTTGGTCCAGGATCCGGTGGGCGGACGAGCGGGGGATCCCGCTGCGGCGCACCACCTCGGTCAGCGAGAGCCGTGGCTGCGGACCCTCGAAGGCACCCAGGACCTTGGCGGCCTTCTCCAGCAGTGACAGCGGTGCGAGCCCGCTCTCCATGACCTGATCGAGCACGAGGAACCCCCTGCGTGAGGCGTTGGAGCGACCCTGCCACGCGGCCCCGGGCCCGGGGAAGGACCCGGAACCATGTATTTCATTCAGTAATACTTCTGATCGTCATGAGAGGGGTGCTGGGGCGCCCGGCGCGACCCCCGCCGCACCCTCCACGACGCCTTCCCGCTCAGCGGGAACGCCCCGTTCCTCGCCCCCGACCCCCGGGCGTACGTTCACCGCACCCCGAAGCCGACGACCCCGAGAAAGGGACACCATGAGCGACGAAGACGTCCTCGACGCAGTCCGCGCCCTCGCCCCGGCCCTGCGCGAACGCGCCGCCGAAGCGGAGGCTCAGCGCAAGGTTCCCGAGGCGAGCATCAAGGAACTCACCGGCGCCGGATTCTTCCGCCTGCTCCAGCCCAGGGCCCACGGCGGGCGCGCAGCGCACCCCGGGGTCTTCTACGAGGCCGTCAAGGAGATCGCCAAGGCCTGCGGCTCCACCGGCTGGGTCGCCTCCGTCGTCGGCGTCCACCCCTGGCACGTCGCGCTCTACGACCCCCGCGCCCAGGAGGAGGTCTGGGGCCCGGACCGCGACACCCGCATCTGTTCCTCGTACGCCCCCACCGGCAAGGTCGCCCCGGTCGCCGGCGGCTTCACCCTCAGCGGCCGCTGGCACTTCTCCTCCGGCTGCGACCACGCCGACTGGGCCCTGCTCGGCGCGCTCGTCACCGACGCCGAGGGCCGACCCGTGGACATGCGCACCTTCCTCGTGCCCCGCACCCAGTACCGCATCGACGAGGTCTGGGACACCGTGGGCCTGCGCGGCTCCGGCTCCAACGACATCGTCGTCGAGGAGGTCTTCGTCCCCGAGCACCGCGCCCTCAGCTTCGGGCCCGTCACCGCCCTGGACGTCCCCGGCCACGCGCTCAACCCCGAGCCCCTCTACCGGCTCCCGTACGCCTCGATCTTCACCACCACCATCTCCACCCCGATCGTCGGCATCGCCGAGGGCGCCTACGAGGGGTACGTGGCCGCGACCCGCGAACGCTTCCGGACCTCCTACGGCCAGCAGGTCGCCGAGGACCCCTTCGCGCAGGTCCGCATCGCCCGCGCCGCCAGTGACATCGACGCCTCCTGGCTCCAGCTCCGGCGCAACATCGGCGACCTCCACGCCCTCGCCGAACGCGGCGAACCCCTGCCCCTGGCCCTGCGCACCCGGGTCCGCCGCGACCAGGTCCTCGCCACCGAACGCTGCGTCGCCGCCGTCGACCTGCTGATGGAGAACGCGGGCGGCGGCGCCATGCGCACCGGCGCCAACCCCGTCCAGCGGGCCTGGCGCGACGTCCACACCGGACGCGGCCACGCCGCCAACGACCCCGAACGGGCACTGGTCCTCTTCGGCCAGGGCGCCCTCGGCCTCGACATCCAGGACACGATGCTGTGAGCCTCACCTACGAGAACACCTCCCGGACCGTGAAGGCCGGCGGCCTCGCCCTCCACCACCACGTGGCGGGACCCGCCGACGCACCCGTCGTGATCATGCTGCACGGCGGCGGACCCGGCGCCTCCGGCTGGTCCAACTTCGGCGCCAACCTGCCCCACTTCGCCGCCCGGTTCCGCACCCTGCTCGTCGACCTGCCCTGCTACGGCCGCTCCGACAAGCCCGAACCCGACTGCGACTACTTCACCTTCAGCGCCCGCGCCGTCGTCGCCCTCATGGACGAACTCGGCATCGAGGAAGCCCACTTCATCGGAAACTCCCTCGGCGGCGGCACCGCCGTCCGGATCGCCCTCGACCACCCGGAGCGGGTCGCGAAACTGCTCCTGATGGGCCCCGGCGGCATCTCCTTGAACCTGTTCTCCGCCGACCCCACCGAAGGCATCAAGCGGCTCTTCGAGTTCAGCCTCGCCCCCGAACCCACCCGCGCCGCGATGCGCACCTTCCTCACCACCCTCGTCCACGACCCGGCCGTCGTCACCGCCGCCCTCGTCGAGGAGCGCTTCGCGCAGGCCACCGACCCCGAGGCACGGCTCGGCAACGCCCGCATGGCCGCCGCCTTCACGAAATGGCCCGAGGACACCCTCCTGTGGCGCGAGGCCCACCGCATCACCCGCCCGGTGCTCCTCACCTGGGGCCGGGAGGACCGGGTCAACCCCGTCGACGGCGCCTTCCTCGCACTCAAGACCATCCCCGACGCCCGCCTGCACGTCTTCCCGCGCTGCGGGCACTGGGCCCAGACCGAGGCCGCCGCCGAGTTCAACCGCCTCGCCACCGACTTCTTCCTCCACTAGCCACCAGGGAGCCCCCATGGACATCCGCGCACTCGGCTACCTCCGCATCGAGACCGCCGACCTCGCCGCCTGGCGCACCTTCGCCCTCGACGTCCTCGGCATGACGCAAGGGCAGGGCAGCACGGACACCCTGCTGTCCGTCCGCATCGACGACCGCGTCCACCGCTTCCAGTTCGTCGCCGGGACCACGGACCGCCTCCTCGCGGCGGGCTTCGAGGTGGCGAACGCCCGCGCCCTGCGGGACGCGGCCGCCGAACTGGAGGCCGCCGGCCGCGCGGTCAAGCAGGCCGACGACGCCACCCTCGCCGACCGCCGCGTCCAGGGCCTGATCCACTGCGAGGACCCCGGCGGCAACCCCCTGGAGATCTACTGGGGCCAGGCCCAGGACCACAGCCCGCTCGCCGCGCCCTACGGCAACCGCTTCGTCACGGGCGACCTCGGCCTCGGCCACGTCGTCCTGCCCGCCGTCGAGATCGAGGCGAGCCTCGACTTCTACGAGAACCTCCTCGGCTTCCAACTGCGCGACTCGATGAAGCTGCCCCCCGTCGCCGTCCCCACCGGAGCCCCCGGCAAGGACTTCCACCTGATGCACTTCCTCAGCCCCAACCGCCGCCACCACAGCCTCGGCCTCTACCCCGGAGCCCTGCCGCCCGGCATCGTCCACTTCATGGTCGAACTGGAACGCCTCGACGACGTCGGCTACTGCCTCGACCGGATGAACGCGGCGGGCATCCCCATCGCCTCCACCCTCGGCCGGCACTCCAACGACCACATGGTGTCGTTCTACGCGCACGCCCCCGGCGGCTTCCAGGTCGAGTACGGCTGGGACGGCCTGATCGTCGACCCCGCGGCCTGGACCGCGAAGGAGATCACCGCCGACAGCTTCTGGGGCCACCAGTGGAACGGCTGACCCCGCCCGCCCCCGTCGATCCCGCCCCCGTCGATCCCGCCGCGTTCCGCGAGGTACTGGGCGCCTTCGCCTCCGGCATCACCGTCCTCGCCGCCACCGACCCCGACGGCCGCCCCGTCGGGCTGGCCTGCCAGTCCTTCGCCTCCCTCTCCCTGGACCCGCCGCTGGTCCTGATCTGCGTGGGCAAGGGCTCCTCCAGCTGGCCCGCCGTACGGGCCGCCGGCCGGTTCGGAGTCAGCATCCTCGACGCACGGCAGCGGGCCGTCTGCGAGGCCCTCGGCCGCCGCGGCGGCGACAAGTTCGCCGGGGTGGAGTGGGAGACCTCCGCGCACGGAACCGTCCGCATCACCGGGGCCCTCGCCACCGTCGACTGCGCCCTGGACACCGTCCACGAGGCGGGCGACCACTACCTGGTCACGGCCCGGGTCCTCGAACTCACCGCCCGCGACGGCGGATCGCCCCTGCTGTACTTCCGCAGCGACTACGCCACCGGAGCCTTCGGATGACCGACCAGCACACGCACGGGCACACGTACGAGTACGACGTGGTGGTGGCCGGCTCCGGCGCGGCCGGCCTGGCCGCCGCGATCACCGCCCGACTGCGCGGACTGACCGTCCTGGTCGTGGAGAAGACCGAGGCGTACGGGGGCTCCACCGCCCTGTCCGGCGGCGCGATCTGGGTGCCCGGCAACTTCCACCTCGACCGGGCCGCCATCGCCGACACCCACGACAAGGCGCGCGCCTACCTCGACGCGACCGTCGGCGACCGGGTCCCCGACGCCCGAAAGGAGGCCTACCTCGCCCACGGGCCGCGCATGGTCCGGGAGTTCCACGACCGCACCGAGGTCCGCTTCATGTACACCCCCGGCTACCCGGACTACTTCCCCGAGGCACCGGGAGGCATGGCCCAGGGGCGGTCCGTCGAGCCGTGCATCGTGGACTTCCGGCGGCTGGGCGAGCTCGGCCGCACGATGCGCCGCGCGGGGCTGCCGACGTACGGGCTGACCATGACCTCGTACGACTTCCGCTTCCTGAACATGGTGGCCCGCACCTGGGCGGGCCGGCGGACCTCCGTGAAGGTGGGGATGCGGGCGGTGAAGGCGCTGGTCACCGGCCGCAAACTGCTCTCCCTCGGGGAGGCGCTGATCGCCCGGATGCGGCTCTCGCTGGACCGGCTCGGCGGCGACCTGTGGCTGTCGGCGCCGCTGACCGGCCTGGTCACGGACGACTCCGGCCGGGTGGAAGGCGTACGGGTCGTCCGCGCGGGCCGCGAGGTGACCGTACGGGCCCGGGGCGGGGTCGTGCTCGCCGCCGGCGGCTTCTCCCACGACGCGGAACTGCGGGAGAAGCACCTGCCCGCGCCCACCTCCACCGACTGGACGCACGCCTCCGAGGGGCAGACGGGCGACGCCCTGCGGCTCGGCGAGGAACTCGGCGCGGCCACCGACCTGCTGGACCGGGTGTGGGGGGCGCCGTCGGTGTGCCCGCCGGGGGAGAAGCCGTTCTTCCTGGTCGCCGACCGGGGCATCCCCGGCATGGTGATCGTCGACGGGTCGGGGGAGCGGTACGCCAACGAGGCGCTGCCCTACCACGCGTTCGTGGACCGGATGTACGCCGCCGACCGGCCCGGTGCGAGCACCGTACCGTCCTGGCTGGTCCTCGACGCCCGCTCGAAGGCCCGCTACCTCTTCGCCGGGCTGTTCCCCGGACAGCCCTTCCCCGCCAGGTGGTTGGAGAGCGGCTTCGTGAAGAAGGCCGCGACGGTGGAGGAACTGGCGCGGCAGATCTCCGCGCCGGGCCTGCCCGCCGCCCTCCGTCGCTTCAACGGCTTCGCCGAGCGCGGTGTGGACGAGGACTTCGGGCGCGGCGCCGGCGTCTACGACCGCTACTACGGCGACCCGACGCTGCCCAACCCGAACCTGGCGCCGATCGACAGGGGCCCCTTCTACGCGGTCCCCGTGCACCCGGGTGACATCGGCACCAAGGGCGGCCTGGTCACGGACGGCGACGGCCGGGTGCTGCGCGAGGACGCGTCCCCGATCGGTGGCCTCTACGCGGCCGGCAACTGCTCGGCGGCGGTCATGGGCGAGACCTACCCGGGCCCCGGCGCGACGATCGGCCCCGCGATGGCCTTCGGTTGGGCGGCGGTCAACGCCATCGCGGAGGAAAGGGCGCACGGGAAGGCCGCCGGCTTCTGACGGACGCCGGTGTTCCGCGATCGGGGCGCGGGCACAACGCCCGTATGGAGACAAAGGTGGCGGGGGAGTGAGCCGGGGCGGCATCTGGGCCTCGGTCAGTGGGGTGCTGTGCCTCGGCACCTGGGGAGGCCTGGTGTGGCTCGCGATGGACCCGGATCTGCAGGACGCCCAGGAGACGATGGGAACGGGGTGGATGGTGGGGCTCGCCGTCCTGCCCGCGCTGTTCTCCTTCTTCCTGGGCGTCGCGGTGTTCCAGGACGGGGCCTGGTCCGGGAGCGGCGGCGGCGGCAGCGACGGCGTCGGACTCGGCAGCCCGGGTTGGGGCGGCGGGGACGGCGGCGGAGGTGGTGGCTCCTGCGGAGGTGGCGGCGGTTGCGGTGGTGGTGGCGTCTGACGGCCGCCACCCCGCCGCAACCGCGCGCCGCCGGATCAGGACAGCTTGCCGTCGTAGTCCGGCAGCTTCACGGTGCGCTCCGCGTGGCCGCCGACCAGGTCGCTCTGCTTGTTGCCGATGTTCGCGATGATCGTGTAGCCGCGGGCCTCGATCTCGGCGCGCTTGGCCGTCTTGTAGGTGCTCACCTCTTTGAACAGGTCGGGCAGGTCCCGGACGTACAGGCCCGAGACGGGGTGGCCGACGGCCTTGAGGTTGTGCTCGGTCAGGGATTCGATGATCCCCGGACGGGCGGTGACGAAGAAGATCGCGACGCCGCGGTCGTTGGCGTACCGGGTCAGCTCGCGGACCTTGGTGATCGCGGGCGTCGGGAACGTCCAGAACCAGTGGAAGTCCGTCTCCAACGACGAGTTGTCGATGTCGAGGACGAGCGCCGGCTTCTCCCCGGCCGGGGACGCGGCGATGCGCTGCTCGATCGCGGGACGGGCGGCGTCGATGACGGCGGCCACGTCGCGCTGCCAGGTGGCGTAGTCGATGCCGAGGATCGCCGCGTTGCCCCCGGGCGCGGAGGCGGTGACGGCGCTCGCGGCGGCCGGCGCGGTCACGGCCCGTTCCGTCGGGGCGGCTCCGGCCGTGGTGGCGGGCAGCAGGGCCAGGACTGCTCCCGCGACGGCCACGCCGGCGGCGGCGGAGGCGCTGCGGCGGGGAAGGCCGGTACGGGCGGGGAGGGTGCGGCTGATGCGCATGTGGGGGCGCTCCTCGGTCACGAATTGGCATGTACGCGACCAGGCTGGGGCAGTGCGGTTCCCCTGTCTACCGGTCGGTAGGAAACTTTTCGCGGCCGCCCGATGAACCCCCGCTAGGTGTCGCACTCCAGCACCGTGCGGCACACCCCGCACCGCACCCGCTGCGACCCCCGCACCGCGACCCGCAGCCGCCCGGCGCACACCGGGCACGGGAAGCTCACCCGCTGACCGTCCGGGTGCGCCTCGAAGCGGTACGCGGCCCCACCGAACGTGCCGCCGCCCCTCGTGCCGCCGCCCCTCGGGTCGCTCCCCGTCGTGCCGTCCCCCGTCGGGCGGTTCCCGGCGCGGCGGGCCCGCGCGTAGCGCAGCCGCTCCGTCGCGCCCGCGGCGGCGAGGGGGGCCCGGCGCAGGTCCCGGGCGGCCAGGGCGCGGCCGCGCACGTAGGCCTCGTACGCCTGTGGGCCGGTGAACCAGGGGGAGGGGTCCTCGTCGAGGAGGAGGGCGCGCTTGGCCAGGACGTACCCGAACTCCTCCGGGGTGAGGTAGCCGAGCTTCTGGTACGTCAGCACGTCCTCGCGGTAGGCGTCGAGGAGCAGCCAGCCGACCCCGAGATAGGCGGCGGCGGTGTCGGTGAGGATCTCGTTCTCCGCGGTCGTCGGCAGGCGCAGGTCCAGGCGGTGCAGCAGCACGTGGGTGACCTCGTGGGCCAGTGCGGCGGCCAGATCCCGCCGGTGCGTGCGGAATCGATCGTTCACCTCGATGAAGTACTCCGGGCCCACCGTCAACTCGACGGTCGCCGCGTCCCGCATCGGCCGGAACGCGACCACCACGCGCGCGTCCGGCAGGCCGAGCGCGCGCACCATCGCGGCGGCCACCCGATGGGCGCCGAGGTGCAGGTCATCGGCGGTGTCGAACGCCGCGTCGGCCGGCGCGAAGCTCGTCGAGTAGGCCCGGACGCCCTCGGGGGTCAGGCGCCGGAACAGGGCCGTGAGCGAGGCGCGAACGGTCTCCAGGTGCGGAAATCCGTGCTCGACCGGGCTGTCGCGCCTGCGGTTCTGCGTCACACCGCCTCCCCGACCGGAAGTTGTCCGAAAACGCGTTCTTGATTGCGTCGGACGTTCGGTTGTGTCATGGACTCGTCATTCACCCGATGACGCGCACAGCCCAACCCCCCACGAAAGGCAGTGTGTTGACCATGGCCATCCTCGGCAGATTCCTCAAGCAGTCCCTCGCCGTCGGCGCCGTCGCCCTCGCCGCCGTCAGCCTCCAGACGACCGGAGCGGGCGCCGCCCAAGCCCCCGTCGTCGGCGGCACCCGCGCCGCACAGGGCGAGTTCCCCTTCATGGTCCGCCTCTCCATGGGCTGCGGCGGAGCCCTCTACACCCAGCAGATCGTCCTCACCGCCGCCCACTGCGTGAACGGCTCCGGCAACAACACCACGATCACCGCCACCGCCGGCGTCGTCGACCTCAACAGCACCGCCGCCATCAAGGTCAAGTCCACCAAGGTCCTCCAGGCCCCCGGCTACAACGGCAAGGGCAAGGACTGGGCCCTCATCAAGCTCGCCAAGCCCATCAACCTGCCCACCCTGAAGATCGCCGAGACCAAGGCCTACGACAACGGCACCTTCACCGTCGCCGGCTGGGGCGCCACCCGCGAAGGCGGCGGCCAGCAGCGCTACCTCATGAAGGCCACCGTCCCCTTCGTCTCCGACGCCTCCTGCCAGAGCTCCTACGGCAGCGACCTCGTCCCCTCCGAAGAGATCTGTGCCGGCCTCCCCCAGGGCGGGGTCGACACCTGCCAGGGCGACTCCGGCGGCCCCATGTTCCGCCGCGACAACGCCAACGCCTGGATCCAGGTCGGCATCGTCAGCTGGGGCCAGGGCTGCGCACGCCCCGACTACCCCGGCGTCTACACCGAGGTGTCCACCTTCGCGGGAGCGATCAAGAGCGCGGCCGCGACCCTCTAGCCCACCGAGCGGCACCCCCGGCGCACCGAGCGCCACCCCCTCGTCCTTCCGGCCGGACGCGAACCGGCCGGAAGGGCGAAGCGCCCCACCCCGGACGTACGTACGCTCGAAGGACGTACCGCGAGGCCGGAACACCGCTGCCCCCACCCCGCGACACCCATCCGGCGGCCCCCCGTGCGGTTGCGGTCCGACGCCCGCACCGGTCCGATGGGAAGAGTCCATCGGCGGCAGCGGGCAACAGTGGGGCAGGCGGCGCATGACGATCAGAGTGGTCATCGCGGACGACCAGGACATGGTCAGGACCGGATTCCGCATGATCCTGGAGAGCATGCCCGACATCGAGGTCGTCGCCGACGTCGTCGACGGCGAAGCGGCACTGGCCGCCGTCACCGAGCACCGGCCGGACGTCCTCCTCCTCGACATCCGCATGCCACGGCTCGACGGACTCGAAGTCACCCGCCGACTCTCCGGCCAGGACAAGCCGCGCATCGTCATCGTCACCACCTTCGACCTCGACGAGTACGTCCACGCCGCCCTCCACGGCGGCGCGTCCGGCTTCCTCCTCAAGGACGCGAGCCCGGCCATGCTGGTTGAAGCGGTACGGGCCGCAGCCGCCGGGGACGCGCTCGTCTCACCCGCCATCACCGTACGACTCCTGCGCGAAATGGCCCCGCGCACCACCTCCGCCCAGGCCGCCCGCCGCCCCGCCGAGCCCCTCACCGAACGCGAACGGGACGTCGTGCGCTGCCTCGCGCGCGGGCTGACCAACGCCGAGATCGCCGGCGAACTGTACGTATCGCTGTCCACCGTCAAAACCCACCTGGCCAACGTCCAGGCCAAGCTCGACGCCCGCAACCGCGTCGAGATCGCCGCCTGGGCCTGGGAGAGCGGCCTGGCCGTCGGCGCGGCGTGACCCCGCCGCCCACCGCACCCGTCGCCGCCACCGCCGTCGCCGTCGCCCCCGCCTTCACCGAGGGACGTCGGTGAGCCCGCTCGCGAGCTGGGCGCGACGCCACCCGCACGTCGCCGACTGGCTCCGCTGGCTCCTCTCCCTGGTCCTGATCGGCCTCGTCACCGCCGAAGGCGTCATCCTCGCCCGCCGGCCCAGCCTCCCGCACACCGCCGTCTGGATCTCCGGGATCCTCGTCTGCCTCAGCGCCGCACCCTGGCCCCGGATCCCCCTCCTGACCCGCGCCTGGTTCGCCGCCGCCACCACCTGGACCGTCACCCTCCTCCTCATCTTCGGCAACCACCCCCTCATCGTCTGGGGCGGCGGCGAGGCCATCGCCCTGCTCGTCCTCCTCTCCCAGGTCCTGCTCCGCGCGCCCGCCCGTACCGCCGCGGTCCTCGGACCCCTCCTCGGCCTCGGCTGCACGGCCGTACCCGTCCGGGACACCGACCCCGGCCGCTTCACCCTGCTCTTCTCCGTCCTCGCCGTCGTCGTCGGCGCCTACTCCCTCCTCCTACGACTCCAGTCCGTCCAACGCGTCCGCGAACTGCGCGCCGTCCGCACCGCCGAACGCCTCGAACTGGCCCGCGAACTCCACGACCTCGTCGCCCACCACGTCACCGGCATCGTCGTGGAAGCCCGCGCGGCCCGCTTCACCAAGGTCTCCGCCGAACGCGCCGCCGAGATCTTCGGCCGCATCGAAACAGCGGGCGACGAAGCCCTCGGCTCCATGCGCCGCCTCGTCAAGGTCCTCCGCGACAACGACACCGACAGCGGCAAGGACGTCGGCGACGACATCGACAACGACGGCGACAACGCCCTGCCGGCGGCTGGCAAACGCACCGGAGGCGGAGCCGCCGGGCGCGCGGGCGGACCGGGGACGGCCCCCGTCGCCGGCCTCGCCGACATCCGCTCGCTCGCCGAACGCTTCACCGTCACCGGCCCGCCCGTCGCCCTGTACATCGAGGACGGCCTGGCGACCCGCCTCCCCGGCGACGTCGCCGCCACCGCCCACCGCATCGTCCTCGAAGCCCTCACCAACATCGGCAAGCACGCCGCCACCGCCACCGCCGTACGCGTCGGCCTGCGCACCGTCCCCGCCGGCCTCGAAGTACGCATCGCCGACGACGGCGGCCACCCCGCCCGGCTCTCCGACACGGCCCGGGGCGGCGGCTACGGCCTCGTCGGAATGGCCGAACGCGCCGAGGCCCTCGGCGGCTCCCTCACCGCCGGCCCCGCCCCCGAGGGCGGCTGGCTCGTCACGGCCGTCCTGCCCCTGTGACCCCACCCCGCCACCGACACCGGCACCGGCCCGGTCATGGCCCACGCTCCGCCCCGTCTCACGGACCGGCTCCCCGGAAAGACGGTCCCGCACGCCACGTATTCTCGGGAACCATGAACAACAGCGATATCGACGAGAACGTCGCCGCGGAACTGTCCCGCCTGCGCGACAGCATCGACAACATCGACGCGGCCGTCGTGCACATGCTCGCCGAACGCTTCAAATGCACCCAACAGGTCGGCCACCTCAAGGCACGCCACCAGCTGCCCCCCGCCGACCCCGGCCGCGAGGCCAGCCAGATCGCCCGGCTGCGGCAGCTCGCCGAGAACGCCAAGCTCGACCCGGCCTTCGCCGAGAAGCTCCTCAACTTCATCATCGCCGAGGTCATCCGCCACCACGAGACGATCGCGGCGGGCGAGGACTGAGCCCCGCGGCGGGCGCCGAGGAAGGCGCCCGCCACCCACCGCCCCCGGCCGACGCCGACGCCACCCACCGATACCCCCTGGGTCCGGGCGCTCCCTTCGGGCAGCATGGCCCCATGTCCGCACTGACGCGCAACGAAGCGCAGCTCCGAGCCCAGCTCCTCGACGTCCACCACTACGCCGTCACCCTCGACCTCACCACCGGTGACGACACCTTCGACTCCACCACCGTCATCCGCTTCGCGGCCCGCGCCGCCGGAGACACCTTCGTGGAACTGAAACCGGACGAACTGCGCTCCGCCACGCTCGACGGCCGGCCCCTCGACACCGCCGCCCTCACCGACAACCGCCTCCCGCTCGTCGGCCTCACCGAAGGCGACCACGAGCTGCGCGTCGACGCCCGCATGCGCTACTCCCGCACCGGCGAGGGCCTGCACCGCTTCACCGACCCCGCGGACGGGGAAACGTACGTCTACTCCCAAATGTTCATGGACGACGTCCAACGCGTCTTCCCGGCCTTCGACCAGCCCGACCTCAAGGCCGTCTTCGCGTTCACCGTCACCGCCCCCGCCCACTGGACCGTCCTCGCCAACGGCATCACCACCCGCACCGGCGACCGCGACACCGACGGCGCCGGCATCTGGCGGTCCGCCCCCACCCCCGTCATCTCCACCTACCTCGCCGCCGTCGCCGGCGGCCCCTGGCACAGCATCACCACCGAACACGCCGGACTCCCCTTCGGCATCCACTGCCGCAAGTCCCTCGCCCCCCACCTCGACGCCGACGCCGAAGAGATCCTCTCCGTCACCACCGACTGCTTCGACCGCTACCACGAGAAGTTCGCCGAGCCCTACCCCTTCGACTCCTACGACCAGGCCTTCGTCCCCGAATTCAACGCCGGCGCCATGGAGAACCCCGGCCTCGTCACCTTCCGCGACGAGTTCGTCTTCCGCTCCGCCGTCACCGACACCGAACGCCAGAGCCGCGCCATGGTCATCGCCCACGAGATGGCCCACATGTGGTTCGGCGACCTCGTCACCCTCGCCTGGTTCGACGACATCTGGCTCAACGAGTCCTTCGCCGAGTACATGGGCTACCAGACCCTCACCGAAGCCACCCGCTTCACCGGCACCTGGACCGAATTCGGCATGGTCCGCAAGCCCTGGGGCTACGACGCCGACCAACGCCCCTCCACCCACCCCGTCGCCCCCGCCCCCGAGGACGTCCCGGACACCGCCTCCGCCCTCCTCAACTTCGACGGCATCTCCTACGCCAAGGGCGCCTCCGCCCTGCGCCAACTCGTCGCCTGGCTCGGCGAGAAGGACTTCCTGGCCGGCATCAACACCCACTTCGCCCGCCACAAGTTCGCCAACGCCTCCCTCGCCGACTTCGTCGACTCCCTCGCCACCCACACCGACCGCGACGTCCACGCCTGGGCCCAGGTCTGGCTCCGCACCACCGGCGTCGACACCCTCACCCCCCGCATCGAGGAGAGCCCCGGCGGCTGGACCCTCACCGTCGACCACAACGGCAGCCGCCCCCATCACATCACCGCCGGCACCTACCACAGGGCCCCCGACGGCCTCCTGGAACGCGGCGAACTCCTCGGCATCGACGTCCCCTCCGACGAGGTCCTCTCCGGCAGCGGCCGCCGCCCCGACCTCCTCGTCCTCAACGACGGCGACCTCGGCTACACCAAGATCCGCCTCGACGAACTCTCCCTGGAAACCGCCCTGCGCGGCCTCTCCAACCTCCCCGACCCCCTCACCCGCGCCGTCGTCTGGGGCTCCCTGCGCGACATGGTCCGCGACGGCGAACTCGAACCCGGCGCCTACCTCACCACCGCCGACGCCCACCTGCCCGACGAGAGCGACCTCGCCATCGTCCAGGGCGTCCTCGGCTTCGCCCGCACCCACATCGCCGACCGCTACCTCGCCCCCACCGAACGCGGCGCCGCCCTCACCCTCATCACCTCCCTCACCCGCGACCTGCTCCGCCGCACCGAGGACGGCGACGAACCCGGCCTGCGTCTCGCCGCCGTACGCGTCCTCATCGACAGCGCCACCCAGCCCGACACCCTCGCCGGCTGGCTCGCCGACGGAACCGTCCCCGGCGGCCCCGAACTCGACCCCGAACTGCGCTGGCGCGTCCTCGCCCGCCTCAGCGTCCTCGGCGCCGCCGACGAGGACACCATCGACGCCGCCCTCGCCGCCGACCCCAGCGCCACCGGCAGCGAAGGCGCCGCCCGCTGCCGCGCCGCCCTGCCCACCCCCGAGGCCAAGGCCGCCGCCTGGCAGCGCCTCTTCCACGACGACACCCTCTCCAACTACCTCTTCACCGCCACCGCCCAAGGCTTCTGGCAGCCCGAACAGGCCGACCTCGTACAGGACTACGTCCCCCGCTACTACCCCGAAGCCGTCGCACTCGGAGCCCGCCGCGGCCCCGCCATCGCCGAAGCCGCGGGCCGCTGGGCCTTCCCGGCGCACGCCATCGACGAAGCCAACCTCCGGGCCGGACACACCTGCCTCGACGACCCCGACCTCATCCCGCTGCTGCGCCGCAAGCTCGTCGACCAGCTCGACGACCTCGCCCGAGCCCTCCGCATCCGCACCACCACCTGACCCACCCCGCCGGACGCCGCCCCCAGGGCAGCGTCCGGCGGACACCCGCCGCAGAACCCCGTCCCCGAGCCCCGTCCCGGCCCCGGCCCCGGCCTCCGGTTCACGCCCGCTCCCCGGCCCGTGCCCCGGTCCCCGGTCCCCGGTCCCCGGGCCCTGGTCCTGGCTCCGGCTCCGGCCCTGGTCCTGGCTCCGGCTCCGGCCCTGGTCCTGGCTCCGGCTCCGGCCCTGGCTCTGGCCCCGGCCCTGGCCCCGGCCCCCGGCTCCGGCCTTGGCCCTGGCCCTAGCTCCGGCCTTGGCCCCGGCCCCCGGCTCCGGCCTTGGCCCTGGCCCTAGCTCCGGCTCCGGCCCTGGCTTTGGCTCCGGCTCCGGCTCCGGCTCCGGCTCCGGCCCTGGCCCGGGCCCTGGCCCCGGCTCCGGCCCTGGCCCCGGCTCCGGCTCCGGCCCCGGCCCCGGCCCCTGGCCCGATCCCCGGGCCCTGGCGCCGGAGGCGGCCCCCGGCCTGCGGCCCCCGGCCCCCGACCTGCGGCCCCGGGTTCCTCCGCAGCCGTTCGATCGAACGCCCGGCCGACACCACCGGACCGGACAAACCCCGGCGGTTACCCCATTCGGGTCTGATCGTTGTATCGGGCGAGGACCACGCTGTCCCCGCCCAGCCGCGTGAAGGACCCCCGATGACCGAGCCGCCCCGCACCCCGACGCCCCCACCGCCGGCCCTCGCCGGCGGCCCCGGCGGACCCGACGCCCTGCGGCCCCTCATCGACACCGTCCTCACCGCCCTGCGCACCGGAACCCGCGAACGCGGCGGCCCCCTCCCCGCCGGCGGCCCCGACACCGTCACCGCACGCGTCCGCACCGCACTCGGCGACGTACTCCCCACCCACGGAACCGGCGACCACGAAGCCCTCCGCACCCTCGTCCACACCCTCGCCGCCGGCGCCGCCGACCCGGCCCACCCCCTGTGCGCCGCCCACCTGCACTGCCCGCCGCTCGCCGTCGCCACCGCCGCCGACCTCGCCGCGAGCGCCCTCAACCCCTCCCTCGACTCCTGGGACCAGGCCCCCGCCGCCTCCACCATCGAAGCCGAACTCACCCGCACCCTCGCCGCCGAGTTCTACGACACCCCCCACCCCGACGCCCTCCTCACCACCGGCGGCACCGAAGCCAACCAACTGGCCCTCCTCCTCGCCCGCGAACGCCACGGCCCCCACCTCACCGTCCTCCACGGAGCCAACGCCCACCACTCCGTACCCCGCGCCGCCTGGCTCCTCGGCCTGCCCACCGCCACCGCCCTGCCCACCCCCACCGGCACCCTCGACCCGGCCACCCTCGCCGAAGCCCTCGCCCGCACCACCGGCCCGGTACTCGTCACCGCCACCGCCGGCACCACCGACGCCGGACTCGTCGACCCCCTCCACGCCCTCGCCGACCTCTGCGACCACCACGGCGCCGACCTCCACATCGACGCCGCCTACGGCGGCCCCTTCGCCCTCAGCCCCCGCCACCGCCACACCGTCGACGGCCTCACCCGCGGCCGATCCCTCACCGTCGACCTCCACAAACTCGGCTGGCAGCCCGTCGCCGCCGGACTCCTCGTCGTCCCCGACCGCGCACTGCTCACCCCCCTCGCCCACCAGGCCGACTACCTCAACGCCACCGACGACACCGAAGCCGGCCTCCCCGACCTCCTCGGCCGCTCCCTGCGCACCACCCGCCGCCCCGACGCCTTCAAGATCGCCGTCACCCTGCGCTCACTCGGCCGCGACGGCCTCGCCGACCTCATCGACCGCACCACCACCGCAGCCCACCACCTCGCCGGACTCCTCGACGCACACCCCCGCTTCGAACTCCACGCACCCCCCACCCTCACCACCGTCCTCTTCCGGCCCACCCCCACGGACGACGACCACCTCGCAACCCTGCGCCGAACCCTCCTCCACGACGGCACCGCCGTCCTCGGCCGCGCCACCGCCGACGGCCGACTGTGGCTCAAAGCCACCCTCCTCAACCCCCACACCACGGCACAGGACCTGGAAACCCTCGTCACCCTCCTGGAAGGCAGGACCCACCGATGACCGCCCCACTCGACGCCCCCCACGACCTCGTCGGAATCGGAATCGGCCCGTTCAACCTCTCACTGGCCGCCCTCGCCCACGGCCTCCCCCAACAAGGCATCGGCCCCCTCGCCACCGCCTTCTACGACCAACGCCGCGACTTCCGCTGGCACCCCGGCCTCCTCATCGACGGCGCCACCCTCCAAGTCCCCTTCCTCGCCGACCTCGTCACCCTCGCCGACCCGACCAGCCCCTGGACCTTCCTCAACTACCTCAAACACAAGGAACGGCTCTTCCCCTTCTACTTCGCCGAGCAGTTCCACATCCAACGCGCCGAATACGACGCCTACTGCCGCTGGGTCGCCGGCCGCCTCCCCGGACTCCACTTCGGCCACCAGGTCGACGCCGTCCGCTGGAACCCCGAACGCGACCTCTTCGAAGTCGACTACACCCGGATCGACCCCGACGGCGAAGCCGAAGCCCTCGGCCGCGCCTACACCCGCAACCTCGCCCTCGGCATCGGAACCGCCCCCCACGTCCCCGAACCCCTGCGCCCCCTCGCCGAAGCACCCACCGTCCCCGTCATCCACTCCGCCGAATACCTCGACAACCGCCAACGCATCCTCGGCGCCGCACACGTCACCGTCATCGGATCGGGCCAATCCGGCGCCGAAGTCTTCCTCGACCTGCTCCGCAGCCGCCCCACCGGCCGCGAAGGCCTCAGCTGGCTCGCCCGCACCCCCTCCTTCGCCCCGATGGAGTACTCCAAACTCGGCCTCGAACACTTCACCCCCGACTACACCCGCTACTTCCACGCCCTCCCCGAACCCGTCCGCGACCAACTCGTCCCCGCCCAATGGCAACTCCACAAGGGCATCGACGCCGCCACCATCGCCGCCATCCACGACGAGCTCTACCGCCGCACCCTCGACGGAGGCTGGCCCGACGCCGTCCTCACCCCCGGCGTCAACGTCCGCACCGCCGGCCGCGTCGCCACCACCAAAATCGAACTCCACCTCGAACACACCCAGCAGGGCACCCGCTCCCGCCTCACCACCGACGCCGTCGTCCTCGCCACCGGCTACCGCGAACGCCCCCTCACCCGCATCCTCGCCGGCCTCGACCCCTACCTCCGCAAGGACTCCTCCGGCCGCCCCCGCATCGACGACCGCCACCGCATGATCCTCGACCCCTCCGTCACCGGCAGCGTCTTCGTCCAGAACGGCGAACGCCACACCCACGGCGTCGGAGCCCCCGACCTCGGCCTCGCCGCCTGGCGCAGCGCCGCCATCCTCAACACCCTCACCGACAAGGAGCCCTACCCCCAGCCCCACCGCACCGCCTTCACCACCTTCGGCCTCGAACAGCGGGAGCACACCCGCCCCCACCCCGCAGGCGAGCTGCTCCCGCTCGTCGAACACCCCTGACCCCCCCGAACGGCGGCCCCGCTAGAAGACCGGCACCCCGGCCCGCGTCAGCCGCCAATCCACCGAGGCGAACCCCGACGGATCCACCGTCCCCTTCGCCCTCACCCACTGGACGATCGTGTTACGGATCTCGTCCGAATCCGCCCACAACTGCCTGGCCTGCGGAACATGCGGGAAGTTACCCCCACCCGAGGCCCGGTAGTTGTTCACCGCCAACACGAACCGCCCCGCCGGATCCACCGGCTTCCCCGCGAACGACAACCCCACGATCCGCGACCCCACCGGCTGCGCCACGTCGATCTCGTACGCCAACCCGTACACCGCGTCGTAGTTGTAGTCCGGAATCCCCTCCGCGTTCGTCAACGCCGCCGGATCAACCGGCGCACCCGGCGCCGTCCGCACGTAATACCGCGCCGAATACTCCAGGTAGTCCTTCAACTGCGCACCCGTCAGCAGCCGCGCCTCCAGCGTGTTCTCGAACGGGTACAACCCCGCCGCGTCCCGGATCGTCACCTGACCCGCCGGTATCGACGCCGTCCGCGAGAAACACGACGCCTGCGACACCACCGGCAACGCCGCCCACTCGGTACCCGACAACGCCGCCCGCACCGTCTCCGCCTGCACGTGGTTGATCAGATCGATCACCGGCACGTCCTTCACCGGCCCCTCGGCCGTCGACATCGCCCGCGTCGACGTACCGATCACCTGGTTGACGTACGCCACCACCTTGCGGTGCTCGTCCGACAACAACCGCGTGATCTTCGAATCCTCCTCCACGGCATTGGAGTTCAACACCTTCGCCGCGACCTTCGACACCGACCAGCAGCCCCGCTCCCACACCAACTCGAAGTCGAACAGCGTCAACCGCTGCCCCCACTTCAGCGGCTCCGACAACACCACGTCCTTGCCCGTCGCCCGGTTCTTCACCCGGTACTCCGCGATCTCCGTGTGCGCGTGCCCCACCAGGATCGCGTCGATCCCCGGCACCTGCTCCGCCACCAGACCCGCCGCGTTCTCCACGTGCGGCAACTGGTCCCCGTAGCTCGACGTACCGCTCGACCCCGAATGCGCCGACACGATCACCACATCGGCACCCATCGACCGAAGCCGCGGCACGTACTTCGCCGCCTGCTCCTCCAGCCCCGGGAACGTCATCTTCCCCTGCACGTGCGCCTTGTCCCAGATCGCGATCCCCGGGTTCGTGAGCCCCAGCACCGCCACCTTCACGTCCCGCCCGAACGGCGTCCGCAACCGGTGCATGCTGTACGGCGCGAACGCCGGCCGGAGCGTCCTCGCGTCCAGCGCGTTCGCCCCCAACAACGGGAAGTCGCACTGCTCCTCGAACTTCCGCAACACCGGAATCCCGTAATTGAACTCGTGGTTCCCCAGCGCCGCCGCGTCGTACCCGATCGCGTTCATCGCCTGCGCCATCGGATGCACCGGCCCGCGCCGCGCCGTGATCGGATCCACCTTCGCGTAGTAGTACGAAAGCTGCGTCCCCTGGATCGTGTCACCGGCATCGATCAGCAGCGTGTTCCGACGCCCCTTCTCCGCCCGCACCCGATCCACCAACGTCGAGATCTTCGCCAGACCCACATCGTTGTGCGCCTTGTCGTCGAACTCCCTGTCCGTGAAGTAGTCCCAGTTGAAGACGTTCCCGTGCAGATCCGTCGTCCCCATCACCGTGAACGCGTACGTCCGCGGCCCCTTCCCCTTCACGTCCCCGTGCTCCTGCGCGGCGGCGGCCGGAGTGCTCGTGGCCCCCGCCAACGCCACGGCCGCACCCGTCGCGGCCGAAGCCCCCATGAACTTCCTACGGTCGAACGTCATGCCATCTCCCTCGTGAGGCCCTGAACAACGCGCGTAGATTCTGACCCACCAGTAACAAGCCGCAACACCCCCACCAGGTTTCGATCCGATGACCACACCCCCCACCAACCACGGTGCGACAGTGGAAAACATGACCCACGACACCGCACACCAGCCCTACGGAACCCCCGACGTACCCCGCGTCGCCGTCCGCGGCGAAGCCCACCTCGAAGTCGACCCCGAAATCGCCCGCATCACCATCACCGTCAGCGCCCGCGGCACCGACCGCCGCACCGCACTCGACGACCTCACCCGCCGCAACAACACCGTCCTCGAACTCCTCAAGAGCTACGGCGAACCCGTCGAAAAACTCGAAACCGGCGCCTTCTCCATCACCCCCGAACTCACCCGCCACGGCCGCGCCGAACGCGTCCGCGCCTACCACGGCCGCGTCAACATCACCGCCGAACTCAACGACTTCACCACCCTCGGCGAACTCACCACCCGCCTCGCCGACCTCGAACTCACCCGCGTCGACGGCCCCTGGTGGGCCCTGCGCCCCACCTCACCCGCCCACGGCGAAGCCCGCCGCCAAGCCGTCCTCGAAGCCGTCCAACGCGCCCGCGAATACGCCCACGCCCTCGGCGCCGACCTCGCCGCCCTCGTCGAACTCGCCGACATCGAAACCGAGAACGACACCCCCTTCGCCCGCGCCGGCGGCAGCGCGATGCGCAGCATGGCCTTCGCCGGCGCCATCGAGGACGACACCCCCCCGCCCCTCGACCTCGAACCCCAGCGCCAGACCGTCCACGCACAGGTGAACGCCCGCTTCACCATGACCCCGCCGCAACTCTGACAGCCCGAAGAAGCCACGAGCGAAACCGGACAAAAACGCGCCACGGGGGTGCTCCGATGAGCACCCCCATGCACATTCAACAGTTGTCAACAAGCTTTCGCCCAAAGGTTGTTGAGCAGACACCCACAACCAATTTCCTACTCCCTGGTAGGGGCATACGCTCGACCCATGCGCCGAGCCAAAATCGTCTGTACCCTGGGCCCCGCCACCGACTCGTACGACCAGATCAAAGCCCTGGTCGAAGCCGGAATGGACATCGCCCGCTTCAACCTCAGCCACGGCACCTACGCCGAACACGAGGAGCGCTACCACCACGTACGCAAGGCCTCCGACGAAACCGGCCGCAGCGTCGGAATCCTCGCCGACCTTCAAGGCCCGAAGATCCGCCTCGGCCGCTTCCGCGAAGGCCCCGTACTCCTTGAACGCGGCGACGAGTTCACCATCACCGTCGAAGACCACCAAGGCGACCGCCACACCTGCGGCACCACCTACAAAGGACTCGCCACCGACGTCACCACCGGCGAACGCATCCTCGTCGACGACGGCCGCGTCACCCTCGAAGTCACCGCCATCGACGGACCCCGCGTCCACACCCGCGTCATCGAAGGCGGCATGGTCTCCGACCACAAAGGACTCAACCTCCCCGGAGTCGCCGTCTCCGTCCCCGCCCTCAGCGACAAGGACATCGAAGACCTCCGCTGGGCCCTACGCACCGGCGCCGACGTCATCGCCCTCTCCTTCGTCCGCAGCGGCCACGACATCAAGGACGTCCACCGCATCATGGACGAGGAAGGCCGCCGCCTCCCCGTCATCGCCAAGGTCGAAAAACCCCAAGCCGTCGACAACATCGACGACATCGTCGCCGCCTTCGACGGCATCATGGTCGCCCGCGGCGACCTCGGCGTCGAAATGCCCCTCGAACAAGTCCCCATCGTCCAAAAGCGCGCCGTCAAACTCGCCAAGCGCAACGCCAAACCCGTCATCGTCGCCACCCAAATGCTCGACTCGATGATCGACAACTCCCGACCCACCCGCGCCGAAGCCTCCGACGTCGCCAACGCCGTCATCGACGGCACCGACGCCGTCATGCTCTCCGGCGAAACCAGCGTCGGCAAACACCCCATCGAAACCGTCCGCACCATGGCCCGCATCGTCGAAGCCGCCGAGGAAGACATCCTCGCCAAGGGCCTCCCGCCCCTCACCGAACGCAACAAACCCCGCACCCAAGGCGGAGCCGTCGCCCGCGCCGCAGCCGAAATGGGCGACTTCCTCGGCGCCAAATTCCTCATCGCCTTCACCCAGAGCGGCGACACCGTCCGCCGACTCTCCCGCTACCGCTCACCCATCCCCCTCCTCGCCTTCACCCCCGACCAGGCCACCCGCTCCCAACTCAACCTCACCTGGGGCGTCGAAACCTTCCTCGGCCCCCACGTCGACTCAACCGACGCCATGGTCGCCCAAGTCGAAGAAGAACTCCTGCGCATCGGACGCTGCGTACCCGGAGACATCGTCGTCATCACCGCCGGCTCACCCCCCGGCGTCAGCGGCAAGACCAACCTCGTCCGCATCCACCACATCGGCGACGCCGTACGCTGACCCACCCCGTCCCTCCACAACTTGCCGGCGACCCGCACCACCCACCAGCGGCCCACCCGGCAAGCCGGAGGGGCCCCGCCCCCACCCCCACCCCCGCCCGCCGCACGGCGCGGGTACGGTGACGCGATGGCCCGCACCATCACGCACCTGGAGATGACCGACCCCGGCGAACTGCGCCCGGGGCGCCCCGTACCCGCCATGGAACTCCGCCGCGAAGCAGGCCTCACCGCCCTCGCGCGAACCGTCCAGGCCCGCGTCGGAGCCGCCCACGGATGGCGCAGCTCCACCCGCACCGACCAACAGTGGGACGAACTGGCCCGCACCAACCCCCACCGCCAGTACTGGCTCATCACCCTCGCCGACGAGCCGATCGGCATCACCGCACTCGAACCCCACCCCGGCGGCGACGTCGAGATCCGCACCTTCGGCCTGCTCCCCGAACACATCGGCCGAGGACTCGGCGGCCACGCCCTGACCCTCGCCCTCGAACAGGCATGGGCCACCACCCCGCTCGACGCCGAAACCGTCCAGCAGGTCCGGCTCCACACCAACTCCGACGACCACCCCAGCGCCCTCCTCAACTACCTGAGCCGAGGCCTACGCGTCCACCACACCGAAACCGAGAACTAGCCCCGATCCGATTCCTCGCCCCGCCCGTGAATCCGCCCCCGACCCGTCAGCAGCCCTGTCAAGGAACGTCCTGACCGATCGCCCGGATCACGTCGGCAAGCCACACCAAGTGGTGCCCCACGGCCCGATCCTGATGAGCAAGCAGATCCTCAAGGTGCTGCCACGACTCCGAAAGCTCCCCGATCGTGAAGGCCCGGGGCTCGGCGCCGATGCTGTACAACTCGTCGGCCGGGACAGACCAGAAGAGATCTTCCTCGAGCGTCACGGTGGGTCCGGCCGACGCTTCAATGTGCCGAAGCGCCACGTCCAAAGCACGACGAAGCTGATCGATGGGAATCCGCACGGGTTCGGTGGCCATGGCGCCATCCTCACCCAATCACACCGGCCACGCCCCACCGGGCAGGACCTGGACCCCCACCCCACCTACCAACCGAACCGCCGGTCCACCACCCGCGCGAACTCCTCGAACGACAACACCGCGTCCCCGTTCTGATCCGCCTCGTCGAACAACGCCGACGACGCGTCCGCATCACCCACACCCCAGAACGGCAGATCGCCCCGAGCCGCCAGCGTCGGCCCCTGCGCCCGCAACGCGCTGATCACCTCCACCCGCGTCAGCTGCCCGTCGTGGTTCAGATCCAACGCCTCGAACAGCTTGCGAGCCTTCTCGCTCATCACGGAGTCCCCTTCTCACGGTGCCGAGTCCTTCACGCACCCTACGCGCGGCCCCGCGCACCGGGGCCGGGGGTCAGTGCTTCGGCCCGACGTGGGCGTCCATGAGCGCGACGGACGCCTTGCGCGCGACGGACACGTTGAAGGGGTCACCGCCCCGAGCCAGGACCGTCCACTCGACGCCGACCTTGGTGAGGGTGTCGGTGCAGTGCTTCCGGATGTCGTCCGACTTGTTGGTGAAGAAGTAGCGGGGGTACTCGTACCGCTTGCCGTTGCGGACGGTCCAGTTCATGCTCCGGCACCCGTCGGAGTGGATCAGCCCCTTGATGAACTCCCAGGGGTGCGCGTCGACGATCTCCTGCTGCCAGTCTTCGAGGACGATCCGCCGCTCGTGCTTCTTCCCCGGCCCGTGCTGCGGGAACAGGCACGTCCAGTGCCGCCCGTAGCTGGTGACGTTGACACAGCCTTGGCGCTGCAATACGTAGGCCTTGTCGGACGGCCGCACCGCCCGGACGGCCGCCCGGCACTCCTCGATCAGTCCGGGCCAGGCGTCGGCACACGCGATGCGCAGAAGGTGGCCACCTCGGGGGTGGGCGCTGATGCAACCATCGCCGAGATAGAGGCCGAGGAGATAGGCGTAGGCCGACGGGTCGGCAGGCCGACCATCGCAAGGGGCCCACCGGTTCCGGTGGGGGAGCGGCTCCAGTCGGACCTGCCAGGCGCGGATCGCTGCTCGGGATATCCCGGTCTCCCGGCTCACCGAGTTCATGCTGCGCCCCTCGGCGAGTAGCCCGAGAGCGTGCAGGCGCGTGTTGGTGTCGTACATGAGCTCGACGCTGCAACGTGCAATTCGCTCATGCTGTGCATTTCTGCGCGCTTCGCTGAAACGAGTGAAGGTCACGCGTTTTCGCGTGACCTTCGAAATAAAGGAAAAGTGCCCCAGGTGGGATTCGAACCCACACTGTCCGCTGTTTGAGAGCGGCCTCTCTGACCAGTTGGAGTACTGGGGCCTAAGAAACGAAGGGCTACGGGAACCCTGCGTGCCACCACCTTACAGGAGCTCGGTAGGCTCGGGGGAGCTGTTATGCCCCGCAAAGAGGAGCCCCCGTGACCGCCGAGCACGAGTCGACGCCCACGCCCGACGCCGACCAGTCGCACGTTCCGCCGCTGACGACGCGCGTCGTCATCGCCGAGGACGAGGCGCTCATCCGTCTCGACCTGAAGGAAATGCTGGAGGAGGAGGGGTACTCCGTCGTCGGTGAGGCCGGGGACGGTCAGAAGGCCGTCGAGCTGGCCCGCGAGCACCGGCCGGACCTCGTCATCCTGGACGTGAAGATGCCCGTCCTGGACGGGATCTCCGCCGCCGAGAAGATCGCGGAGGAGTCCATCGCCCCCGTGCTGATGCTGACCGCGTTCTCGCAGCGCGACCTGGTCGAGCGGGCCCGTGACGCCGGTGCCATGGCGTACCTCGTCAAGCCGTTCAGCAAGAGCGACGTCGTGCCGGCCATCGAGATGGCCGTCTCCCGCTTCGCCGAGCTGAAGGCGTTGGAGAAGGAGGTCGCGGACCTCTCCCTGCGTCTGGAGACCCGCAAGCTGGTCGACCGGGCCAAGAGCATCCTGCAGACCCAGTACGGGCTCAGCGAGCCCGCGGCCTTCCGGTGGATCCAGAAGACCTCCATGGACCGTCGCATGTCCATGCAGCAGGTCGCCGAGGCGGTCATCGAGGACGCCGAGGAGAAGAAGCAGCAGCAGAACGCGGCCAAGTAGGCCGGTGGTCCGCCATACGCCGTGAGGCCCGTCTCCCCCCGAGGGGAGACGGGCCTCACGGCGTTGGTGCGGGTGCGGGGTGCGGTCAGTCCTCGCCGAGGTAGGCCTTGCGGACGTCCTCGTTGTGCAGGAGTTCCTGGCCGGTGCCCGAGAGCACGATCTTGCCGATCTCCATCACGTGCGCCTTGTCGGCCAGCGAGAGGGCCGCCTGGGCGTTCTGTTCGACCAGCAGGATGGTGGTCCCGGTGGCCTTGAGTTCGGCGATGGTCGCCATGATCTTCTGCATCATGAGCGGGGACAGGCCCATGGAGGGCTCGTCCAGCATGAGCAGCTTGGGCTGGCACATGAGCGCGCGTCCCATGGCGAGCATCTGCTGCTCGCCGCCCGAGAGGGTGCCGGCGGCCTGCTTGCGGCGCTCTCCCAGGATGGGGAAGAGCTCGTAGGCGCGCTGGATGTCCTTCTCGATGCCCTCTTTGTCGGTGCGCAGGAAGGCGCCGAGCTGGAGGTTCTCGGTGATCGTCAGCCGGGGGAAGATGTGGCGTCCCTCGGGGGAGTGGGCCAGCTTCATGGCGACGATCTTGTGGGCGGGGACGTTGGCCAGGGGCTGGCCGTCGAAGACGATGCTGCCGCTGGTGGGCTTGAGGAGCCCGGAGAGGGTGCGCAGGGTGGTGGTCTTGCCGGCGCCGTTGGTGCCGACGAGGCAGACGATTTCGCCCTGGTTGACTTCGAAGGAGATTCCCTTGACGGCTTCGATCTTGCCGTAGGCGACTTTGAGGTCCTGGACCTTGAGGAGTGCGGTCACTTGGTCTCTCCTTCCGTGCTGGTGGTGCCGGTGGTGCTGTCCGTGTCCGCGTCGGCCGCCGGGGTGGCTTCGGCGTCCGCGTCGGCCTCGGGGGCTGCGGGGGCGTCGGCGTCGGCGTGGACGTCGGCCGGGGTCTCGGCCTCCGTGGGGGCTTCGACCTCCGCCGGGGCTTCGGTGGCCGGGGTCGCGACCTCGTGGGCCGTGGCCGCCTCGGCGTTGGCTTCGGCGGCCTGGACCTGGGCGTCCTCCTCGGCGCCGGGGGCGCCTTCGAAGGGGGTGCCGAGGTAGGCGGCGATGACGCGTTCGTCGCCCTGGACCTCGGCCGCGGTGCCCTCGATGAGCTTCTCGCCCTGGACGAGGCAGGCGACGCGGTCGCAGAGGTTGAAGATGAAGCGCATGTCGTGCTCGATGACGAGGACGGCGATGCCCATGTCGCGGATGGCGAAGATGAGTTCCTCGGCCGCGCGGGTTTCCTGCGGGTTCATGCCGGCGGTGGGCTCGTCGAGCAGGATGAGGCCCGGGTCGCTGGCGAGGGCGCGGGCGATTTCGAGCTTGCGCTGCTCGCCGTACGGCAGGTTCTTCGCGAGGTGCTGGGCCTTGTGCTGGAGGCCGATGAACTCCAGGAGTTCCATGGCCCGTACTTCGCTGGCGGCTTCGGCCTTCTTGAAGCCGGGGCCGCGCAGGAGGGCGGACCAGAGGCCTTCCTTGGTGCGGGTGTGGCGTCCGACGAGGACGTTCTCCAGCACGGTCATGTTGTGGAAGAGCCGGATGTTCTGGAAGGTGCGGGCGACGCCTGCCGCGGTGACCTTGTGGGGTGTGGGCGGCAGGACGGTGCCCTTGTAGCTGACGGTTCCCTCGGTGGGGACGTACAGCCCGGTGAGGCAGTTGAAGAAGGTGGTCTTGCCGGCGCCGTTGGGGCCGATGAGACCGACGATCTCACCCGCGTTGACCTTGAGGTCCACGCCCTTGACCGCGGTGAGGCCGCCGAAGCGCATGGTGACGCCGCTGGCTTCGAGAACCGTGGTCTTGGTGGTGGTGTCTGTGGTCGCGCTGGTCGTCATGGCTTATGCACCCGCCTTGGCGGTGGCGAGGTCCGTGGGGGCCTGGCCAGCGGTGTCGTCGTGGTACTCGAGCTGCGCGCGCTTGTTGGCGATGAGGCCTTCGGGGCGGAAGCGCATGAGCAGGATGAGGGCGATGCCGAACGCGAGGAGCTGGTAGTCCTGGAGGAAGGCCAGCTTCGCGGGGATCAGGAAGAGCAGTGCGGCGCCGAGGATGGGGCCGCGGATGGTGCCCATTCCGCCGAGGATGACGGCGGCGAGGAGGAACGCGGAGTTCGGCGGGACGGGCCCGGCGAAGACGTAGTTCTCGGGGACGACCGTGCTGTTGACGTGTGCCTGGACCGTGCCGGCGAGGCCGGCGAGGGTGGCGCCCAGGGCGAAGGCGATGAGCTTGACCTTGAAGCCGTTGATGCCCATGGCCTCGGCGGCGGTCTCGTCCTCGCGGATGGCGACCCAGGCGCGGCCGATGCGGCTGTTGCCGGCGCGGGCGAAGACCACGATGACCAGGGCCATCACGAGCAGCATCAGGAAGTAGTAGTTGGCGTAGGCGCCGAGGACGATGCCGCCGACGTTGTGGGACTCCCCGAAGTTCCACCCGAAGAGTTCGAGGTGGGGGATGTTGGGGATGCCGTTGGGGCCGTTGGTGATGTCCGGGCCGGAGGTGCCGTCGAGGTTGCCCATGGCGATGCGGAAGATTTCTCCGAAGCCGAGGGTGACGATGGCGAGGTAGTCGCCGCGCAGGCGCAGGGTGGGTGCTCCGATGACCACGCCGAAGATGAGCGAGGCGAGGGCGCCGACGATGACCGCTGCCCAGAAGGGCAGGTGGATGCCGAAGGCGGAGGCGGTGCTGCCGGAGACCAGGGCGGCGGCGTAGGCGCCGACGCCGAGGAAGGCGACGTATCCGAGGTCGAGGAGACCGGCGAGGCCGACGACGACGTTGAGGCCGAGGGCGACGGTCGCGAAGATCAGGATGTTGACCGCGATGAGCGTGTAGGTGTCGCCGCTCTGCTGGATGAAGGGGAAGGCGATGGCCGCGGCCGCGGTGGCGATCAGCGTGACCTGGCGGTGCTTGGCGATGATCGCGGAGAGGCGCTCGACGAGACCGGACTTGGTGAGTGCGGCTGTGGCGAAGGCGACGATCAGCAGGTAGGCGAAGAAGAGCTGCGGTTCCTTGTCGGGGGTGTCGATGCCGTACGTGACGACGAACAGGCCGACGGCGAAGGTTGCCGCGACGATCAGGATTTCGGCCCAGGAGGGGAGCTCGCGGGCCTTGGGGAGCTTGCCCTCACGGCGTCCGAGGCGGATGTGCCGGTAGAGGGCGTAGATGGCGATGCCGACGATGACGGCGAGGAACCAGTTCCAGCGGGGCAGGTCTTCCACGGGCTTGCGGTCGAGGGGCAGGCCCAGGGCGCCGATGAAGGCGAGGATGACGCCGGCCGCTGCGACGTAGCCGCCGGGTTCGAGGTTGGCGAGTCCGCCGAGCTCGACCGTGATGGCGATGAGTGTGAACAGCGTCGTGGCGAGGGAACCGAACGCCGCGAGGAAGGTGGGGTTGTTGCCGCCGGAGGGGTTCAGCCATCGGAGGCCGCGGATTCCGTAGCCGGTGGCGGCGAGGAGCAGGGTGAGTGCTCCGCCGACGATGGTGAGCATCTGGAGGTCGGCGGGGTACCCGTAGACGGTGAGGTCACCGGGGAACGCGTCGGTCCAGGTCCAGGCGAGGAACGCGGAGGCGATGGTGATGAGTGCGCCGACGAGGGTGAGGGCGCGTGCGGCGGTGGCCGGGAGGGGGATGACCGGGGAGGTCTCGGTGGTGTTGGTGGTCATGGTTCTCACGCCCGATCCGCGACGCGCTCACCGAGCAGGCCTTGCGGCCGCACGAGGAGGACGACGATGAGGAGTACGAACGCCCAGACGTTGGACCAGGCTCCACCGCCGAGCTGCTGCATGCCGGGGATCTCTTCGATGTAGGCGATCGAGAGGGCCTCGGCGAGGCCGAGGACGACGCCGCCGACCATGGCTCCGTAGATGTTTCCGATGCCGCCGAGGACGGCTGCGGTGAACGCCTTGAGGCCGAGGATGAAGCCCATTTCGAAGTTGATCTGGCCCTTGTCGAGGCCGTAGGCGACGGCGGCGATGGCGGCGAACGCGGCACCGATGGCGAAGGCCATGACGATGATGCGGTCGGTGTTGATGCCCATCAGCTTCGCGGTGTCGGGGTCCTGCGCGGTGGCCTGCATGGCGCGGCCGCTGCGGCTCTTCGAGACGAAGACGCCGAGGGCGAGCATGCAGAGGGGGGCGAGGATGAGGACGAACGCGTCGGCGCGCTGGATGGAGAGGCTGTCGGTGAGCTTGAAGGCCTCGCCCTTGAACTCGGGGAAGCTGACTGCCTTCTTGGCGTCCGGGTAGAACTGCCAGACGAGCTGTTGCAGCGCGATCGAGAGGCCGATTGCGGTGATGAGGGGTGCGAGCCGGGGTGCGCTGCGCAGGGGACGGTATGCGAAGCGTTCGGCTCCCATGGCGACGAGGACGGAGACGAGGGAGCCTCCGATGATCATGACGGGTATCGCGATCAGCAGGGAGGTGCCGGTCGGGAGGATGGCGTAGGCGGTGAGGGCGCCGAAGCCGCCGATCATGAATATCTCGCCGTGGGCGAAGTTGATGAGCTGGACGATGCCGTAGACCATGGTGTACCCGATGGCGATGAGGCCATACAGGGCACCGAGGGCCAGGCCGTTGGCCAGCTGTTGCGGCAGTTCGTGCACCGCAGGGCCTCCGATGAGCGTGTCGGATAAGACTCCGCGCGAGGGCGCTGTTTGCGCCCTCGCGCGGTGGTGGTGTGGTTCAGGTGGTGCGGGTGGTGCGTGGTGCTAGGGGATTACTGGTTGAACGTGTCGCTCTTGACGTCGACCCACTTGCCGCCCTCGACCTTGTAGACCGTGAGCTGCTTGTTGGTGGTGTCGCCGTTCTCGTCGAAGGCGACCTTGCCGGTCACACCCTCGAAGGAGACCTTGCCGAGGGCCTCGACGACCTTGGCGCGGGCGTCGGCGGGGAGCTTGCCACCGTTGGCGGCGACGACGGCCTTGACGGCCTGGACGACGGACCAGCCGGCGTCGTAGGAGTAGCCGCCGTAGGCCGCGTACGGGTCCTTGTAGCCGGCTGCCTGGTAGTCGGCGATGAAGGTCTTGGCGGTGGGGAGCTTCTCGACCGGGTAACCGATGGAGGTGGAGAGGTCGCCCTCGTTGGCCTCACCGGAGGCGGTGATGAAGGCGGGGTCCTGGATGCCGTCGCCGCCCATGAGGGGGATCTGCGCGCCGGTCTTCTTGATCTGGTCGGCGAGCAGGCCGCCCTCGGGGTACTGGCCGCCGAAGTAGACGGAGTCGGCGCCGGAGGACTTGACCTTGTCGGCGGTGGAGGAGAAGTCGGTCTCCTTCACGGTGACGTGGTCGGTGCCGACGACCTCGCCGCCGAGCTTCTTGAACTCGTCGGAGAAGATCGCGGCGAGGCCGGCGCCGTAGGTCTGCTTGTCGTCGACGACGAAGACCTTCTTCTTGCCGGCGTCCTTGAAGAGGTACTGGGCGGCGAACTTGCCCTGGACCACGTCGGTGGCGGCGGTGCGGAAGTAGGTCTTGAAGGGGCGCTTGAACTCGCCCTTGCCCCAGTTGTCGCCCTGGCTGAGCGCGGGGTTGGTGTTGGCGGGGGAGACCTGCGCCAGGTTGGCGGAGGCGAAGACGCCCTGCATCTGCTGGGCGACACCCGAGTTCAGCGGGCCGACGACGCCGAGGACGTCCTTGTTGCCGACGAGCTTGGTGGCGTTCGCCTGGCCGGAGGCGGGGACGGCCTGGTCGTCGAGGGCCTCGACCTTGAACTCGATGCCCGGGACCTCGTTGTTCTTGTTGGCCGTCTTGGCCGCGAGGTCGACCGAGTTCTTGATGCCCTGGCCGAGCGCCGAGAGGGAGCCGGTGAGGGGGGCGTCCACGCCGATGACGACGACGGTCTTCTTGCCGTCGGCGTTGTTGTCGGTGGAGCCTCCGTCGCGCGATCCGCAAGCGGTGAGGGTCAGTGCTCCCGTGGTGATCACGGTGGTGAGGACGAGCAAAGAACGGTGTCGCACGATTCTTCCTTTCCCTGGCGCGGCGCCCTCTTGTCGAGGTGCCGTTAGGTCGCCGGGCCGCACTGGGAGGTACACGGCCGTGCTGATTCGCGCCCGGCGGCGCGGTGACTGGCCGTGACTCTAGGCCCGAGGTGGCGAGCACGGGGAGCCGGGAAAGGAGGATGTGACGCTCTTGTTATGCCAAGGGCAAGAATGCGTGGTGGGAGTGTGGACAGATCGGGCGTTAAGCAACGCCGGAGAATGACCACATGCTGAGAAATACCAGCTGCCCTAAGGGGCTTGAGGGCCTCATGCTCCTGTCTCTGATCAAATTCGGTCGATTGTGGCGGTGAGTGTCCGAAAGAATCCGGGGGGTCGCTTTGTCCGGGGGGAAAAGGTGGATTCCGTATGGCGTGGGTAATACACAGCGTGACGAACGCGCGGGGTCGACTCCGGCCGGATCGATCTTGGTTCGCGCCACGGGAGGGCTGCGACCTGCGGTTCGGTCGTACGGGGGCACGTGCCCGGAAGCCGGACAGCGCGAGCGGATTCCGGTGACCCGCGTCACGTCGGGGGGTTTCGGTACTCCGAGCTGCCCGTGGCCCCGTCCCGTTCGGCGCAGCGCCGCGCGACGAGTCGGTCGATCAGCTCAAGTGCCTTGTCCCGCCCGGCTGTTCGCTCCTCGGAGCGGCCTGCGGCGACGGCTTCCTCGTGGATGTCGTACTGCTGGTTGGACAGGCCCTTCTGCTCCCAGTCCAAACCGGACCACTTGCTGCCCTTGAGGGTCTCCTTCGCCCAGTAGGACACCAGGCTCGTGCAGACCTGTGCGGGTGTGGAGGGGTCGGTCCCGGGCGTGGTGGCCGTGGTCGACGGTGGTGCGGCCGGCGAGGTGGGGCCGGTGCATCCGCAGAGGGCGAGCGCCGCGAGGAGGGCCGCGGAGCCGTACCGGACCGCGGCGGGTGGCTGGGTCCCCATGGGGGGACGGTAGGCGGTCACCATCGGTGACACAACAGTGGTGGCCCCCCGATGCGCGGAGTGGCGGATTCCGGGCGGTTGGCGGGCCCCGCGGGTCCGGATCCCTCGTGCGGGCGGGTGTGGGGCGCCGGTGGCCGGCGCCGCCCCGGGTGCGGGAACGGGCCCGGAGCCGCCGGGTGGGGCGGTTCCGGGCCCGTGGCAGGGCGCGTACGGCAGGGCGCGGGCCCCGTCCGGTGGGGTCAGGCCCCGGCGGCGGCCTGGTCGGCGTCGCGCAGCAGGCAGGTCAGGCGGGCGGTGCACACCCGGCGGTCCTGCTCGTCGGAGATGACGACCTCGTAGGTGGCGGTGGAGCGGCCCCGGTGGACGGGGGTGGCGACGCCGGTGACGATGCCGGAGCGGGCGCCCCGGTGGTGGGTGCAGTTCAGGTCCACGCCCACGGCGACCTTGGTGATGCCGCCGTGCATCATCGCGCCGACCGACCCGAGGGTTTCGGCGAGGACCGCGGAGGCTCCGCCGTGGAGCAGTCCGTAGGGCTGGGTGTTGCCCTTGACCGGCATGGTGGCGACGACCCGGTCGGCCGAGGCCTCCAGGATGCGGATCTCCATCCGGCGGCCGAGGTCGCCCGCGGAGAACAGCGCGGGCAGGTCTATGCCCAGGGCCGCGTACTCGTCGAGGACTTCCTGCGGGAACTTCACGCTGTGCTGCTCGCCCATGGGCCGGCTCCGTTCGTCAACGATCGTTAACCATTGTGTCCTGGGTCGTTCTATCAGGCCGGTTCGAAGCGCACGACGACGGACTTGCTCGCGGGGGTGTTGCTGGTGTCCGCGGTGGAGTCGAGGGGGACCAGCACGTTGGTCTCCGGGTAGTAGGCGGCGGCGCAGCCGCGGGCGGTCGGGTAGTGCACGACGCGGAAGCCGGGGGCGCGGCGTTCGACGCCGTCCTTCCACTCGCCGACGAGGTCGGTGTAGGAGCCGTCGGCGAGGCCGAGCTCGGCGGCGTCCTCGGGGTTGACCATGACGACGCGGCGGCCGCCGGTGATGCCGCGGTAGCGGTCGTCGAGGCCGTAGATGGTGGTGTTGTACTGGTCGTGGCTGCGCAGGGTCTGGAGCAGCAGCCTGCCGGTGGGCAGGTGGGGGTACTCGACGGGGGCGGCGGTGAAGTTGGCCTTGCCGGTCCTGGTGGGGAAGCGGCGTTCGTCGCGGGGGGCGTGGGGGAGCCGGAAGCCGCCGGGGTGGGCGATGCGGGCGTTGAAGTCCTCGAAGCCGGGGATCACGCGGGCGATCCGGTCGCGGACGGCGGCGTAGTCCGCTTCGAACTCCTCCCACGGGGTGGTGGAGCCGCGGCCGAGGACGGCGCGGGCCATGTGGGCCACGATGGCGGGCTCGGAGAGCAGTCGCGGGGAGGCGGGGGCGAGGTTGCCGCGGGAGGCGTGGACCATGCCCATGGAGTCCTCGACGGTCACGAACTGCTTGCCGGAGGCCTGGACGTCCTTGTCGGTGCGGCCGAGGGTGGGCAGGATCAGTGCCCGGCGGCCGGTGACGGCGTGGGAGCGGTTGAGTTTCGTGGACACGTGGACCGTCAGGGAGGCCCGGCGGATGGCGGCCTCGGTGACGTCGGTGTCGGGGGTGGCGCCGACGAAGTTGCCTCCCATGGCGAAGAGGACCTTGGCCCGGCCGTCGCGCAGGGCCTCGATGGAGCGGACGACGTCGTAGCCGTGGTCGCGGGGCGAGGTGATGCCGAACTCGCGGTCGAGGGCGTCGAGGAAGGCCGGTGCGGGGCGTTCGAAGATCCCCATGGTGCGGTCGCCCTGGACGTTGGAGTGGCCGCGCACGGGGCAGACGCCCGAGCCGGGGCGGCCGATGTCGCCGCGCAGCAGGAGCAGGTTGACGACTTCGCGGATGGTGGCGACGGAGTGCTTGTGCTGGGTGAGGCCCATGGCCCAGCAGACGATGGTGCGCCGCGAGGCGAGGACCATCGCGAGGGCGCGTTCGATCTCGGGGCGGGTGAGTCCGGTCGCGGTGAGGGTCTCGGCCCAGTCGGTTTCCTTGGCGGCGGCGGCGAACTCCTCGTATCCGTGGGTGTGTTCGCGGATGAAGGTCTCGTCGGTGGCGTCGCCGGCCTCGATGACGAGTTTGTTGAGGAGCCGGAAGAGGGCCTGGTCGCCGCCGATGCGGATCTGGAGGAACAGGTCGTTGAGGGCGGTGCCCTTGAGCATGCCGAGCGGGGTCTGCGGGTTCTTGAAGCGTTCCATGCCGGCTTCGGGCAGCGGGTTCACCGAGATGATCCTCGCGCCGGCCGACTTGGCCTTCTCCAGGGCGGAGAGCATGCGGGGATGGTTGGTGCCCGGGTTCTGGCCGGCGACGATGATCAGGTCGGCCTGGTGGAGGTCTTCGAGGGAGACGCTGCCCTTGCCGATGCCGATGGTCTCGTTCAGCGCGGAGCCCGAGGACTCGTGGCACATGTTGGAGCAGTCGGGCAGGTTGTTGGTGCCGAACTCGCGGGCGAAGAGCTGGAAGAGGAACGCGGCCTCGTTGCTGGTGCGGCCCGAGGTGTAGAAGAGGGCCTCGTCGGGGGAGCCGAGGGCGTTCAGCTCCTCCGCGATGATCTCGAAGGCCCGGTCCCAGCCGATGGCCTCGTACCGGTCGCCGCCCTCGGGCAGGTACATCGGCTCCGTGATCCGGCCCTGCTGGCCCAGCCAGTACCCGGAACGTCCGGCGAGGTCGGCCAGGGGGTGCGCGGCGAAGAAGGCGGGGGTGACCCGGCGCAGCGTGGCCTCCTCGGCGACGGCCTTGGCGCCGTTCTCGCAGAACTCCGCCGCGTGCCGCTTGTCGCCCTCGGGCCAGGCGCAGCCGGGGCAGTCGAAGCCGTCCTTCTGGTTGACCTTGAGGAGGGTGCGGGCGGTGCGGGCCAGGCCCATCTGCGCCTGGGCGACCTTCAGCGTGTGGCCGATCGCCGGCAGGCCCGCGGCCGCGTGCTGCGGCGGCGTGACCTGCGGCGCGTCCTGTACCGGGTCACCTGAGGGCGGCTTGGTCGCCATGGCGCTCTCCTTCGAGCGTGCGTACGGGTGCGGCACGTGCGACCGCATCCTTCGATACTTTCACGTGCGCCGGCGACGGGGGAGGGCGGCCGGGGGCCGCCGGGTCCGGTACGGGGTGCGCCGGGGGCGGACGCGTGGGGCGGATGCGCCGGGTGGGGCGCTGCGGGCCCGGCCCCGGCGGGCCCGAGCCGACCCCGGGCGGCCGCGGCGGCCGTAGCGCGATCGTCCGCGCCGGAATTGTCGGCGGGGGCGCCTAGGATCGGGGGCGTGGCAGATTCAGCATCGAAGAAGACCGACCAGACGACCGCAGCGGACCGCCCCCGCCTGATGCTCATGGACGGGCACTCCCTGGCGTACCGGGCGTTCTTCGCGCTGCCCGCGGAGAACTTCACGACCGCGACGGGCCAGCCGACCAATGCCATCTACGGCTTCGCGTCGATGCTGGCGAACACGCTGCGCGACGAGGCGCCCACGCACTTCGCGGTGGCGTTCGACGTGTCGCGCAAGACGTGGCGCTCGACGGAGTTCCCCGAGTACAAGGCGAACCGTTCCAAGACCCCCGACGAGTTCAAGGGGCAGGTCGAGCTGATCGGCGAGCTCCTCGACGCGATGAAGGTGCCGCGGTTCGCGGTCGACGGCTTCGAGGCCGACGACGTGATCGCGACGCTGACGACGCAGGCCGAGGCCCTCGGCTTCGACGTCCTGATCGTCACCGGCGACCGTGACTCCTTCCAGTTGGTCTCCGAGCACACGACGGTGCTGTACCCGACCAAGGGCGTCTCGGAGCTGACCCGGTTCACGCCGGAGAAGGTCGAGGAGAAGTACGGGCTCACCCCGCAGCAGTACCCGGACTTCGCGGCGCTGCGCGGCGACCCGTCCGACAACCTGCCGGGCATCCCGGGCGTCGGTGAGAAGACCGCCGCCAAGTGGATCACCCAGTTCGGGTCGTTCGCGGAGCTCGTGGAGCGGGCCGAGGAGGTCAAGGGCAAGGCCGGGCAGAACTTCCGGGACCACCTGGAGGCCGTCAAGCTCAACCGGGTCCTGACCGAGATGGTCAAGGACGTCGAGCTGGCGAAGACCCCCGCGGACCTGGCCCGGGCCCCGTACGACCGGTCCGCGGTGACCGGCGTGCTCGACGTACTGGAGATCCGCAACGCCTCGCTGCGCGAGCGGCTGCTCGCCGTGGACCCGGGCGCGGCCGAGGACGAGGCGCCGGCCCCGACGGCGGCAGCCGTGGAGCTGGACGGTTCGGTGCTGGGCACGGGCGAGCTGGCGCCGTGGCTGGAGAGCCACGGGGCGGGCCCGCTGGGCGTGTCCACCGTCGACAGCTGGGCGCTGGGCCAGGGCAACGTCAGCGAGATCGGGCTGGCCGCGGCCGGCGGGGCGGCCGCCTGGTTCGAACCGTCCGAACTGGACGAGGCCGACGAGAAGGCCTTCGCCGCCTGGGCGGCCGACGCGAAGAAGCCCAAGGTCGTGCACAACGCCAAGGGCCTCATGCGGGTCTTCCCCGAGCACGGCTGGACGCTGGCCGGCGTCACCATGGACACCGCCCTCGCCGCCTACCTCGTCAAGCCGGGCCGGCGTTCCTTCGCGCTGGACGTGCTGTCCAACGAGTACCTGCACCGGGAGCTGGCGCCCGCCGCGGCCGACGGGCAGCTGGCCTTCGGCGCCGACGAGACGGCCGAGGCGGACGCCCTGATGGGTCAGGCCCGCGCCGTCCTCGACCTCGGCGACGCCCTCACGGCGAAGCTGGACGAGGTCGGGGCGACGGAACTGCTCCACGACATGGAACTGCCCACCTCCGAGCTGCTGGCCCGGCTGGAGCGGGCCGGCATCGCCGCCGACCGGGACCACCTCGAAGGCATGGAGCAGCAGTTCGCCGGAGCCGTCCAGCAGGCGGTGAAGGAGGCGCACGCCGCGGTGGGCCACGAGTTCAACCTCGGGTCGCCCAAGCAGCTCCAGGAGGTGTTCTTCGGCGAGCTGGACCTGCCGAAGACGAAGAAGACCAAGACCGGCTACACCACGGACGCGGACGCGCTGGCCTGGCTGGCCGGCCAGACCGACCACGAACTCCCGGTGATCATGCTCCGGCACCGGGAGCAGGCCAAGCTCCGCGTCACCGTCGAGGGCCTGGTCAAGTCGATCGCCGCCGACGGGCGGGTCCACACCAGCTTCAGCCAGACCGTCGCCGCGACCGGACGACTGTCCTCCACCGACCCGAACCTGCAGAACGTGCCGGTGCGCACCGACGAGGGCCGGGCCATCCGCCGCGGCTTCGTCGTCGGCGAGGGCTACGAGTCGCTGATGACGGCCGACTACAGCCAGATCGAGCTGCGCGTCATGGCCCACCTCTCCGAGGACGAGGGCCTCATCGAGGCGTTCGCCACCGGCGAGGACCTCCACACCACCGTGGCCTCCCAGGTGTTCGGCGTCGAGCGCTCCCAGGTCGACGCCGAGATGCGCCGCAAGATCAAGGCCATGTCGTACGGCCTGGCGTACGGACTGTCCGCGTTCGGTCTCGCCCAGCAGCTGAACATCGAGCCCGCCGAGGCCCGCGGCCTGATGGACACCTTCTTCGAACGGTTCGGCGGGGTCCGCGAATACCTCCAGCGCGTGGTGGACGAGGCCCGCGCCACCGGATACACGGCGACCGTCTTCGGGCGCCGCCGCTACCTGCCCGACCTCAACAGCGACAACCGCCAGCGCCGCGAGGCCGCCGAGCGGATGGCGCTGAACGCCCCGATCCAGGGCACCGCCGCCGACATCGTCAAGGTGGCCATGCTCCGCGTCGACAAGGCCATCACCGGCGCGGGCCTGAAGTCGCGGATGCTGCTCCAGGTCCACGACGAAATCGTCCTGGAGATCGCCCCCGGCGAGAGGGAGCGGGTCGAGGAACTGCTGCGCCGCGAGATGGGCGCCGCCGTGGAACTCCGGGCCCCGCTGGACGTGTCCGTCGGCGTCGGCGGCGACTGGGAGTCCGCCGCGCACTGACCCGCGTACGCCCCGTACGGACGCCCGCCCCCTCGCACCGAGGGGGCGGGCGTCCGTACGTCAGGCCCGGCGGGCGCCGGCGGGCGTGGGCTCCTCGTGGTCGGGGCGGCGGTCGCCGGCGTGGCGGTGGCGCAACCGGAAGAGGACCCCGTACAGCAGCAGGGCCACGGCGAGGCCGCCGCCCGCGCCGAAACAGACGGTCGGGATGATGTCGAGCGGACTGTCGATCCGGTCGAAGAACGTGTACCAGCGGATCACCCGCATCGTGACCCCCACCGTCACGCACACGGCGAACAACGCGAGGGTGCCCAGGAACTCCGCACGGCCGAGCGCCGGCACCGACGCCGGAGCGGGCCCGTCCGGCAGCCGCCGCAGACCGGTCGTCACGAACCGGAACAGGACGCAGGCGGCGAGCGCGGAAGAGCCGTACTGGACGTACGAGTAGAGCGGCAGCCCGAACGCGAACGGTTCGCCCAGCTCCGGCAGCGCGTTCGTGCCCCAGCGGTCCAGGTGGGTGAAGCTGTCCCACACGACGTGCGTGAGGGAACCGACCACCGCCGAGACGTAGAACCACAGGACGAGCGAGGACGGCCGCCGCCCCCGCCAGCGCTCGCCGCGCACGAAGGCGTGGACACGGCCCTGCCGGCGGCGGGGCAGCAGCGCGATCAGCGGCTCGCGCAGCAGCACCCAGCACGCCGCGAGGGCGGCGGTCAGCAGGGCGTCCACGGTGATGACGCCCAGCAGGGAATGCGTGAAGGCGCCGTACGCCATCACGCCCTCGACGACCGCGTCCATGAAGTAGAAGGTGTCCGGCGCGAAGGACCCCAGAACCAGTGCCGAGGCCACCAGGGGCCCCCGGGCCCGCCCGGTCCGGCGAACGGCCGGAAGTACGGCAGCCGCGTGGCTGAGAGTGAACGGCACGGTGCTTCTCCTCGGTGCGGACGTCGGGACAGTATGCGTGACCTGCGCAGGACGTGGGGATGTCGTGAAATCCGAGCCGCGGTTCGTGCCCCGTGAAGGGAGTTGACGTAGGGTCACGCGGACGTCTAGGGGAGGGGTCCGGCTCATGTCGGCTCGAATAATCGGACGCAGGCTGCGCAGGGGCGGTTTCGCCGCGGTGATCTCGGCGCTGGTCGTGGCCGCGGTGACCGGCTCACAGGGCCCGAACGGCGGGAGCGCCGGCCGGATGGCCGCCGCGGGAGAGGGCAGCGCACAGCCCGCCCCGACCGTCGCCGGAGCCGGCGGCGACTCCACCTACTTCACCGAACTGCCGCCCCTGCTGAGCCCCGAACCGCCCGCCGTCGTACTCCCGGTGGACGGGGCGACCCCGGCCGCCGCACCGACCCCCGACCCCGCCCCGACGGTGGCGCCCGCCGCGGCCGACACCCCGCGCACCGAGCCGGTGACCGCCCCGGAGGGCGCGAAGGGGATACCGGCGAGCGTGCTCGCCGCGTACCGGCGGGCCGAGCAGAAGGTCGGCGGGAGCGACCCCGGGTGCGGGCTGCGCTGGCAACTCCTCGCCGCCATCGGCAAGGTCGAGTCCGGGCAGGCGGGCGGCGGCCGGGTCGACGCCGCGGGGACCACGCTGCGCCCGATCCTCGGCCCCGTCCTCAACGGCAACGGCTTCGCGAACATCTCCGACACCGACGGCGGGGCCTACGACGGCGACCCCCGCTACGACCGGGCCGTCGGCCCGATGCAGTTCATCCCCTCCACCTGGGCGTCCTGGGGCCAGGACGCCGACGGCGACGGGCGGCGCAACCCGAACAACATCCACGACGCTGCGCTGGCCGCCGGCCGCTACCTGTGCGCGGGCACCCGGGACCTGCGGACCCCGGCGGACCTGGACCGGGCCGTGCTCTCCTACAACCAGTCCACCGAGTACCTGCGGACGGTGCGGTCCTGGTTCGCGTACTACCTCGCGGGCACGCACGAGGTCCCGGACGGCACGGGCCCCGCAGCGGGTACGGGCGGAGGTACGGGCGGAGGTACGGGCGGAGGTACGGGTACGGGTACGGGTGGCGGAACCGGAGCCGGTGCGGGAACCCCGGTGGGTCAGCCGGGCACGAAGCCGACGCCGGGACCGGTGACACCCCCGGCGCCGAAGCCGAGCCCGAAGCCGACGCCCAAGCCGACCCCGACTCCTACACCCACCCCGACCCCCACGCCGACTCCTACACCCACCCCGACGCCGACGCCGACGCCGACGCCGACGCCGACGCCGACTCCTACACCCACCCCGACGCCGACGCCGACTCCTACACCCACCCCGACGCCGACGCCGACGCCGACTCCTACACCCACCCCGACTCCTACGCCGACGCCGACGCCGACGCCGACTCCCACCCCCACGCCGACCCCCACCCCGACGGGCACATCCACCCCCGAGCCCACCCCGAGCTCCACCCCCAGTACCCGGCCCGGCACCTCCACTCCGAGCCCCACCGCCCCGGGCCGGCCGGCCACGGCGCCGGCGGCGAGCCCCAGCAGCACCCCGTAGGCCCGGCGGGGACAACGGCATGCGCGGCGACGCCGGGCCGAAGCCGCCCCGGCGTCGCCGCCCGCACCGCGAACGCCGTTGCGCGCGCGAGGAGTTCGCGGACCACCGTGGCGTCGGCCGCGCCGGCGTCCCCGTATGCCGTCGCACCGGCGGAGGCGGGCGGGCGCAACCGGCTTCGCGCCGCCCCCCGCCCGGCCCGCGGGCTTCGTTCCCGGTGGCGGATACTCGCCTGCCCGCCACCCCTGGTCAGGGCCGGTGTCCGGCGCCAGACTGGCGCGATGAACGACAACGTTGACGTCCCCGTGGCCGAAAAAAGACCCCTCCTGCCCCGGCCCGTCCTCCCCGACCTGGCCGCCGCGCGCCTGCTCGGACCGGCGGAGTTCGTCGAGGTGAGCTGGCAACGGCTGCTGCTCAGTTGGCGGGCCATGCGCGACCACCAGTTGGAGAGCCGCCCCGATCGGCCGTACCCGCCGATCGTCCCCCTGTTGGAAGCCGCGTACGCGGAACCCCTGTTGCGGCAGCTGCACCCCTTCACCAGCCACCACAGCCTGAACCTCAGCAGCTGCACCGAGTTCCCGTACCTCGTGCGGGTTCCGGCCGTGGACCCGCTGCCCGACGGGCGGTTCCGGGTCCGTCTGGCCCGCAGCAACGGCGTGCTCGGCTGGGCCGACACAGCCGAGGAGGCCGTCGCCCTCGTCGCCGCGCACGTACCGCCGGGGCTCGGCCCCGCGGTCACCCGCGCCGAGGACGTCAGCGACTGAGGGAGCGGGCCGCGGCTCCCGCTCCGGCGCGGACCGCGGCCGCTCGCCCCGCTTCCCGCGATCCCCGCGATCACCGCGCGAGACGGTTCTCATCTCGCCCCCGCGTTGCTACGGTGCCCCATCTCTGACGCCCTATCAGATTTCGGAGGCCCCGGCATGCGCGCTCTCGTCGCCGCCGCCATCGGGCTGGCCGCCGCGCTCGCCGTCGTCCTCGCCATCACGGCGGCAGGGGCGCCGGAGGGCCGGACCTCGCCCAAGCCGCTGCTCACCACCGCGCCCCCCGCGCCCGGAAAGTAGAGGAGGCCCGGCATGCGACGCAGAGCGAGCCTCGTCCTGCTTGCCCTCGCCGTGTTCTGCGCGGCCCTCGCACCCCTGCTGCGCTGGTACGCGTACCCGCGGCTCGCCAAGATCCCGCCCAACCAGTACCAGGAGGTGGTCCTGGAGGCGAAGGACGCCACCCTCATCGACTACAACGACGGCATGAAGCCCAAGAAGGTGGACAAGGTCACCATCGTCCAGACCCTCAAGGGCAACGTCGAGGCCTCCGAGGAGATCGAGGCCGACGCGGGCAAGGACGTCGTCGTCTGGGACGCGCTGTCCTACATCATCGGACCCGACGGGAAGATGGTCTCGCAGATCCCCGAGCGCTACATCTTCGACGCCCACACCCAGGACCCGGTGCACGCCACCGGCGAGATGGTCGACGGCGACCCGGTCAAGCGCGAGGGCATCGAGTTCAAGTGGCCCTTCTTCACCGAGCCCCGCGACTACCTCTACTTCGACGCGCAGACCCGCACGTCCTCGCCCATCCACTACGTCGGGCCGCGCACCTACCGGGGCATGGAGGTCTACTACTTCGAGCAGACCGTCCCGTGGACCAAGGTCCCCATGCCGAAGAAGATGCCCATCGAGGGCATCGACCCGGCCACCATCGAGCAGACCACCGGAACCAGCCTCTGGTACACGGTCAAGGCGATGTTCTGGGTCGACCCGGTCACCGGCGCACCCGTCAACGCCGAACAGGTCATCCAACAGGAGATGCGCGGCGGGATCGCGGCGAGCGGCCCCGACGGGAAGCTGACCGCCTTCGCCGGGCACGTCAAGATGCGCCCGGACTACGCCGAGCACACCCTCGACCTCGTCAAGTCGAACCGTACGAAGGTCCTCGCGCTGCACACCTACGCACCCGGCGGACTCGCCATCGGTGCCCTCGGCCTCCTCGCCGCCGCCCTCTGGCTGGAGGCCCGCGGCCGCCGCGTACGGGAGCCCGACCCGCACCCCCGGGAGCCGGTCAGCGCCTGAGCCGGGCATTGGTGTGCCGGGTGGGCTCGGCGGTCGCCGGGTCCTCCGGCCACGGGTGCTTCGGATACCGGCCGCGCAGCTCGGCCCGAACCGCCCGGTAGCCGCCCTGCCAGAAGGAGGCGAGGTCGGCGGTCACCGCGGCGGGCCGCCCGGCCGGCGACAGCAGGTGGACCAGTACGGGAACCCCCGCCACCCGGGGCGTCTCCGCCAGCCCGAACAGTTCCTGGAGCTTCACCGCCAGCACGGGCTGCTCGCCGGAGTAGTCGACCCGGATCCGCGAACCGCTCGGCACCGGGAGCCGCTCGGGAGCCAGCTCGTCCAGCCGCCCCGCCTCCCCGGTCGCCCACGGCAGCAGCCGCTTCAGGGCCTGCCCGGCGTCGATCCGCCCCAGGTCGGCCCGCCGGCGCGCCCGGGACAGCTCCGGCTCCAGCCAGTCGTCGGCCCGCTCCAGCAGGACCGCGTCGTCGGCGACGTCGGGCCAGCCCCCGCCCAGCGCGCGGTGCAGGAAACCCAGCCGGGCCCGCAGCGCCCGCGCGTCCTCGGACCAGCGCAGCAACCCGAGCCCCTCCGCGGCCAGCCCGTCCAGCAGGGCGGCCCGTACGAGGTCCGGGCCCGGGGCGCGCAGCGGGCGGACCGTGAGCTCGATCGCGCCGAGCCGTTCGACGGAGCGGGCGACCACGTCGCCGGCCTCCCAGCGCACCTCGTCACCAGCGCCCAGCAGGTGCCCGCAGGCGGCACGTGCCGTCTCCTCGTCGATGACGGCGGCGAGCCGCACCCGGGCGGACGTGGCGTGCGCCGCCCGGTCGGCGACCGCGACCGCCAGCCAGGGCGCGCCGCGCAGCACCGACCCGTCCCCCACCTCGGCTCCCGTCCCGGAAGCCATCAGGAAGGCCCCGCCCCCCTTGGCCGCGGCGACCCGCTCGGGGAAGGCCAGGGCGGCCACCAGTCCGGCGGCCCCGTCATCGGAGAGGACCGCCCTGACCGGGGCGTCCTTCCCGGCGGCGTCGGGGGCTCCCGCCGCGCGCTCCAGGCGGCGGCACTCCGCGCGCCAGCGCGCCGCGTACCCGTCGCCGCCCCGCCGGGCCGCCCGCCAGGCGGCGGCCAGGTCGTCCCCGTACTCCCGCGGCGGTTCCTCGCTGAGCAGAGCCACCAGCTCGGCCGCCCGGCGGGTGCCCAGCGCGGCCGCACCGTCCAGCAGGGCGCGCGCCAGCCGCGGGTGCAGCCCCAGCCGCGCCATCCGCAGTCCGCGCGCGGCCGGCCTGCCGGAGTCGTCGACCGCCCCGACGGCGAGCAGCACCTCCCGCGCCGCGGCCATGGCCCCGGCCGGCGGCGGGTCCAGCAACGCCAACCCCGACGCGTCGGGGTCGCCCCAGCAGGCCGCCTGCAGCGCGAACTGCGCCAGGTCCGCGATCCGGATCTCGGGCGAGGGGAAGGGCGGCAGCCGGGAGTCCTCGGCCCGCTCCCAGCACCGGTACACCACGCCCGGCGCCTCGCGCCCGGCCCGGCCCGCCCGCTGGCGGCCCGACGCGCGGGACGCCCGTACGGTCGTCAGCGCGCCCAGCCCCCGCGCGTGGTCCACCCGGGGCTCGCGCGCCAGCCCGGAGTCCACGACCACCCGTACGCCGGGCACCGTCAGGCTCGACTCCGCCACCGAGGTCGAAAGGATCACCCGGCGATGGTCCGCCGCGGTCAGCGCCGCGTCCTGGACGGCCGCCGGGGCCCGGCCGTGGACCTGGAGCACCTCCGCGTCGACCCCGCCCAGCTGTCCGGCGACCCGGGCGATCTCGCCCACCCCCGGCAGGAAGCACAACACGTCGCCGGAACGCTCCGCCAGAGCCCGTCGCACCACCGACGCCACGTGCGCCAGCTGCGCCGGATCCACCCGCATCCCGTGCGGCGGCCGCACCGGCCGCGCCGGCGGCGCCCACACCGTCTCCACCGGGTACGCGATCCCGGCGGCCTCCACCACCGGGGCGTCGCCCAGCAGCCGCGCCCAGCCCGCCGCGTCCGTCGTCGCCGACGCCGCGACCAGGCGCAGCTCCGGGCGCAGGGTCGCGCGCACGTCCAGGAGGAACGCGGCGACGGTGTCGGCGTCCAGGTGCCGCTCGTGGCACTCGTCCAGGACCACCACGTCCGTGCCGGCCAGTTCCTGGTCCCGCTGGAGACGCTGCAGCAGCACGCCCGTGGTCACCACCTCCACCACGGTCCCCGGGCCCACGACCCGCTCGCCGCGCACGGTGAAGCCCACCGACCCGCCCGGCCGCTCGCCCAGCAGCCAGGCCATCCGCCGCGCCGCCGCCCGGGCGGCGATCCGGCGCGGCTCGGCCACCACGACCCGGCGCCGCGGTCCGCCGCCGACCAGCCCGGCCAGCACAAGCGGCACCAGCGTGGTCTTGCCGGTACCGGGCGGGGCGCACAGCACGGCCGTGCCGTCGGCGTCCAGCGCGGAGACGAGGGCGGGCAGGGCCTCCCGTACGGGAAGGGCGTCGAGGTCGGCCTGGCGGATCAAGGGGGTCAGTCCCTCTCGCACACGAAGATCGCGGTCCCCGGGATCAGGTTGCCGCGCAGCGGGGACCAGCCGCCCCACTCCTGGTCGTTCCATTCGGGCCATTCCGGCTCGACGAGGTCCACCAGGCGGAACCCGCCCGCGACCACGTCCCGGACCCGGTCCCCGATCGTGCGGTGGTGCTCGACGTAGACGGCGTCGCCGTCCTCGTCCTGCTCCACGTACGGGGTCCGGTCGAAGTAGGAGGCCGCGACGGACAGCCCCTCGGGGCCGGGCTCGTCGGGGAAGGCCCAGCGAATGGGATGGGTGACGGAGAAGACCCAGCGGCCGCCCGGACGCAGGACCCGACGGACCTCGCGCATCACGTTCACCGGGTCGGCGACGAAGGGGACCGCGCCGTAGGCGGAGCAGGCCAGGTCGAACGAGCCGTCGCGGAAGGGGAGCCGCCCGGCGTCCGCCTCGACGAGCCGGACCGCCGGCAGATCGGAGCCGCCGATGCGCAGGGCGTGCTGGAGCTGGCGGTGCGAGAGGTCGAGCGCCACCGGGCGGGCGCCCCGGGCGGCCAGCCAGCGGGAGCACTGGGCGGCGCCGGCGCCGATCTCCAGGACGTCCTTGCCGTTGAGGGAGTCCGCGGGGCCGAGGAGGGCCGCCTCCGCCTCGTCCAGCCCCTCGGGTCCCCAGACGAAGCGGTCGTCGCCGAGGAACGCGCCGTGGTCGCTCTGGTACTCGTCGGCGTTGCGGTCCCACCAGCCACGGTTCGCGCGGCTGCTCTCCGCGTCCCCCGCGTCACGCCGGGTGGCCTGCGCGTCGTCCTCGGCGGCCCCGTCCGCCCCGTAGCCGTCTTCGGGGGCGGGTTTGTCGTAGGACTCTTGGTTCATGGGGCCCGTCGTCGTAGTCTGCGGATGGCTCGGGAAATCCATGTGGACTGCCCACCGGGGCTTCTGTGCCCCCGAATTGTGCCGGTTGTGCGGTGATCTGCCCGGGGTGTGCGCCTTCGCGCATTGACCCTGTCCGGCTGCCCCCGTATGCTACAAGTTGCGCTGCGAGCCTGTGCTCCTCAGACCTAGCAGGCTGCGCTTGCTTCTGTTGATGTCCCCTCGGTTTTCGAGGCCCTCCCGCTCGTGCGGATCCGGGCTTCCTTGGCTGTCCGGCTTCGGCAGATGCCGATAAGGGCTCCCGGCGTAGCAGTACCTACGACTTTCTGTCCGTAACCGGAGCCCTTTCCCACATGACGAGCAGCACCGAGACCACCGCCACCACCCCTCCGCAGGTAGCGGTCAACGACATCGGCGACGCGGACGCGTTCCTCGCGGCGATCGACGAGACGATCAAGTACTTCAACGACGGCGACATCGTCGACGGCGTCATCGTCAAGGTGGACCGGGACGAGGTTCTCCTCGACATCGGTTACAAGACGGAGGGCGTGATCCCGAGCCGCGAGCTCTCGATCAAGCACGACGTCGACCCGAACGAGGTCGTCAAGGTCGGCGACGAGATCGAGGCCCTGGTTCTCCAGAAGGAGGACAAGGAAGGCCGTCTGATCCTGTCCAAGAAGCGCGCTCAGTACGAGCGTGCCTGGGGCACGATCGAGAAGATCAAGGAAGAAGACGGCATCGTCACCGGTACCGTCATCGAGGTCGTCAAGGGTGGTCTCATCCTCGACATCGGCCTCCGTGGCTTCCTGCCGGCCTCTCTCGTCGAGATGCGTCGCGTCCGCGACCTCCAGCCCTACGTGGGCAAGGAGCTCGAGGCGAAGATCATCGAGCTGGACAAGAACCGCAACAACGTGGTCCTGTCCCGCCGCGCCTGGCTCGAGCAGACCCAGTCCGAGGTTCGCCAGACGTTCCTCACCACCCTGCAGAAGGGTCAGGTCCGCTCCGGCGTCGTCTCCTCGATCGTCAACTTCGGTGCCTTCGTGGACCTGGGCGGCGTCGACGGTCTCGTGCACGTCTCCGAGCTGTCCTGGAAGCACATCGACCACCCGTCCGAGGTCGTCGAGGTCGGTCAGGAAGTCACCGTCGAGGTCCTCGACGTCGACATGGACCGCGAGCGTGTCTCCCTGTCGCTGAAGGCGACGCAGGAAGACCCGTGGCAGCAGTTCGCCCGGACCCACCAGATCGGTCAGGTCGTCCCGGGTAAGGTCACCAAGCTGGTTCCGTTCGGTGCGTTCGTCCGCGTGGACGAGGGCATCGAGGGTCTGGTCCACATCTCCGAGCTGGCCGAGCGCCACGTGGAGATCCCGGAGCAGGTCGTCCAGGTCAACGACGAGATCTTCGTCAAGGTCATCGACATCGACCTCGAGCGTCGCCGGATCTCGCTGTCGCTGAAGCAGGCCAACGAGTCCTTCGGTGCCGACCCGGCGTCGGTCGAGTTCGACCCGACCCTGTACGGCATGGCCGCGTCCTACGACGACCAGGGCAACTACATCTACCCCGAGGGCTTCGACCCCGAGACCAACGACTGGCTCGAGGGCTTCGACACCCAGCGCGAGACGTGGGAGCGCCAGTACGCCGAGGCGCAGGTCCGCTTCGAGCAGCACCAGGCGCAGGTCATCAAGAGCCGCGAGGCCGACGAGGCCGCCGCTGCCGAGGGCGCTGCCGCCCCGGCCGCCGGTGGCAACACCGGTGGCGGCGCCAGCCTCTCCGGTGGTTCGTACTCCTCGGAGTCGGACGAGACCTCGGGCGCCCTGGCGTCCGACGAGGCCCTGGCCGCGCTCCGCGAGAAGCTGGCCGGCGGCCAGAGCTGATCGCAGCGCGCATCACACTCCGGTGTGAGTTGAGCTGAGACCGACGGCGAGGCCCGTCCCCTTCGGGGGGCGGGCCTTTCCGCGTTCCCGGCCCCCGGCCCGCCCCGCGCGCGGGGCGGGTCCGCACCCGTCGAGTGCCGTCCCGCGGCGCCGCGATCCCGCGAAAGACGTCAACTGGGGAATGCCGACGGCACCTTGGACGTTCTTGGCAGAGAACGCGGCGAGGGAGGAATGGTGACAGTGCTTGATCCACAGGGTTTGTACGAATGGGACGCCAAGGGCCTGGCGGTGGCCGACCTGGCGCTGGCCCAGGACTCGGCCGGACTGGTCATGCTCTACCACTTCGAGGGATACATCGACGCGGGCGAGGCCGGTGAGCAGATCGTCGAGCGGCTCCTGGAAACCCTGCCCCACCAGGTGGTTGCCCGCTTCGACGCGGACCGCCTCGTGGACTACCGGGCCCGCCGGCCGCTGCTGACCTTCCAGCGCGACCACTGGACCGAGTTCGAGGAACCCCGCCTGGAGGTCCGCCTCGTCCAGGACGCGACCGGCGCGCCCTTCCTGCTGTTCTCCGGCCCGGAGCCGGACGTGGAGTGGGAGCGTTTCGCGGTCGCCGTCCGACAGATCATCGAGCGGCTCGGGGTCAGGCTCTCCGTCAACTTCCACGGCATCCCGATGGGCGTCCCGCACACCCGGCCCGTCGGCATCACCCCGCACGGCAACCGGACCGACCTGATGCCCGGCCACCGCAGCCCCTTCGACGAGGCACAGGTACCCGGCAGCGCGGAATCGCTCGTCGAGTTCCGCCTGGCCCAGTCCGGGCACGACGTCCTCGGCGTCGCCGCGCACGTACCGCACTACGTCGCCCGCTCGCCGTACCCCGACGCGGCCCTGACCGCGCTGGAGGCGATCACCGCCGCGACCGGACTGGTCCTGCCCGCCGTCGCGCACGCCCTGCGGACCGAGGCGCACCGTACGCAGACCGAGATCGACCGGCAGATCCGCGAGGGGGACGAGGAACTCGTCACCCTCGTCCAGGGCCTGGAGCACCAGTACGACGCCGCCGCCGGGGCCGAAACACGCGGCAACATGATCGCCGAGCCGGCCGAGATCCCCTCGGCCGACGAGATCGGCCGCGAGTTCGAGCGGTTCCTGGCGGAACGCGAGGGAGAGCTGTAGCCCGTCGCCGTCGGAACGGGCCGCGGGGGGCCGGGGGGCCTGGCCGCGGCCTTCCGCCGGGGCCTAGGGTGCTGACCATGCTGAAAGTGGGCCTGACAGGCGGAATCGGTGCCGGCAAGAGCGAGGTCTCGCGGCTGCTGGCGGAGTACGGGGCAGTGGTCGTCGACGCCGACCGGATCGCGCGGGAGGTCGTCGAGCCCGGTACGCCGGGCCTCGCGGCCGTGGTGGAGGCCTTCGGGGAGTCCGTGCTCACCGCGGCCGGAGAACTCGACCGGCCCGCACTGGGAGCCATCGTGTTCGGCGACCCCGACAAGCTCCGCACCCTGAACGCGATCGTGCACCCGCTGGTAGGGGCCCGCTCCGCCGAGCTGGAGGGCGCGGCGGGACCCGACGCGATCGTCGTGCACGACGTACCGCTGCTCGCCGAGAACGGCCTCGCCCCCCTCTACGACCTGGTCGTGGTCGTGGACGCGTCCCCCGAAACGCAGCTGGCCCGGCTGACGGCGCGGCGCGGCATGACCGAGGAGGACGCGCGGGCCCGGATGGCGGCCCAGGCCACGCGGGAACAGCGGCTCGCGGTGGCCACCCTCGTCATCGACAACGACGGGCCCCTGGAGGCGCTCGAACCCCAGGTGCGGACGGTGTGGGACCGGCTCACGAAGCGGGCCGGCGGGGACGCCGGGGCCTGAGCACGACGGGGCAGCGGGGTGTTCCGCACCGGCGCGCAGCGGCGCGGGCGCGGAATAGCCCGAGCGGTCGGGCGCGTTGAACGCGCCCGTAGAGGGAAGGAAAGACACCGTGTCCGATACCACGCCCCCGCAGCCGCCGTCCCAGCCCTCCGGTCCGAGGTCTTCCGGCTCCGCGAGTCCCGAGACGCACGTCATCGACTTCCGGGCCGCCGAGCAGCTGCTGGCCGCACGCGACCCCCGCGGCGCGGTCAAGCTCCTCGACTCCGTCATAGCCGCCCACCCCGAGAACACCGCCGCCCGGCTGCTGCGCGCCCGCGCGTTCTTCGCGGCGGCGCAGCTGCGGCCGGCCGAGCTGGAATTCGAGCTGGTGCTGGAGCGGGAGCCGGACAACGCCTTCGCCCACTACGCCCTCGCCCGTACCCACGAACGTTCCGGGCGGCGCGAGCAGGCCCGCCGACACTTCCGGCTGGCCGCCGCCCTCGACCCGCAGCCCGAGTACCTGGCGGCGGCACGGTTCGACGACAACCCGTAGTCGACGACAGGCCCTGGTCGACGACCCGTGGTCGATGACAGGCCCTAGCGGATGCGCGGAGGTTCGTACGGGGGGACGTCACGGCCGGGCTGGTAGTGCGGGCCCTGCCGGATGTGCCGGGTCACGATCACCAGGTCCACGGCCGCCAGCAGGGCCACGACCCCGCAGGCGGCCGCCCAGCCGGGCCGGCCGCCCAGCGAGAACGCGACCGTCCCGGCAGCGGCCCAGATCAGCCCCCACAAGCTCAGCCAGAACCGCAGCCGCAGCGGACTGCGGGCGGTCACCGGCTCGTTACCGGAACGCATGCCCATCGCCTCGTCCCGCGTCGACTCGGCCCCGGATCGCCTGCCCGGCCCCGCACGGGCGCGGCGGATCCCTCGGATCCATGGTCCCACCCGGGGGACGGGGCTGCGATCCCCCCTTCCCCCCCCCCGGGCCTATCGGGACCACGGAAACTCGCGGGCTTCCGGGCGCCCTGGACTTCCGGACCGCGCGACTACGGGTTGAGCTTCTTGACGGCCGTCGTGGTCGTCTTCTTGAAGGCGGGGACGGGGGCGTCCGTCAGGTATCCCATCTGCCCCCAGTTCACGACGGTCACCGTGGCACCGTCCCGCCCGATGCCGAAGAGGTGCACGCCCGGCTCGGACTCCGGAACGGAGGCGTGGACCCCGTAGACGTGGGCGCCCTCCTCCACGGCGATCTTCCCGTAGTCCTGCCAGGAGGCCGTCCCGCCCGGGGTCGCGCGCAGCCAGTCGGCGGCGCAGGCCGCGACCTTGCGCTCCAGGGTCGTCACGAGCTTGGCGGCGGCGGTGTTCGAGGCGGTCCGTACGGAGATCTGCGCGGCGCCGGTGTCGAACTCGGTGCCGAAGGTGCGGTGCCAGCTGCCGGCCGCCGGAAGGACCCCCTCCAGACAGAACGGCGCGTTCTCCGGCAGCCCCTTGGTCACCTTCCCCGCGAACCAGGGGGAGGAGGCGTGCGGCGGCAGGTCGGTCCCGTTGAGGAAGCCGGGCGCGGCCACGGCGGCCGTCGCGGTCGTCGAGGTGGTCAGGAGCAGGGCGGCGGCGGCCGCGAGGACCGCGGTGGCCATGGCGGAGGTGGAGCGTCGGAACACGGTGTTCTCCCCGTACGAAGTGCGGTTGAAGGTCGTCTGCGACAACAGCCTTCCCCCGTTGCGGGTCGTCAGGCCAGGGAACCCGCCGGATCCGGGACACTGGAACGGCCGTACATACCGTCACCTGGGGGAACATCCCCCGGGTGGAACGGAGTCACGGGACGGGGGGAGTGCTGTGGGCGAGGCGGAACGGCCGGTGAAGGGGCCGGCCGAGACGGAGGCGTTCGCGCGGCTGATGCGGGAACTGAAGGAACGCGCGGGGGTGAGCTACGGGCTGCTGGCCCGACGGCTGCACACCAGTACGTCGACCCTGCACCGGTACTGCAACGGGGAGGCGGTGCCCGCGGAGTTCGCCGCGGTGGACCGCTTCGCGCGGGCCTGCGGGGCGACGGGCGCGGAGGCGGTGGAACTCCACCGGGCCTGGCTCCTGGCGGACGCCCGCCGCCGGTCGCCGGTGCCTGTGGCGCCGGCCGGCGAGGACGCGGACGCGGCGCCGGTGGCGGCGCCCGGCCGGGTCCCGGAGGCGCGGCCCGAGGAGGTCGCGGACGACCCCGCGCCCGGGGCGGCGTCCGGGGAGCGGCCGGACACCGTGCGCGCGACGGAGGAGCTACCGGAGCCCGAGCCGGCGTCCGGTCCGGTGAGGGACCGAGCGGCTGCGCCGAGCGCCGAGGAGGCGGGCCGACGGGGCGTTCCGGGGGGCGATCCGGAGGCTGTCCCGGACGCCGTTCCCGAGCCCGCTCCCGAGCCCGTTCCCGAGCCCGTTCCCGAGCCTTTTGCTGTTACCGAGTCCGAGTCCGAGTCCGAGTCCGAGTCCGCGCCCGCGTCCGAACCCGCCTCCGGGACCGCGTCCGGCTCGCTCCCCGATCCCGCACCCGCCCCCGATCCCGCACCCGCCCCCGGAGCAGCGGGCGGGCGGTGGGGTCGGCATCGGCGGCGGGGGATCGTGGTGGCTGCCGCCGGGGTGACGGCCGCCGTGGTCGTGGCGGCGGTGTTGGCCGCCGCGGGGCCGGAGGGGCCTTCGGCGCAGGCGGGGCCTGCGGGGAGCACCGCCGGAGCCTCGCCGACGCCCTCCCGCACGCCGGTGGCCGGGGC